>NZ_JBIAWZ010000012.1:0-230045 GCF_042896175.1 Streptomyces sp. NPDC001315 | reverse complement strand
GACGAGCGGCGTCTGCCACTTCGCGTACGACGACGAGGAGACCTGCATCGCCGAGGTGCGCTACCTGCTGTCGATGCTCCCGCAGAACAACCGCGAGAACCCGCCGCGCGTGGACTCCGCGGACGCCCCGGACCGCCGTGGAGAGGTCCTGCTGGACCTCGTCCCGGCGGACGGCAACCGCCCGTACGACATGGCCAAGGTCATCGAGGAGATCGTCGACGACGGCGACTACCTGGAGGTCCACGAGCGCTGGGCGCGGAACATCATCTGCGCGCTGGCCCGCCTCGACGGCCAGGTCGTCGGCATCGTCGCCAACCAGCCGCAGACCCTGGCGGGCGTCCTGGACATCGAGGCGAGCGAAAAAGCTGCGCGCTTTGTCCAGATGTGTGACGCTTTCAATATCCCGATCGTCACCTTCCTGGACGTGCCGGGGTTCCTCCCCGGTGTCGACCAGGAGCACGGCGGAATCATCCGCCACGGAGCGAAACTGCTGTACGCGTACTGCAACGCGACCGTGCCGCGGATTTCGCTGATCCTGCGCAAGGCGTACGGAGGTGCCTACATCGTCATGGACAGCCAGTCCATCGGTGCCGACCTCACCTACGCCTGGCCCACCAACGAGATCGCCGTGATGGGCGCCGAAGGTGCCGCCAACGTCATCTTCCGGCGCCAGATCGCCGAGGCCGAGGACCCCGAGGCCATGCGGACGCGCATGGTCAAGGAGTACAAGTCCGAGCTCATGCACCCCTACTACGCGGCCGAACGCGGCCTGGTGGACGACGTCATCGATCCGGCAGAGACGCGTGAGGTCCTCATCAGGTCCCTGGCGATGCTGCACACCAAGCACGCCGACCTGCCCTCCCGCAAGCACGGCAACCCCCCGCAGTAACCCGGCGGATTCTCCGCGGTACCCCCGCGGAAACCTCTCTCACGGAGACTGACAGCCATGAACTTCCCTGACATCCGCGTCGAGAAGGGCCACGCAGAGCCCGAGGAGGTCGCCGCCATCACGGCGATCCTGCTCGCCCGTGCCGCGGCCCGTGCGTCCACGGAGACTCCGGCGCACCGCGGCCGCGCGAAGGCCGGCTGGCGCCGCCTGGAGCGCGAGCCCGGCTTCCGCGCCCCGCACAGCTGGCACTGAGCCTCAACGACGAAGAAGGGCCCCTCTTTGAGAGAGGGGCCCTTCTTCGTCGTTGCACGGGCGCGGGGCTTGGGCTGTATCGATATGCCGCTCCGCCTGTGGGTGCGACCCGGCCACCGAGCACCCGTAGACGGCCTACGACCGTCCGAGGCAGCCCGGTGGCCGCAGGTCCACTACCGCAAGCGAGCCATCAACGCGTGCTCCACGAGAGTGATGAGCGCCGACTTCGCGTCCGCGCGGTGGCGGGCGTCCGTGGTGATGATCGGGGTGTCGGGGCCGATCTGCAGCGCCTCGCGGACCTCGTCCGGCTGGTACGGCTGGTTGCCGTCGAAGCCGTTGAGGGCGATCACGAAGGGCAGGCCGCTGTTCTCGAAGTAGTCGACCGCGGGGAAGCAGTCGGCGAGACGGCGGGTGTCCACCAGCACGATCGCACCGATCGCGCCGCGCACCAGGTCGTCCCACATGAACCAGAAGCGGTCCTGGCCGGGTGTACCGAACAGATACAGGATCAGGTCCTGGTCCAGGGTGATACGACCGAAGTCCATGGCGACCGTCGTGGTCGTCTTGTCCCCGGTGTGGGTGAGGTCGTCGATGCCTGCCGAAGCAGACGTCATGACGGCCTCGGTACGCAGCGGGTTGATCTCCGAGACGGCCCCGACGAACGTGGTCTTGCCCACGCCGAAGCCACCCGCCACCACGATCTTCGCCGAGGTGGTGGAGCGGGAAGGACCGCCGCTAGAGCTTGCGAAGTCCACTGAGCACCCTTTCGAGCAGTGTCACGTCTGGCTGGCCGCCGGCGTTCTCGTCGCCGCCGGGCTGATGGATGGCGACCAGTCCCGCCTCCGCCAAGTCGGCGACGAGGATCCTGGCCACGCCGAGGGGGATCGTGAGGAGGGCCGAGACCTCGGCCACCGACTTGATCTCTCGGCACAGGTTGCAGATCCGCTGATGCTCGGGCAACTGGCCCTGCATCTGGTGCGGAGATGCGGTGGTGTGCACCAGTGCCTCGATGGCGAGCTGGTACCGCGGCCTGGTGCGGCCGCCCGTCATGGCGTACGGCCGCACCAGAGGGTTGTTCGACGCCCCGGCAGGCGCGGCCTCGGGGGTGCGGCGCTGCGGCTGCACAGGCTGGATGCGCGGCGCCTGCGGCTGGTCGTACGGCGACGGACCGGGGCCCTGGGGACCCTGGGGCGCGTACGGCTGCTGGCGCCGCTGGCTGGGGGTGGAGGGGAAGTTGTACCGGTTCGGGGAACCGTCGCCCTGGCCCTGGGCAGGACCGTACGACCAATTGCCCGACGAACCGCCTGGGGGTGTTGCCACTTTCTCTCCTCCTCCGACTGCGCACTGGCACCCATCACTGTGGAGCCGCGTCCCGAAACCTTACGGCCCCGGGACGCCAATACGCACCGTCCGTCTGTTAGTTGAGAAGGCTCCCTTGGAGCTCCGCACGAAGATCGGGCGTCAGGACCGTACCGGCACGGTCCACAAGAAGGGCCATCTCGTACCCAATGAGACCGATGTCCGCCTCCGGGTGCGCGAGGACCGCGAGCGACGAACCATCGGAAATGGACATGATGAAGAGGAATCCCCGCTCCATCTCCACAACCGTCTGGTTCACGCTGCCGCCCTCGAAGATGCGCGAGGCACCCGCGGTCAGCGAGGTCAGACCCGACGCGACGGCCGCAAGCTGATCGGCACGGTCACGCGGGAACCCTTCGGACATCGCCAGAAGGAGTCCGTCGGCGGAGACCACCACCGTGTGGGACACCCCCGGGGTGTTGTCCACGAAGTTGGTGATCAACCAGTTCAGGTTCTGTGCCGCCTGGCTCATCGGGCTCACACTAACGCTCCTGGTTGTAGGTGCTGTCAGGACCGAAGCCCTGGCCGTTCGTTTCACTGCCTGCGCTGCGTCCGCGCTGGACGCCTCGACGCAGGTTGCTCAGCCTGCCCCGGACATCCTCCGGGGCGCGGGAGACCTGTGGGCCGCCCTGAGGGGTGCTCTCGGCGGCTCCCTCGACCAGGTTGGCCTTGGGTACCCGCCGCGGCAGGCCGGAGGAGGTGACCCCGCCCGCCTTGGGCTTCCGGAGCTGCGAGGCCTGCTGCCAGCGGTCGTCGTTCGCCGAACGCCAGTCGCTGCCGTTGCTCTCCGGAGCGGAAGCCGGGGCCTCCTGCTGCACGCGTCCCGCGCCGTTCGGACCGCTCGTGGCGGATCCGCGGCGGGGCAGCCCGGCGTCGGTCATCCGGTGGGCGGCGGAGGAGGCCGGTCCCGGCCGGTCGAAGCCTACGCGGTCCCGCTCACTCACGTCAGCGGCCTGCGAGGATTCCGCTTCCGGAGCGTACTGGCCCGAGTAACCGCTCTTGTAGCCGGTCTGCTGCGGCCAGTCGTCCTGGTAGGAAGGCTCTCCGAAGCCCGAGAAGGTCTCCGACGCAGCGGTGTTCGCCGTTGCGGGCTTCTCCTGGACGGGCTCCGCATAGGCGGGGTCCGGGTAGCCGCCGTTCAACGAGAAACCGTTGTTCTGCGGTTGGCCGCCGTTCGGCCCGAAGTACTGGTCGTCGTACGCCTGCTGCTGACCCTCGTACGTGGGCTGCTGGTCGTACGTGGCGGGCTGCTCGGTGTAGCCGGTCGTGCTGTTGTCGTAGGACGCCTGGCCGCTTTCGTAGGCGGTCTGCCGCGCGTCGAACTCCTCGCCGTACACGGAGTCGTCGGGGCTCTGCCGGCCTTCCTGGGGCTGCGCCTGGGTCTCCAGGGCCGCCCGGCGCTCCTCGCGCATCAGGGAACGGCCGACGGGGTCCAGATCCCGGATGTCGTCCGGGACCTCGGTGTAGCGGCTGTCGTCGAAACCGAGTTCGGCCGCCGTGCGCATCGGCTGCTGCTGGTTGAAGTCCTCACCCGGGTACTGCAGCTGCTGCCGCTGCTCCGGGATGATCTGCGAGACCGTGAACTCGTCGCGCTCGAGCTGCTGCTCGCCGCCACCGCCGTGGGTGATCGCGTCGGGCAGCATGACCAGCGAGGTCGTACCGGCCTGCTCGCCCGAGGGACGCAGCTGGACGCGGATGCCGTGCCGGTCGGACAGCCGGCCGACCACGAACAGGCCCATGCGCTGGGAGATCGCGGCGTCCACGGTCGGCGGGTTGGCCAGCTTGTGGTTGATGTCCGCGAAGTCCTCGGCGGTGAGGCCGATGCCCTTGTCGTGGATCTCGATCATGACTCGACCGTCCGGGAGACGGGTGGCCGTGACACGGACCTTGGTCTGCGGGGAGGAGAACGTGGTGGCGTTCTCCAGGAGCTCGGCCAGCAGGTGCACGAGGTCGGTCACGGCACGGCCGTGGATCTCGGCCTCCGGGACGCCGGAGAGCTCGATGCGCTCGTACTGCTCCACCTCGGAGGAGGCGGCGCGCAGCACGTCGACCAGCGGGACCGGCTGGTCCCAGCGGCGGCCGGGCTCCTCGCCCGCGAGGACCAGGAGGTTCTCACCGTTGCGGCGCATACGGGTCGCGAGGTGGTCCAGACGGAAGAGGTTCTCCAGCTGGTCCGGGTCGGCCTCGTTGTTCTCCAGGTCGGTGATCAGGGTCAGCTGGCCCTCGATCAGCGACTGGTTGCGGCGCGAGAGGTTGGTGAAGATCGCGTTGATGTTGCCCCGCAGCAGGGCCTGCTCGGCGGCGAGCCGGACGGCCTCGCGGTGGACCTGGTCGAAGGCCCGGGCGACCTCGCCGATCTCGTCCGTGGTGGTGATCGGGATCGGGGCGACGCGGGTGTCGACACGGCCGGGGTCGGTGCGCGAGAGCTGGTCGACCAGCATCGGCAGACGCTGCTCGGCGATGCCGAAGGCGGCGTTGCGCAGCTGGCGCATGGAGCGGCTCATCTGGCGGGCCACCATACCGGCCAGGATGAACGCGGCGAGCAGGGCGACCACGACGGCGGCACCGGTGATGAACGCGGAGGTCTTGGCGTCGTCGGCGATGGCGGACGCCTCGCTCACGGCCTTGTCGGCCATGTCCGACTCGATCTTGCGGTAGGCGTCGTACTTGAGGGTGTTGACCGCCCACCAGTTCTGCGCGGTGATGCCGTTCTCGGCGAGCAGGGCGCGCTCGGTGGTGTCCGTGCTCTGCAGCGTCGACAGGGCCGCGACCATGTCGGTCGGGTCGGACGGCGGGGCGACGTAGTCCGAGTTCTGGGCCTTGGCCTGCTGGACCATCGCCGCACCGTCGGTCTTGATCTTCTTCGTGGCCGCGTCGAGCTTGGCCGCGTCGGCCTCGGTGCCACCGCCGAGGTACTCCTCGACGGCGATGCCCTCGAGGTAGGCGTAAGAGGAGAGCGCGACGCGCTGCTTGGCGAAGTTCTCGGCCTTGGGGCCGGGCTTGATCAGCAGGTGCATGCCGATCGAGCGCTCCAGCGACAGGGCGGCCTTGGTCAGCGAGATCGCGTAGACGGTACGGCCGTAGCTGGTGATGTTTCCGGTGCCCAGACCGAGCTCGTTGGCGAACTCCATCAGCGGGTGGGCGACCTTGGTGTAGCCCTCCTCCGTCTGCACGGCGGGGAGCTTGGAGGTGTACGCGGCCGCGCGGATCGTCTGGAGCTTGGGCTCCTCCTCGCGGAACAGCTTCAGCCGGCGTTGCAGACCGGACGTGTCCGGCATGCTCTGCGCGGCCTGGTCGAAGGCGTCCGCGGCCTCGTCCGTCGCCTTGCGGACGGCGGTGACGGTCTTGTCGTCCTGGCCCTTGCCCTCGAGCAGGGGCTCGGCCGAGGAATCACGCTCGAGGTAGAGGGCGTCGGCGTAGGCGAGGGAGGCCCGGACCAGACGCGCGGTGTTCTCCGCGTCCTGGGCCTCCTGCCAGGTGTCGATCGAACTCTTCACCTGGAAGCCGCCCATGACGAGGCCGACCATCACGGGTATGAGCAGGATCGCGTTCAGCCGGGTGGGCACCCGCCAGTTGCGCGGAGAGAGACGGCCGCCGCTCTTGGGGGGCGTCGCCGTCGGCTCCGGGCCTGATATGGGGGCGGGCGCCGCTCCGCGCGGCGGCGGGGTGAAGTTGCCCCGTGCCGCCGGCTCGGGACTGCTCTTGCTTCGCCTCACTCGACCAACAACCTCTCGGCGGTCGGCACCTTCGTCGTGCCGCAGTGAATCAGAGCCCGGTTCGCCATCGACTGGTGAGTACGTCATTGACCATTGGGCAGTTCAGGCATTCCAGCACGTGGACCTGCGCTCTTCCAAACAGTCGGAAGCACCGGTTCCGAGTGATGTAAGCCCCAGATAAAACGGTCATAAAGAGCGAGCCCCGTCAAAAGACGGGGCTACCGTGCGCGCAGCGAGACCGGTTGACCGCGACGCGTGGCGATACCACTCGATTCCTCTGCCGAAACGTTATGAACACCGGAGCCGACCGTGTCAAAGGCCACAGCCGACTCCGGCCACGTCTACGACAACTTCCGTAGGGCACTTCCGACTTGAGAGTTACCTCAGCCGGGCCATCAGTGCGTGCTCCACCAGCGTGATCAGCGCGCTCTTGGCATCCGCGCGATGGCGGGCGTCCGTCGTGATGATCGGGGTGTCCGGTCCGATCTGCAGTGCCTCACGGACCTCCTCCGGCTGGTACGGCTGCTGACCGTCGAAGCCGTTGAGGGCGACGACGAACGGCAGACCGCTGTTCTCGAAGTAGTCCACGGCCGGGAAGCAGTCCGCCAGCCGCCGGGTGTCCACCAGGACCACCGCGCCGATCGCGCCGCGCACCAGGTCGTCCCACATGAACCAGAACCGGTCCTGGCCCGGCGTGCCGAACAGGTACAGGATCAGGTCCTGGTCGAGCGTGATGCGGCCGAAGTCCATGGCCACCGTGGTGGTGGTCTTGTCCCCGGTGTGGGTGAGGTCGTCGATGCCCGCGCTCGCGGACGTCATCACGGCCTCGGTGCGCAGCGGGTTGATCTCGGAGACGGCGCCCACGAACGTGGTCTTGCCGACGCCGAAGCCGCCGGCCACCACGATCTTCGCGGAGGTGGTCGCCCGGCCTCCGTCAGAGCTTGCGAAGTCCACTGAGCACCCTTTCGAGCAGTGTCACGTCCGGTGCGCCGGTGGACTCGTCGCCGCCCGGCTGGTGAATGGCGACCAGACCGGCCTCCGCGAGGTCCGCGACGAGGATCCGGGCCACGCCCAACGGCATGGCCAGGAGCGCCGAGACCTCGGCGACCGACTTCACCTCACGGCACAGGTGGCAGATGCGCTGGTGCTCCGGGAGCAGCCCCATGAGCGCTGCCGGGTCGGCCGTCGTACTGATCAGCGCTTCGATGGCGAGCTGGTAGCGCGGCCGGGTCCGGCCGCCGGTCATCGCGTACGGACGAACCAGCGGCTGGTCGCCCTCGTCCCCGTACGGCTCCGCGTACGGATCATGAGAGGCGGTGGGCGGGGTCATGAATCCTCCGGGCGGGACAGCAGGTCGGTCAGTCGTGCCGTCTGACGGGGGCCGGTGGGGGGATTGTGGCGGCCGGACGGTGATTTGGTGAGACGGGTGGATCCGGGGCCGGTCAGTGGAGCAGACTTCCCTGGAGTTCGGCGCGCAGGTCGGGCGTGAGTACCGCGCCCGCGCGGTCGACCAGGAGTGCCATTTCGTAGCCGACGAGGCCGATGTCGCACTCGGGGTGTGCGAGGACGGCCAGGGACGAGCCGTCCGAGACGGACATGAGGAACAGGAACCCGCGTTCCATCTCGACGACCGTCTGCGCCACGCTGCCCCCCTCGAAGATCCGGGAGGCCCCGGCGGTCAACGAGGTGAGCCCGGACGCGACGGCCGCGAGCTGGTCGGCGCGGTCCCGCGGGAATCCTTCGGACATCGCCAGCAGGAGGCCGTCGGCGGAGACCACCACTGTGTGGGACACCCCGGGGGTGTTGTCCACGAAGTTGGTGATCAACCAGTTCAGGTTCTGTGCCGCCTGGCTCATCGGACTCAACTAACGCTCCTGCTGGTGAGTGGGGCTCGGGAAGCCACCGGTCTGACCGTTGCCGGCCTGGCGACCCTGCGCGATACCCCGACGGAGATTGGTCAGCCGGCCGCGTACGTCGTCAGGCGCACGCGAGACCTGCGGACCGGTTTGGTGCTGTTGCTGCTGAGCCGTGCCCGGGACGAGGTTCGCCCGGGGCACCCGGCGCGGCAGGCCTGAGGTGGTGATACCGCCCGCGGCAGGCTGGCGCACGCGCTCCGCCTGGCGGACCAGCTCGTCGTTCGGCGAGGTGCGCCAGGAGGCGGGCGCCGGACGCTGCGGAGCAGCGGGCGCCGGCGTCTGTCGCGGAGCCGGAGCCTGCTGCTGCGGAGCCGGAGCCGAGCCGTTGGGCTGCGGCTGGCCCTGCTGGCCGTGGAACCAGTTGGTCTCCAGCGTGTCGTAAAGCGGGGTACGACCGTCACCGGGGCCCGTGGCCGGGGGCAGCGCCTCCGGCTGGGGGCGGCCGGGCCGCTGCGGCGCGCCGAAGTCGGCGCCGCCGGCCTGCGGCCGCTCGAACTGGCCGGTGTTCTGCGGAGCCGTGGGCGCCGGCCGGCCCGGCAGGGCGTGCTGGCCCGTGGAGCTGTTGTCGTAGGCCTGCGGAGCGGCGAACTGGCCCGTGGAGCCGTTGTCGTACGCCTGCGGAGCCGCGAACTGGCCCGTGGCGGACGGGTTGTTCGGTCCGGCCGGTGACTGTCCGGCCGACGGGCCGAAGACGTCCGGGCGGACGAAGGAGCCCGTGTTCTGCTGGCCGGTCATGTTCTGCCGACCGCTCGGGTCCTGCGGGCCGTTGGCGCCGGGACGGGCGAACTGGCCGGTGTTCTGGCCGGTGTTCGCGCCGGGGCGCGGGGCGTCGAAGTCAGGCCGGGCGAACTCGGAGGTGCTGCCCGGCCCCTGGCGGTCGTCGATCCGCGGCATGGGGGCCGTCCGGGAGACGTCCGGCTCCTCGTGCCCGCGCGGGGTGTCCAGCGAGGCACGCGGCACCGGCGGCTGCGCGTTCTCGTCGCTCCAGCTCGGCGTGCGCTGCTGTGTGTCGCTGCCCGGCAGTTCGGCGCGCGGTCCACCGCGCCCCGGCAGCTGCGGCCGACGCGAGCGACGGCCCTGCTGCTGCTCGGCGTCACCGTTCGAGCGCTGCGGCGGTACGGGACCACGGTTGCCGCCGCCGAAGGCGTCCTGGCGCTGACCGTCCCCGAAGCCCTGCGGCGTACCCGTGCCCGCGGCCTGCAGGCCCTGCGGGGCACCCGGCGCCTGGCCGAAGGCACCGCTACCGGCACCCGCACCGGCCGGAGCCGGCCGCCCCTGGGGCTGCTGAGGCTGCTGAGGCGAACCCGGACCCTGCGGTCCGCGCGCTCCACCCGGGGCGCCGGGACGGCCGCCCGTACCCGCCCCGGGAAGCGCGGCCCGCGGACCCGGCCCGGCACCGAGACGGCCACCGCCGCCGGCCTGAGCACCGGCGCCGAGGGCACCACCGGGCGCACCGCCCGGAGCACCGGCACCGAGGGCACCGCCCTGACGGCGGGCCGCGGCCACACCGGCGGCTGCCTGCGCGGCGGCCGGACCGCCGTTCGCGCCGGCCCCCTGGCCGGGCTTGGGCTGGGGCTTCTTGCCGCCCTGGGCGACATCGACCGGCAGCATGACCAGCGCGGTCGTACCACCGGAGTCGGACGGGCGCAGCTGGATGCGGATGCCGTGGCGCTGCGACAGACGACCGACCACGAACAGACCCATGCGGCGGGAGACGGAGACGTCCACGGTGGGCGGCGAGGCGAGCCGCTCGTTGATCGCGGCGAGGTCCTCGGGGGAGAGGCCGATGCCGGTGTCGTGGATCTCGATCAGGACGCGGCCGTCGGGCAGCGCGTGACCGGTGACCTTGACCTTGGTCTGCGGGGAGGAGAACGAGGTCGCGTTCTCGAGCAGCTCGGCGAGCAGGTGCACGAGGTCGTTGACGACCCGGCCGGCCACCTCGGTGGTCGGCACCGAGGCCAGCTCGATGCGCTCGTACTGCTCCACCTCGGACGCGGCGGCGCGGAGCACGTCGACCAGCGGGACCGGACGGGTCCAGCGGCGGCCGGGCTCCTCACCCGCGAGGACGAGGAGGTTCTCACCGTTACGGCGCATACGGGTCGCGAGGTGGTCGAGCTTGAACAGCGAGGACAGCTGGTCCGGGTCGGCCTCGCGGGACTCCAGTTCGGAGATCAGCGACAGCTGGCGCTGGATCAGACCCTGGGAGCGGCGCGAGAGGTTGGTGAACATCGCGTTGACGTTGCCCCGCAGCAGGGCCTGCTCGGCGGCGAGGCGGACCGCCTCGCGGTGCACGTCGTCGAAGGCCGCGGCCACCCGGCCGATCTCGTCCCGGGAGTGCACACCGACCGACTCCACGGACGTGTCGACGTCCTGCGGGTCGGACTCGGACAGCTGCTTGACCAGTTCGGGCAGCCGGTCCTGGGCGACCTTGGTCGCGGTCTCCTGCAGGCGGCGCAGCGAGCGGATCATGGAGCGGGCCACGACGAAGGCGCCGACCAGCGACACGCCGAGGACGACGAGGATCAGCGCACCGGAGATGATCGCGTCGCGCTCGGTGGCGCTGCGCAGCTCGCGGGCCTTCTGCTCCATGTCGTCGAGCAGCGTGTGCTCGATCTGCTGCATGCCCTTGATCTTGGTCGAGCTGGCGTCGAGCCAGTCCATGTAGGACTGCTTGTCCAGCGACTCCAGACCCTTCGACTTGCTGAACGCGCGGGTGGCGTAGGTGTCGCTCGCCTCGATCGTCGAGTTGCCCTGTTCGATGGGCTTGAGGAGTTCCTCGGCGCCCGCGTCGCCGTAGATGCTCCGGAAGCTGCTCAGCTCGGAGTCCTGGCTCTCCAGTGCCGCCTGGGCGTACAGCCGGTCGTTCTCGGAGAGCGTGCCGAAGGTGGTGTTGCCCGCCGGCAGCGCCGCGCCGAGGACCGCGCGCTGCTCGGACGCGTACTCCTTGGCGGAGGAGAAGGCCGCCAGGGCGCGTGTGCGCGAGATCATCTCCGGGTTGCTGGTCGCCTCCGCCATGTCCTGGGAGAGGTCGAGCAGGTGGGAGATGAGGCGGTGGTAGGCCTCGACGGTCTGTGTGGCGTTGCCGTCGGCCTCGTACGCGGTCGAGCGGATCTTGCTGAGGGTGTTCAGGTCCCTCTGCAGACCGACCAGGCTGTCGCGGACACCCTGGAGGTTGCCGTCCTTGCTGGCGTCGTCGATCTCGTCGGAGGCGTCGAGGAAGTTGAGCATGGCCCGGTCCGTCTTGTCCCGGTAGCCCTCGACCGTGTATTTGGCCGCCTTCGCGTCGTGCGCCAGGGGACCGGACGACTGGTCGCGCTCCTCCTGGAGCGCGGACGCCAGCTCGGTGGCCTGCTTGGTCATCTCCGTCAGCAGCTTCATGTTGTCGAGCTGCTGGATGTCGTCCATGGACTGGTTGATGCGCACCGCGCCCAGCGTGGTGGCCGCGACCACCGGCAGCGCGAGCAGCGACACCAGACGGGTCGAGATGCGCCAGTTGCGCAGCGCCACGCGCGAGCCGGGACCCGTGGGGCCCTTCGGCGGCTTGACCACAGGCGTCGGGTCCGTCGACGCGGACGCGCCGGGGCGCCCGGGGCGCTCACCGCCGTCGCCGGACGGGGCCGAGCCCGGGCCCTGGGCGTGCTGGGGCGAGGAACCGCGGTCGGTCCCGCCGTGCGGCTCCGGCTCCGCCGAAGCACTGCCATCCCTCTTGAAACGTCCCTGCACTAGCGTCGCAACCTCTGGACCAGGCGCCCCTCCGCGTGAACGGAAGGACACGGTGTCGGCGTCATAGGAGCGCCCTGAATACGCCCCTGTGGTGGTCGTGAGTAACCGGCGCCGGCTCCCCCTTCCAAGCCGCCACTCGGCGCTGCGTAGCGCCCCCTGTGCGCCGGCTCGATCCTGCGGCGGTCCGTGGAATTCCAGCACAGTGCCGGATCTCCAACAAGGCCCGTGGGTCAGGCCGCGACCTCCATGACAGCGTGTGAGTGACGCGTTACGCGGCGTGGAATGTGTTCCCCCTTATAACGGACAAACGGCCGCGAGTTGTCAGGCCGGAGGAGGTGTCCCAGTCGCCATGATCAGGAGCGGAATGATGGCTTCAGGGGGTCAATGTCCGTTTCGTTGGGATGGATTGCGGGCCTGAATTGACCGGTTTGAGCGCCAGTTCGTGAGCAAACTCACATGCAGATCATGGGCTCTTCACGTCTTCGACGGGAATCTGCATGTTTAGCCTGACGCTTTACAAAGGGCATCGCTCTGACAACCCGCGCCCGTGCGGGGGGCCTTGACGTCCTCCCGAGCGCCCGAAACGACAAGGTCTCGTACAACCGTGAAGACGACGATGATGTTCCGCACGATAGCCAACCCGCGGCGCACGACGCTGGCGCACCTCGACGACGCCGACGAACTGCAGACCCCGGACCAGCCGGAGCACTCCGTCGACCTCCCCGCGCAGACCGCCAACCCCCGGCGCACCATCCTGATGGAGGTCCCCGCCGCGGCCGCCGCCGCCGAGTAGTACACGCACCGGCCGCCGAACACTCACGACGGCCCGTACGGATGCCAAGGGCGCCCACCACTCGGTGGGCGCCCTTCGTCATGGGTTTCGCCGTCCGTGGCGCACCGGCCGTAATGCGCGAGGCCCGGGCCCCCTGCCGCGTTAGCCTGGAGCGTCAGACTCCAGCCAGCTCAGTCAAGGGGCCAAGCATCCCGTGCGCATCGCCAGGTTCTCCATCGACGGGAACGTCGCCTTCGGCGCGGTCGAGGGCGACAAGCAGGACGAACTCGTCCTGGACATCATCAAGGGCATCCCGTTCACGGACTTCGAGCTCTCCGGTACGAAGGTGCCGCTGAGCAAGGTCAGGCTGCTGCCGCCCGTGCTCCCCAACAAGGTCGTGGCCTTCGGCCGCAACTACGCGGAGCACGCGAAGGAGCTGGGCAACGAGGTGCCGGACGCCCCGTTCGCCTTCTTCAAGCCGTCCACCTCGGTGATCGGCCCGGGTGACGAGATCCAGTACCCCTCCTTCTCCCAGGAAGTGCACCACGAGGCCGAGCTGGCCGTCGTGATCGGCCGTATGTGCCGCGAGGTCCCGCGCGAGCGCGTCAAGGACGTGATCTTCGGCTACACCTGCGCCAACGACATCACCGCCCGCGACGTCCAGAAGCGCGAGAAGCAGTGGGCACGGGCCAAGGGCTTCGACACGTCCTGCCCGCTCGGCCCCTGGGTGGAGACCGGCCTGGACCTCGCCGCCGCGTCCGACCTGACCGTCCAGCTGACGGTCAACGGCCAGCAGCGCCAGCTCGGCCGCACCAGCGAGATGATCCACTCGATCGAGGATCTGATCGTCAACATCACCGAGGCCATGACGCTGCTCCCCGGCGACGTGATCCTCACGGGCACCCCGGCAGGGGTCGGCCCCCTGGTCGTCGGCGACGAGGTCGCCGTCACCATCGAAGGCATCGGCACTCTCACCAACAAGGTTGTCAAGCGTGGCTAGCGCACCCGTCCGCGTACGTTTCTGCCCGTCGCCCACCGGTAACCCCCACGTGGGCCTGGTCCGCACCGCCCTGTTCAACTGGGCGTTCGCCCGGCACCACCAGGGCACCCTGGTCTTCCGCATCGAGGACACCGACGCGGCCCGCGACTCCGAGGAGTCCTACAACCAGCTGCTCGACTCGATGCGCTGGCTGGGCTTCGACTGGGACGAGGGCCCCGAGGTCGGCGGCCCGCACGCGCCGTACCGCCAGTCGCAGCGCATGGACCTCTACAAGGACGTGGCCGAGAAGCTTCTCGCCGCCGGTCACGCCTACCGCTGCTACTGCTCCCAGGAGGAGCTGGACACCCGCCGCGAGGCCGCCCGCGCCGCCGGCAGGCCCTCCGGCTACGACGGCCACTGCCGCGACCTGACCGCCGAGCAGGTCGAGGAGTACAAGGCCCAGGGCCGCAGCCCGATCGTCCGCTTCCGGATGCCCGACGAGACGATCACCTTCGACGACCTGGTTCGCGGCGAGCTGACGTTCACGCCGGAGAACGTCCCCGACTACGGCATCGTCCGCGCCAACGGCGCGCCCCTCTACACGCTGGTCAACCCGGTCGACGACGCCCTGATGGAGATCACCCACGTCCTGCGCGGCGAGGACCTGCTCTCTTCCACCCCGCGGCAGATCGCCCTGTACAAGGCGCTGATCGAGCTGGGCATCGCCAAGCGGATCCCGGAGTTCGGCCACCTGCCGTACGTGATGGGCGAGGGCAACAAGAAGCTCTCCAAGCGTGACCCGCAGTCGTCGCTCAACCTCTACCGCGAGCGCGGCTTCCTCCCGGAGGGCCTGCTCAACTACCTCTCCCTGCTCGGCTGGTCGCTCTCGGCCGACCAGGACATCTTCGGCATCGGCGAGATGGTCGCGGCCTTCGACATCAAGGACGTGAACCCCAACCCGGCCCGCTTCGACCTCAAGAAGTGTGAGGCGATCAACGCCGACCACATCCGCCTGCTGGATGTGAAGGACTTCACGGAGCGCTGCCGCCCCTGGCTGCAGGCCCCGTTCGCCGCCTGGGCGCCGGAGGACTTCGACGAGGCCAAGTGGCAGGCCGTCGCGCCGCACGCGCAGACCCGCCTGAAGGTCCTCTCCGAGATCACGGACAACGTCGACTTCCTGTTCCTGCCGGAACCGGTCTTCGACGAGGCGAGCTGGACGAAGGCCATGAAGGAGGGCTCGGACGCCCTGCTCCGCACGGCCCGCGAGAAGCTCGAGTCCGCCGACTGGACCTCCGCCGAGTCCCTGAAGGAGGCCGTCCTGGCCGCCGGCGAGGCCCACGGCCTCAAGCTCGGCAAGGCCCAGGCCCCGGTCCGCGTCGCCGTCACCGGTCGCACGGTCGGCCTCCCGCTCTTCGAGTCCCTGGAGATCCTGGGCAAGGAGAAGACGCTGGCCCGCGTCGACGCGGCACTGGCGAAGCTGACCGCGTAACCCACGCGCGCGTGAGGGGCGGCACCCGGTGGACCGGGGTGCCGCCCCTTCGCCGTATCGCAGGACGGGCCCGCGGGAGCCGGGTTACCGTCGGATCATGAGCATCCGAGCCGTGGTCTGGGACGTCGACGACACCCTCTTCGACTACACGACCGCGGACCGCGAGGGCATGCGCGCGCACCTCGGGGCCGAGGGGCTGATCGACGGGTACGGCACTCCGGAGCAGGCTCTCGCGCACTGGAGAGAGATCACCGACCTGCAGTGGGCGCGGTTCGCGGCGGGGGAGATCTCCTTCGAGGGGCAGCGGCGGGACCGCGTACGGGTCTTCCTGGAGGTGGAGCTGAGCGACGCCGAGGCCGACGCCTGGTTCGAGCGCTACATGGGGCACTACGAGACCGCCTGGGCCCTCTTCCCGGACGTCCTGCCGGCCCTGGACGCCCTCGCGGCCAGCCACCGACACGCCGTGCTCTCCAACTCCAGCCTCCACGTGCAGGACCGCAAGCTGCGCGTGCTCGGCGTGCGCGACCGCTTCGAGGCCGTCCTGTGTGCCGCGGAGCTCGGCGTCTCCAAGCCCGAGGCCGAGGCCTTCCACGCGGCCTGCGATGCCCTGGAACTCGCCCCGCACCAGGTCGCGTACGTCGGCGACCACCCGGAGATCGACGGCCGGGGCGCGGCTGACGCCGGCCTGCTGTCGGTCTGGATCGACCGTGACGGGCAGTACGCGACCGTCGACGCACCGGCGGGACCGCACCGGATCGTCTCCCTCGCCGAACTTCCCGCGATCCTTGGCACGGATAGTCGTTTTGGAGCCCCGTCCACCTTCAGGTAATGTTCTTCCTGCGCCGCCGGAGAGCGGGCCGAAAGGCCGGAATCCGGGGGAGCAAACTAGAACAAGATCCCCTCAGGGGCTTGCGTTCCAGTGGCCTATGGTGTAATTGGCAGCACGACTGATTCTGGTTCAGTTAGTCTTGGTTCGAGTCCAGGTAGGCCAGCTCGCAGAGCTCATCTGCAAAGCCCCCGTTGTGTAGCGGCCTAGCACGCTGCCCTCTCAAGGCAGTAGCGCCGGTTCGAATCCGGTCGGGGGTACTGATCCTGATCCGTCGGGATCGCTAGGGCCCCCGTTGTGTAGCGGCCTAGCACGCCGCCCTCTCAAGGCGGTAGCGCCGGTTCGAATCCGGTCGGGGGTACAAACTGGTCTAAACCACATTGGTCTATGGTGTAATTGGCAGCACGACTGATTCTGGTTCAGTTAGTCTTGGTTCGAGTCCAGGTAGACCAGCTCGGATCTGCGGAAACGTTAGATCCTCGCCCCCGTTGTGTAGCGGCCTAGCACGCCGCCCTCTCAAGGCGGTAGCGCCGGTTCGAATCCGGTCGGGGGTACGAGTCCGATGGGCCTCCACTTCGGTGGGGGCCCATCGGCGTATCCGGGCCCGGCCCTACTCGAAGCCGTACCGTCGCGCCGACTCCTCCTCCTGTGCCAGCCGGTGCAGAGCTCGCAGGACGGGCTCGAAGAGGATCGCCGCCGCGACCGCCGTCTCCACCTTCTCCGCCTCGGAGGGGTGGGTCTCCACGAAGTCCAGGTCGCGCACGGCCGCCTGGTGCATCAACTCGGCGTAGGGCAGCATCAGTTCGGCGTCCCAGGCGTAGCCGAGCCGCCGAAGTGTGGCCACCGCCACCACCAGCGAACGGTGTGCGGGGGAGATCGAGCTCAGGGCCTGGGCGTTGGACCAGCCGAGCATCTCCATCACCTGGTCCACCTCGCGGCCGGCCGCCCGCACCTCCTCGTCGTCAGCGTCCGGTTCGGGTACCTGCGGCAGCGCCCACAGCGCCGCGCCCAGCCGGATCGTGCGCCCCAGGGAGTCGTCGTCGATGTGCTTGAGCACCTCCCGGGCGGTCGCCACCGGCACCCGGCCCACCTGGATCAGCGCCCGCACCAGCCGCAGCCGGCGCAGATGCCCCTCGTCGTACTCGGCCGTGGTCGCGCTGATCTGGCGGCCCGGCGCCAACAGGCCTTCGCGCAGGTAGTACTTGATCGTCGCGGTGGACACACCGCTGCGCTTGCTCAGCTCGGCCAGCCGCATCTCTTGCGCCCCTCATTGGATACCGACACTATCCAAGCATGGCCAATTGGATAGCGCCGCTCGCCAACCAGACCGCAAGGGGGAAGCGTCATGTTCGGTAAGCCCGTCACCGCAGGCCGTACGACCGCGGCAGCAGAGGGGGACGTGGTCGTTCTTCTGATCGGCATGCGCATCAACCACTTCTGGGCCGTGCACCACTGGTTCCCGGTGTTCGTGGGGATGCCGCGCATGCTGCGCGAACTGCAGAAGGCCCCCGAGCGCGGTCTCCTCAGCCATGTGCTGCTGACGGCCTCCCCGCGGACGTACTACGTCGTCCAGTACTGGGAGTCCAAGGAGAAGCTCTATGCGTACGCGTCGTCCCCCGACACGTTCCACCACCGGGCTTGGGCGGTCATGAACCGCAAGGAGAAGGAGGGGAAGGCCCGGCAGCACGTGGGGCTCTGGCATGAGACCTACGTCGTCCCCGAGGGGTCGTACGAGTCGATCTACGGGGACATGCCGGCGTTCGGGCTCGCGGCCGCGCACGGTCAGCTGCCGCTGGAGAAGCGGGGGCGGCGGGCGAAGGACCGGTTCGCTTACCGGTCGGCGAAGGCGTCCAAGGACGCCTGAGACGGGTGAGACGTCTGAGACGGGGGACGGGCCTGCCGCGGCGTTGAGGCCGGCCCTTTCCCGTAGACGTGCCGCCGGCGGTCAGCCGGTGCGGCGCAGTGCCTCGGAGAGGCGGCCGGCCGCGTCGATGACCGCCTGGGCGTGCATACGGCCCGGGTGGCGCGTCAGGCGCTCGATGGGGCCGGAGACGGAGACGGCGGCCACCACACGGTTGGACGGGCCGCGTACGGGCGCGGAGACGGACGCGACGCCGGGCTCGCGCTCGCCGATGGACTGGGCCCAGCCCCGGCGCCGTACGCCCGAGAGCGCCGTGGCCGTGAAGCGGGCGCCCTGGAGACCGCGGTGCAGGCGCTCCGGCTCCTCCCAGGCCATCAGGATCTGGGCCGAGGAGCCCGCCTTCATCGTGAGCGTCGAGCCGACCGGCACCGTGTCCCGGAGGCCGGAGAGGCGTTCCGCCGCGGCGACGCAGATGCGCATCTCACCCTGGCGGCGATAGAGCTGCGCGCTCTCGCCCGTGACGTCACGGAGGTGGGTGAGCACCGGGCCCGCCGTGGCGAGGAGGCGGTCCTCGCCGGCGGCCGCGGCCAGCTCGGCCAGGCGCGGTCCGAGAATGAACCGCCCTTGCATGTCACGTGCCACCATGCGGTGGTGTTCCAGGGCCACGGCCAGTCGGTGGGCCGTGGGTCGTGCCAGTCCGGTGGCCGCCACCAACCCCGCGAGGGTGGCCGGACCGGACTCCAGAGCGCTCAGGACAAGGGCTGCCTTGTCCAGAACGCCGACGCCGCTACTGTTGTCCATGCAACGATACTCGCGTCTCACTCTGTGAAACGCAAGTTCAATTTTCAGTGAGACGCGCAACCCTTGTATGCACAGCGGCCCGCGGACCAACGGGCCTGGCGGCGGGTGCCCGTATGCAGGGGCTCGGGTGCCGCCACCTCAAGATCTCTAGTTGGGCCGGTGCACGCTTGCCGGCCGGAGGGAAAGCGATGGGTAGGACACTCGCGGAGAAGGTCTGGGACGACCACGTCGTCCGGCGCGCCGAGGGCGAGCCCGACCTCCTCTTCATCGATCTGCACCTGCTGCACGAGGTGACCAGCCCGCAGGCCTTCGACGGCCTCCGTCAGGCGGGTCGCCGGGTGCGGCGGCTCGACCTCACCATCGCGACCGAGGATCACAACACCCCGACCCTCGACATCGACAAGCCCATCGCGGACCCGGTCTCCCGGGCCCAGCTGGAGACGCTGCGCAAGAACTGCGCCGAGTTCGGTGTGCGCCTGCACCCGCTGGGCGACGTCGAGCAGGGCGTCGTGCATGTCGTCGGCCCGCAGCTGGGCCTGACCCAGCCCGGTACGACGGTCGTCTGCGGTGACTCCCACACCTCCACGCACGGTGCCTTCGGCGCGCTGGCGTTCGGCATCGGCACCTCCCAGGTGGAGCACGTGCTGGCCACCCAGACGCTGCCGCTGGCCCGCCCGAAGACGATGGCCATCACCGTCGACGGCGAGCTGCCCGACGGTGTGACGGCCAAGGACCTGATCCTGGCGATCATCGCCAAGATCGGTACGGGTGGCGGCCAGGGCTACATCCTGGAATACCGCGGCTCTGCCATCGAGAAGCTCTCGATGGAGGCCCGGATGACCATCTGCAACATGTCGATCGAGGCCGGCGCCCGCGCGGGCATGATCGCCCCCGACGAGACGACCTTCGACTACATCAAGGGCCGCGCCCACGCCCCCGAGGGCGAGGACTGGGACGCCGCCGTCGCGTACTGGAAGACCCTGAAGACGGACGAGGACGCGGAATTCGACGCGGAGGTCGTCATCGACGCCGCCTCGCTCGCGCCGTTCGTCACCTGGGGCACCAACCCCGGCCAGGGTGCGCCGCTTTCGTCCGAGGTCCCCGACCCGGCTTCGTACGAAGACGCTTCGGAGCGCCTGGCCGCCGAAAAGGCCCTGGAATACATGGGGTTGGAGGCCGGTCAGCCGCTGCGCTCCATCAAGGTGGACACCGTCTTCGTAGGCTCCTGCACCAACGGCCGCATCGAGGACCTGCGCGCCGCCGCCGCGATCGTCGAGGGCCGCAAAGTCGCCGACGGCGTACGGATGCTGGTCGTCCCCGGCTCCGCGCGGGTCGGTCTGCAGGCCGTCTCCGAGGGCCTGGACGTCGTCTTCAAGGAGGCCGGCGCCGAGTGGCGGCACGCGGGCTGCTCGATGTGTCTGGGCATGAACCCCGACCAGCTGGCCCCGGGTGAGCGCTCCGCGTCCACCTCCAACCGCAACTTCGAGGGCCGGCAGGGCAAGGGCGGCCGTACGCACCTGGTGTCGCCGCAGGTCGCGGCCGCTACGGCGGTCCTGGGCCACCTGGCGTCCCCCGCCGACCTGTCCGACGCCGACACCCGTACGCCCGCTGGAGTCTGAGAGTCATGGAAGCATTCACCACGCACACCGGCCGGGCCGTCCCGCTGCGCCGCAGCAACGTCGACACCGACCAGATCATCCCTGCTCACTGGCTCAAGAAGGTGACCAGGGACGGGTTCGAGGACGGGCTGTTCGAGGCCTGGCGCAAGGACTCCTCGTTCATCCTCAACCAGCCCGAGCGGCAGGGCGCCACCGTCCTGGTGGCCGGCCCCGACTTCGGCACCGGCTCCTCCCGTGAGCACGCCGTCTGGGCGCTGCAGAACTACGGCTTCAAGGCCGTGATCTCCTCCCGCTTCGCCGACATCTTCCGCGGCAACTCGCTCAAGAACGGCCTGCTCACGGTGGTTCTGGAGCAGAAGATCGTGGACGCGCTGCAGGAACTCACCGAGCAGGACCCGCAGGCCGAGATCACGGTCGACCTTCAGGCCCGCGAGGTGCGCGCCGAGGGCATCACCGCCTCCTTCGAGCTGGACGAGAACTCCCGCTGGCGGCTGCTGAACGGGCTGGACGACATCTCCATCACCCTCCAGAACGAGGCCGACATCGCCGCGTACGAGACCAAGCGCCCGTCGTACAAGCCGCGCACGCTCGAGGTCTGACGCAGAGGCCTGGCCGGGTCGACTTTCGGCCACGCAACACTCCGCCTGTACCCCCGATCGCCACGATTGGGGGTACAGCCATGTCTGCACCCGAACGGCCCTGCCGGTCCGCACCCCACCCCTCAACTTCCCGCGTTACGAAGGTGGTTGGCCGGGTACGCGATTCCCGTGGCCGGGGCCTCGGCCGATGCCCGAACGGCCGTTTGCGGCGATAGTTGCACCCTGCGCAGGCGACAACTCGCCCCAGATGGCACAATCTGTGCATGGAACACGACGGCCAACTCGAGCTCTATGCGGCGGTCGCGGACCGACTGAAGGAAGCGCACGCAAGAGTGCGCTCACTGCAAGTCCCGGAGGGCGTACGGATGGCGCTGACCCGGAAGCTGCTGGTCATTACGGCCGCGGCCAAGCACGATCTCGCCGATGCGACAAGGCGTCTGGAGCGGTTCATGGCGGACCTCGACGAGGGCCGATTCCTCGAAGAGGAACGCTGATCGCGTCCAGGACAGCCGAGTTCGTTGCGGCACGAGGGTGATTAGCCCGTTTCGTGTTTGATTTGCGGTATATATCTGCCTAACGTGCGAAAAGGCTTGAACACTTTCGTTCTGGCAATGTCTCCGAAGGGGAAGACGTGAACAAGGCGCAGCTCGTAGAAGCGATTGCCGACAAGATGGGTGGCCGCCAGCAGGCCGCCGATGCTGTCGACGCGGTCCTGGACGCCCTCGTCCGAGCGGTCGTCGCGGGTGAGCGAGTTTCGGTCACCGGGTTCGGTTCGTTCGAGAAGGTCGACCGTCCGGCCCGTTACGCCCGCAACCCCCAGACCGGCGAGCGTGTCCGGGTCAAGAAGACCTCCGTGCCGCGCTTCCGCGCGGGCCAGGGGTTCAAGGACCTGGTCAGCGGCTCGAAGAAGCTCCCGCGCGGCGGCGAGGTCGCCGTGAAGAAGGCGCCCAAGGGCAGTCTGACCGGCGGTGCCGCCGCGACGGTCAAGAAGGCCGCCGCGAAGAAGGCCACCACCAAGGCCGCCGCGAAGAAGACCACGGCGAAGAAGGCCGCCGCGAAGAAGACCACGGCGGCGGCCGCGAAGAAGACCACGGCGAAGAAGACGACCGCCAAGAAGACCACGGCGGCGGCCGCCAAGAAGACGACCGCGGCGAAGAAGACCGCCACGGCCAAGAAGGCGACGGCGAAGAAGGCCCCGGCGAAGAAGGCCACCACCAAGGCCGCCCCCGCCAAGAAGTCGACCGCTCGCAAGACCACCGCCAAGAAGGCCGCCGCTCGCTAGCAGGGCAGGCACAGGGCACTCACGCGCCGGGCCGGACTCCCTCTCGGAGTCCGGCCCGCGGCGTTTCCGCGAGCCCGCTCAGAAGGTGTGCAACGTCACCAGGGTGGCCCGCCGGGCGTCCCCTTCGCCCTCGGTCTCCACCCGCACCCGCTGCCCCGGGCGCAACAGCCTCAGCCCCCCGGCGTCGAACGCCGGCGCGTCGAAGGGCACCGGCGTGCCGTCGTCCAACAGCACCTGTCCGCTGCGGGTCTCGGGGTCGTACGTGTATGCGGTCGCCTGCATGGCGGCAGCCTACTGCCCGGGGGCGGGGAGCCGCGCGGCGGCGGAGGCTGTCCGGGGCTCGGGGTTCTGTGGGGGCTCCGTGGGGGCTTGCGGCTGGGTGATCCGCGGCTGCGTGGTGGGGGCTCATTGCCCGGGGATCAGGAGGCGTGCGGCGACGGTGGCCGTTCGGGGTCCCACCCCCAATGCCAGTGCCGTGCGCAGGTCATCGCCGGTGTCGACGTCCTGGCGTACGGAATCCACGGCGTCGAGGTGGAGTTCCATCGCGCCGGACGCGCGATGGCGGGCCCGGGAATCGGGGCCGAATGCGGGAAGCAATTCCCGGCCCGAAGCGGCGGCCAGCAGAGTCGTGCCGATTGCGGCCGCATCGGGGAGAAAGGCGCGCGGGAATTCCGCGGCCGCCTCCAGAACGCGAGCCAATTCCAGGGGGCGCAGGGCCGGCAGATCGGCGTTCAGGGCCGCCACGGGGCAGGCGGGACGTGAGGCGCGTACGACGGCCGCCCCGTGGGCCAGAGCGGCGTTCAGGCCGCCCCCGGGCTCGCCGGAGACGATCCGGGCGCCCAGGGCCGCCAACTCCCGGCCGGCCAGCTCGTCGTCCGTGACGACCGCCACATCCTCGACCGCCGGGCTGGCCAGCGCGGCGGCCACGGTGTCCTGGGCGAAGGCGAGGGCGAGTCCCGGGCGCAGCCCGCCGGTGGCGGTGTCCGAGAGCCTGCTCTTGGCCCGCGCCAGAGGCTTCAGGGGTATGACCAAGGTCCACTGCACGAGCGTTGAGCCCCTCTCTTGTCGCGGCCATTGTCACCCGGCCCATCCGGGGGCCGGGGTGGTGGGGCGTACGGTGTTCTCGACAGACCGGCGGCCCGGGGCGACACTTGTGCGGCCCCCAGCCCTGGGAGGAAGCCCTAGAGGAAGGTGTCCGCGTGCCCCGCCGCAGAATCGGCTTCTGGTATCGCTTCGCCGCGGTGCTGTGCAAACCGCCGTTGGTGGCGTTGATCAAGCGAGACTGGCGTGGAATGGAACACATTCCGGCCGAGGGTGGATTTATCACCGCGGTGAACCACAATTCGCACATCGATCCCTTCGCATATGCGCACTATCAGTACAACACCGGACGGGTTCCGCGATTCCTGGCGAAGAGCGGCCTTTTCCGGAAGGGATTCGTCGGTGCCGCGATGCGCGGCACCGGACAGATTCCCGTCTATCGCGAGAGCACCGACGCACTGAGCGCCTTCCGGGCCGCGATCGACGCCGTGGAGCGCGGCGAGTGCGTCGCCTTCTACCCCGAGGGCACCCTCACCCGCGATCCGGACGGCTGGCCCATGACCGGCAAGACCGGTGCCGCACGCGTCGCCCTGCAGACCAAGTGCCCGGTGATCCCGGTCGCCCAGTGGGGGGCCAACGAGCTGCTGCCGCCGTACGCGAAGAAGCCCAATCTCCTTCCGCGCAAGACCCACCATGTGCTCGCGGGCCCGCCCGTGGACCTCTCCGGCTTCTACGACAGGGAGATGACCCCGGACGTCCTGAAAGAGGCCACCGAGGTCATCATGGCCGCCATCACCCGCCTGCTGGAGGAGATCCGCGGCGAGCGGGCGCCCGAGACGCCGTACGACCCGCGCCGGGAGCGGATCGAGCAGCGGCGCCGCACCCAGGCGCAGACGGAGCCGCAGGTGCGCGGCCAGGCACAGCCGCAGACGGAGCCGCAGCCCCAGGTGCGCGGCCAGGCGCGGACGCAGGGGAAGGCCAGGCAGGAAGAGGGGCAGAGCAAGTGAGCGAGCCGGTCAAGGCGGCGGTCTTCAGCGCGGGTTCGTGGGGTACGGCCTTCGGCATCGTGCTCGCCGACGCCGGGTGCGAGGTGACCTTGTGGGCGCGCCGCGAAGAGGTCGCGGAAGCGATCAACTCCACCCGGACGAACCCCGACTACTTCCCGGGCGTCGAGCTCCCGGAGAACCTGCGGGCCACCACCGACCCGGCCGAGGCCGCCGCCGGCGCCGACTTCACCGTCCTCTCGGTCCCCTCGCAGACGCTGCGCGCCAACCTCGCCGAGTGGACACCGCTGCTCGCCCCCGGCACGGTCCTCGTCTCCCTCATGAAGGGCGTCGAACTCGGTACGACGATGCGGATGAGCGAGGTCATCGAGGACGTCGCCAAGGTCGCCCCCGAGCGGGTCGCCGTGGTCACCGGACCCAACCTGGCCCGGGAGATCGCCGCCCGGATGCCGGCCGCGGCCGTGGTCGCCTGCACCGACGAGGCCGTCGCCCAGCGCCTCCAGACCGCCTGCCACACGCCGTACTTCCGCCCGTACACCAACACGGACGTGGTGGGCTGCGAACTCGGCGGCGCGGTCAAGAACGTCATCGGCCTGGCCGTCGGCATCGCGGACGGCATGGGCCTCGGCGACAACGCCAAGGGCTCGCTCATCACGCGCGGCCTCGCCGAGACCACCCGGCTGGGCCTCGCCATGGGCGCCGACCCGCTGACCTTCTCCGGACTCGCGGGCCTGGGCGACCTGGTGGCGACCTGCTCCTCGCCGCTCTCCCGCAACCACACCTTCGGCACCAACCTCGGCAAGGGCATGACCCTCCAGGAGACCATCGCGGTCACCAAGCAGACCGCCGAGGGCGTCAAGTCCTGTGAGTCCGTGCTGGATCTGGCCCGCCGGCACGGTGTCGACATGCCCATCACCGAGACGGTGGTCGGCATCGTGCACGAGGGCAAGCCGCCGGTGGTCGCTCTCAAGGAGCTGATGTCGCGCAGCGCGAAGCCCGAGCGACGCTGAGCGAACCCGCCCCGCCGACGCTGTCTCCGGGCCCTACCACCGGGTACTCTCAACGCGATATGAGCACCGAGAACCTCCCCCAGAGCCCCGAGCAGCCGTCCCGTAAGCCGCGTGTGGCCGTCGTGTTCGGCGGACGCAGCTCCGAACACGGGATCTCCGTGGTCACCGCCGGCGCCGTACTGCGGGCGATCGACCGGACCAAGTACGAGGTCCTGCCGATCGGCATCACCCGGGACGGGCGTTGGGCCCTCACCGCCGACGAACCGGACCGCATGGCGATCAGCGAGCGCCGTACGCCCAGCGTCGAGGAGCTCGCCGAGTCCAGCGAGGGCGGCGTGGTGCTGCCCGTCGACCCGGCCAACCGCGAGGTCGTCTACGCCGAGCCCGGCTCGGTGCCCAAGGCCCTCGGCGAGGTCGACGTGGTCTTCCCGGTGCTGCACGGCCCGTACGGCGAGGACGGCACCCTCCAGGGCCTGCTGGAACTCTCCGGAGTCCCGTACGTGGGCGCGGGGGTGCTCGCCTCGGCCGTCGGCCAGGACAAGGAGTACATGAAGCGGGTGTTCACCTCGTTCGGGCTGAAGGTGGGCCCCTACGTGGTGATCCGGCCGCGCGAGTGGCAGCAGGACGAGTCGGCCGCCCGCAAGAAGATCGTCGACTTCGCCGGCGAGCACGGCTGGCCGCTGTTCGTGAAGCCCGCGCGCGCGGGTTCGTCGATCGGTATCACCAAGGTCGACGACCTCTCCGGGCTCGACGAGGCCGTCGCCGAGGCCCAGCGGCACGACCCGAAGATCCTCGTCGAGGCGGCGCTGCGCGGCCGTGAGATCGAGTGCGGTGTCCTGGAGTTCGAGGACGGACCCCGGGCCTCCGTCCCCGCGGAGATCCCGCCGCCGGACGCGCACGCGTACTACGACTTCGAGGCGAAGTACATCGACTCGACGCCGGGCCTCGTCCCGGCCCCGCTGACCCCCGAGGAGACGGCGCAGGTGCAGAAGCTCGCGGTCGACGCCTTCGAGGCGGCGTCCTGCGAGGGCCTGGTGCGGGCGGACTTCTTCCTCACGGAGGACGGGGAGTTCGTGATCAACGAGATCAACACCATGCCGGGCTTCACGCCGATCTCGATGTACCCGCAGATGTGGCAGGCGAGCGGGATCGGCTATGCGGAGCTGGTGGACAGGCTGGTGCAGGCGGCACTTCGCAGGCCGACGGGACTGCGCTGACCTGGTTTCCCAGGACAGGTCCTAGTCGGCAATCCCCTCCGGGATCGTTTTCTTGATGGCAGGCGCCAGATCGACCAGTGGCGCCATGCCGTCCCCGGTTCGCTTCGCGGGAATCGTCACCTCGACATACGCCTTGCGCAACGTCGTCGTGAACCGGAACGCTCCGTCGTCCTGCTTCTCCAGCAGCCACCCGGCCCCGTCCACCTCGACCCCGTCGGCCTCCGGGTCACTCATCTTCTCGGGCCTGGCGACACCGCAGCGCAGTATGATCGCCGGGTTCCCCCAGCCCGCGGTCAGCGAGGATACGGGCTCGGGGTCACGCCGGTTGAGACCGTCCACCTTCGACGGCAGCGCCTCGTCCAGGTTCCGGCACAACGTCGCGACCTTCGCGTCGGGGCTGGGAACCACCGCCGACGCGCTGCCGTCTGCTGATGAGCAGCCCGCGGCGGCGACGAGCAGGGCGAGCGCGGGCGGCCCGAGGACAATGCGGTGCCGGTGACGGGAGAAGTTCACCGGCCAAGGGTAGACGGGGGCTACAGATGGACCACCGGGCAGGTCAGGGTGCGGGTGATGCCGTCCACCTGCTGGACCTTGGCGACCACCATGCGACCGAGGTCGTCGACTGTGTCGGCCTGTGCGCGCACGATGACGTCGTACGGTCCCGTCACGTCCTCTGCCTGGATCACGCCAGGAATCTTGCTGATCGTCTCGGCGACGGTCGACGCTTTGCCGACCTCCGTCTGGATCAGGATGTACGCCTGTACCACGGAACCTCCAGGGCGGCCACGAGGATCATGTGGGGAAAAGGAACGCCACGGTATCGCGTCGCCGCTCGCCGCGGGGAGACCTGCGGCGCCCGGCGTCCCCGTGCCGGGGTCCAGGCACGACAGAAGTTGACGATCCCCTCGACCGTATCGAGGACACTGGTGACGCGCGACCGGGCATGGACAGGGCCAGAACGCGACCGGGTATGGACAGGGACAGAAGGGGAGCAAGGGTAATGAAGGGCACTGTTGGTGAGCTCGGGGAGTTCGGGCTCATCAGGGAGCTCACCTCCCGTCTCACCACCACCCCGGCGGTCCGGGTCGGCCCCGGCGACGACGCCGCGGTGGTCGCCGCCCCCGACCGCAGGGTCGTGGCGAGCACCGACATCCTGCTGGAAGGGCGGCACTTCCGCCGCGACTGGTCCACGGCCTACGACGTGGGCCGCAAGGCCGCCGCGCAGAACCTCGCCGACATCGCCGCCATGGGCGCGGTACCGACGGCGCTGCTGCTCGGCCTGGTCGTCCCCGCCGAACTCCCGGTGACCTGGCCGACCGAGCTGATGGACGGCCTGCGCGACGAATGCCAGGTCGCCGGCGCCTCCGTGGTCGGCGGCGACGTCGTACGCGGTGACACGATCATGGTGTCGATCACCGCGCTCGGCGACCTGCGCAACCAGGAGCCGGTGACCCGGGGCGGCGCGCAGCCCGGGGACATCGTCGCGGTCACCGGCTGGCTGGGCTGGTCCGCCGCCGGGTACGCGGTGCTCTCCCGCGGCTTCCGCTCGCCGCGCGCCTTCGTCGAGGCCCACCGCCGCCCCGAACCGCCGTACCACGCGGGACCGGCCGCCGCCGGGCTGGGCGCGACCGCCATGTGCGACGTGAGCGACGGGCTCATCGCCGACCTCGGCCATATCGCGGAGGCCAGCAAGGTCCGCATCGACATCCGCTCCGGTGCCATCGACATCCCCAGCCAGATGAACGACATCGGGCAGGCCGTCGGCGTCGACCCGCTCCAGTGGGTGCTGACCGGGGGCGAGGACCACGCGATCGTGGCGACCTTCCCGCCGGACGTGAAGCTGCCCGCCCGCTGGAAGGTGATCGGCGAGGTGCTCAACCCGTCGGCGCTGCCCCAGGTGACGGTCGACGGCGCGCCGTGGACCAGCAAGGGCGGCTGGGACCACTTCGGGGACATCGAATCGTGAGCGCTCCGCCCAGGGTGCTGACGGTCGCGGGCTCCGACTCCGGTGGCGGCGCGGGCATCCAGGCCGACCTGAAGACGATGCTCGCGCTCGGCGTGCACGGCATGAGCGTGATCACGGCGGTCACCGCACAGAACTCCCTCGGCGTGCAGGGAGCTTGGGAGCTCCCGGTGGAGGCGGTGCGGGCCCAGTACCGCAGCGTCGTCGACGACATCGGCGTACAGGCGGTCAAGACCGGGATGCTTTCCTCGGCCGAACTGGTGGCGACCGTCGCCGAGTTGATCGGCGGGACGGACGCTCCGGCCGTCGTCGACCCGGTCGGCGTGTCCAAACACGGCGACCCGCTGCTCGCCGCCTCGGCCCTGGAATCCGTACGGACGAAACTGCTGCCCGTCGCGACCGTCGCCACGCCGAACCTCGACGAGGTGGCCCAGCTGACCGGTGTGCGGGTCGAGTCGGAGGCGGATCTGAAGCGGGCCGCGGCGGCCGTGCTGGCGTACGGGCCGCGGTGGGTGCTGATCAAGGGCGGCCACCTGGCCGGTGACGCCGTGGACTTGCTGACCGACGGCTCCGAGGAGCACTGGCTGCGGGCGCCGAGGCACGACAACCGGCACACGCACGGCACGGGCTGCACCCTCGCGTCCGCGATCGCGTCGCAGCTGGCGAAGGGGCAGTCCGTGCCGGAGGCGGTCGCGGCCGCCAAGAGGTACGTCACCGGGGCGATCGCGGCCGGATTCGCGCTCGGTGGGGGCATCGGACCGGTGGACCACCGGTGGGCCCTCAGGCCTCAGGCCGCCGGGTAGTCGCGGAGTTCGATGTCCGTGGCCGCCTTCTCGGTGAGCTTCTTGAAGAAGCCGGCCAGGAGACGCGAGCTGAGCAGGCGGTACATGCGGTCGCGGCTGCGGATGCGGCGCTCGGTGGGCGGGGCGAAGAACGGTCCGGCATTGCCGGAGATCTTCTGGCAGCCCTTCGCGAAGTCCCGGATCCTGCTCTCGTACTCGGCGAAGGCGGTGCGGTGGTCACCGCCCGCGAGGGCGAGCTCGCCGGCCAGGACGTACGCGCCGACGATCGCCACGCCCGTGCCCATGCCGCCCATCGTGGCGCCGTGACCGGCGTCCCCGAGCAGGACCACGCGGCCCTTGGTGAGGCGGTCGATGTGGACCTGGGCGATCGCGTCGAAGTACAGCTCGTCGGTCTGCTCCAGGGCCTTCAGCACCTTCGGGGCCTCCCAGCCCATCCCCGCGAACCGCTCGGCGAGGATCCGCTTCTGCGCGGCGATGTCCCGACGGTCGTACGTCAGCTGCTCGGACTTGAAGACCAGCAGGGCGCCGGCGCGGTCCGGATCGCCGTCGTAGTTGCCGAGGGCGACCGCGCGGCCGGGCTCGCTGTAGACCCGGCCCGTGCGGTCCAGGCCCAGGTCGTTGGGGATGTCGAAGCCTGCCACGTAGTGGTCGAAGAAGCGCAGGTAACGGGACTCGTCGCCGAAGGCCAGGCGGCGGGTGTTCGAGTGCAGACCGTCGGCTCCGACCACGAGGTCGAAGCGGCGGGGCGCGCCCTTCTCGAACGTCACCTCGACGCCGCCGTCGGTCTCCGTGAGCGTGGCGATCGAGTCGCCGAAGACGTACTCGACACTGTCCCTGGTGCGCTCGTACATGATCTGCGCGAGTTCGCCGCGGAAGATCTCCACGTCCCCGCTCATCATCTCCGAGGGCAGGTCCACGCGCGGGCTGCCGTCCGCGTCGACGACGATCTGCCGGCCCATGTGCGTCTGGCGGGCGTGGATCTCGTCCCAGATGCCCATCGCGGTCAGGACGGTGCGGTGGACATGGCCCCGGAAGTCGACCGCGAAGCCGCCCGCGCGCATGCCCGGGGCCTTCTCGACGACGGTGACACGGGCGCCGTACCGGGCCAGGTCGAGGGCGACGGCGGGGCCGGCGACGCTGGCGCCGGAGACCAGAACGGTGAGGTGGCTGAGGCTGTGTGCGTTCGTCGGGTTCGTCATGGCCATGAGCTTCCAGGGAGCCGCTGACCGTTCCCCTACCGTTCGCTGACCGCGGCTGACCGCAGACTCCGGCCCTGCTCGAAGGCCTTGTCGTACGCCTCGGCGGACAGCCGTGCGCGTACGTCCCGCTCCGTGCGTACGACGTCGGGGTCGCCCTCGGCCGGGGCGCCCCTGAGGCCCGTGGCGGCGCCCAGGAGTTCGGCCGCCCGTTCGGGATGCGGCGCGACGGAGGCGAGCGCGTCGGCGACGCCCGCCAGCGCGAAGACGTCGGGGGAGTCGAGGGCGAGCGTGCGGGCCTGGGCGAACCAGTCCCGGGCCGTTTCCGTGTCCCCTTCCGCGACGGTCGCGCGGCCCAGTCCGAGGAGGATCCACACCGTCTCGCCGACGCTGAACCAGTTGGCGGCGCAGGCCTCCAGGGCGCTTTCGTAGTGCACGCGCGCGTGGGCCGGGTCGCCGGACAGTCGTGCCACGTCACCCAGGCCCCGGCGGGCGCTCGCCACCTTGTCGGAAGCACCCGCCGTACGGGCGAGGTCCGCGGAGCGGGTGAAGTGCGCGGCTGCCTCTTCGGTGTCGCCGCGGTGCAGCAGCACGAACGCGCGGGACCGCAGCAGGTCCGCGGTCTCCTCCGGCGCCTGAAGCTCTCGCACGTACGCCAAGCCCTCGTCCAGCAGCTCCAGGGCACGGCCGTACGCGCCGCGCCGGCCGGCGAAGCCGCCCAGCGGGTCGAGACAGTTGGCCATGCCCCAGCGGTCGCCGGTGGCCCGGAAGCGGGCCAGGGACCGGGCGAAGGCGATCTCGGCCTCGGCAGCGCGGCCCGCGAACATCTCCTGGTAGGCGACACCCAGGTCCAGCAGGGCGAGACCCCACGGCTCCTCGCCGATCTGCACGCGGACCTGTTCGCCGACCGTGAGGTGGGGGCCACCGGTGAGCGACCAGAGAACCACGGTGAACGGTAACCCCAGAGGATCGTTCAACGATCCCATGATGGTGGCCGTGCGCGCGATGAGGCCGGCCTCGGCCGGATCCTCGCCGCGTCCGCTGACCGCGTTCATCAGGCACAGGGCGTACTCCTCGGCCAGGCCCTCGGGCGGCTCGCCGCCGACGGCCGCCAGGAGTGCGCGGGCCTGCGGCACCTGCTCGCCGTACGGACCGCGCAGCCGCCTGAACCAGGTCAGCACGGCCATCAGGCGCAGAGCGTCGGCGGGCGCGCTACGAGTGAGGTGGCGCACAGCCGCGTCCAGGTTGTCGTGCTCGGAGGTCAGTCGGGCCAGCCACGACAGCTGCTCGCCGCCGCGCAGACACGGCTCCGCCCGCTCGGCGAGCTCCAGGAAGAACGCGGCGTGCGCGTCCCGGAACGCTTCCTCGTCGCTGAGGCCCCAGGCGGCGAACGCGCGGATCGTCTCCAGCATCCGGTAGCGCCCCTCGGACACCTCGAGGAACGATTTCTCGACCAGCGAGGCCAGCAGGTCCTCCGGGTACGGCACCGCGCACACCGCCTCCACGGCGTCGAGGGTCGCGCCTCCGGAGAACACGGTCAGCCGGGCCGCCAGCTCCCGCTCCTCCTCGTCCAGCAGGTCCCAGCTCCACTCCACGACCGCGCGCAGCGTGCGGTGCCGGGGCGCCTTGGACCGGTCGCCGCGGGACAGGAGACGGAACCGGTCGTCCAGGCGGGCGGCGAGCTCGTCCGGCGTGAGTGTGCGCAGGCGCGCCGCCGCCAGTTCTATCGCCAGGGGCAGCCCGTCGAGGGCGCGGCAGATGTCGGGCACGCGCGCGTGGTCCTCGAAATCGGGGCGCACCGCTCGTGCGCGGTCGCGGAAGAGCCGGACCGCGGGCTCCGGCGGCAGCGGGGGCACGGGAACGAGGACCTCCCCGGTGACGCCGAGCGACTCGCGGCTGGTGGCGAGGACACGGACGCCGGGGCAGGCGCCGAGCAGCAGCGCGGACAGCCGGGCGGCCTCCTCCACCAGGTGCTCGCAGTTGTCGAGGACCAGCAGCAGCTCACGGTCCTCCAGCGCCGCCAGCAACCGGCTCGTGGTGTCCGTCGCGGGGGTGCGGAACCCTTCCCGGGCGCCGAGCGCGGTCAGTACGGCGTACGGGATCCGGGTGCCGTCGGTGAGGGGGGCCAGCTCGACGAAGCACACCTCGGGCCGGGCGCGGGCTGCCTCGATCGCCAGCCGGGTCTTGCCGGCACCGCCCGGACCGGTGAGCGTGACCAGCCGTGCGTCGGACAGGGCCCGGGCGATCCGGACGAGTTCGTCCTCGCGGCCGACGAAACGGGTGAGCTGCTCCGGGACCTGCTGCCGGGCGGGGCCACGGCCCCGGAGCAGCTCCAGGTGGAGCGCGGACAGGTCGGGCGACGGATCGGCGCCCAGTTCGTCGGCCAGCGTGCGCCGGGCCTCCTCGTACACCGTGAGCGCCTCCGCGGGCCGCCCGCCCGCGTGCAGGGCCCGCATCAGCTGCCCGTACAGCCGCTCGCTCAGCGGATGGGCGGACAGCAGCGCCCGCAGCTCCGGCACGAGCTCAGGGGCGCCGCCCAGGGCCAGGTCCGCCTCGATCCGGTCCTGCACGGCGGCCAGCCTGAGCTCCCCGAGACGAGCGGTCTCGGCGTGCGCGTCCGGGAGATCGGGCAGCGCGGGCCCGCGCCACAGGGCGAGCGCCTCCCGCAGCCGCGCCGCGGCTCCGGGATGGTCCCCGGCGGCGAGCGCGGCACGCCCCTCCTCGGACAGCCGCTCGAAGCGGTGGACGTCCACGGAGTGGGGCGGGGTGGCGATGCGGTAGCCGGTGGGGGCCGCCTCGATCTCCGTGTGCGGGGCCAGGCGCCGGCGAAGGCGGGAGACCTGGGACTGGAGCGCGTTGGCGGCTCCGGCGGGCGGCTCGGCGCCGTACAGGCCATCGGTCAGGCGCTCCGCGGAGACCGTACGGCCGGCATCGAGGAGCAGGAGGGTGAGCAGGGTGCGGGGGCGGGGGCCGCCGGGGTCGACGGGGGTGCCGTCGTCGGTGCGTATCTCGAGGGGGCCCAGGATGCCGAAGCGCATTCATGGGAGTCTGGCAGGGCGCGGTGGTGATCGGGTACGGCAAAAAGCCGGCCCACCGAGGTGGACCGGCTTGATGCAGCGAACCAGCAGTGGCCGCGCGCTTAGCTGTGCGTCAGCGCGAGACCTTGCCGGCCTTGATGCACGAGGTGCAAGCGTTCACGCGCTTCGGCGTCCCGCCGACCACGGTACGGACGCGCTGGATGTTGGGGTTCCAGCGACGGGACGTACGGCGGTGCGAGTGCGAGATGTTGTTGCCGAAGCCCGGCCCCTTGCCGCAGACGTCGCAGTTGGCAGCCACGGGTCACTCCAAAGACTTCAGATGCACTTACGGTTGATCCCGGCATGCCGGGATCAGGATCGAGGATCTGAGTGGCGGTGCCAGGGGGAGAGCCCGATGTGATCGGGCAACCGGAGCAGCATACAACGGCTGCGCCAGTACAACGAAACTACCATGGCTGACCGGGGGTCCGCCCCGGCCCTCTTCCGGCGGACACCGAACCGGGGTCTACGCTGCCTCCCAGACCAGCAGCTCAAGGAGGCGCAGGTGCCGCAGGTGCCGCCGACATTCTTCGACGCTCTCGCGGTGCGCACCTGGTGTGGTCTCGCGCTGCAGGCGCTCGGGCGGGCGCGCGAGGAGATCGACGCGATCAACGTCTACCCCGTGGCGGACGGAGACACCGGCACGAACCTGTACCTGACCGTGGAATCGGCCGTCGCGACCGTCGAGGCGGTGTTCGCGGGACACGAGGCCGGATTCGGCGGCGACAGGGACGCCGGGGGCGCTTCGCCTTCCCCTTCCGCTTCGCCTTCCCCTGCCCTTTCACCTTCTTCGTCTCTGGCGGACGCCGTTCCGTCTCTGGCGGACGCCGCGCGCGCGATGGCACACGGGGCCCTCATAGGGGCGCGCGGCAACTCCGGGACGATCCTCGCGCAGCTGCTCCGAGGTATGGCGCAGGTGTTCGCCGCCGACGGTGAGGCCGCTCACACCGATGGGACGGGGCTGCGGCTCGCCCTGCGGCACGCCGCCGACTCCGCCCGCCAGGCCGTGGCCCACCCCGTGGAAGGCACGGTCCTGTCGGTCGCCTCCGCCGCCGCCGACGCGGCCGAGGGAGCCGAGGGCGACTGCGGGGCGGTCGCGCGGGCGGCCTTCCAGGGGGCGCGTGCGGCACTGGCCGCGACCCCCGGCCAGCTGGCCGTCCTGGAGCGTGCCGGAGTGGTCGACGCCGGCGGGCGGGGACTGGTGGCCGTGCTCGGGGCGCTGGTCGAGACGCTCACGGGAGAGGCTCCGGCGACGCTGGTGGTGCCGGGGGTGGCCGGGGTACCGGTGCCCAGGGCCCACGCGCGCGTGGGCGAGAGCGTCGCAGCCCCCGCCGTCGCCACCCCGGCCGTCGCTACCTCCGCCGCCGACGACGTCGCGGCGTGCGCGGACGGGCCCGCGGCACCGGAGGAGGGCGGCCCCGCCTTCGAGGTGATCTACCTGCTGGAGGCCGACGACGCGGCCGTCGCGCGGCTGCGGGCACGGCTCGACGCCCTCGGGGACTCGCTCGTCGTGGTCGGCGGCGACGGGCTGTGGAACGTCCATGTGCACGTCGACGACGCGGGCGCCGCCGTGGAGGCGGGCGTCGAGGCCGGGCGGCCGTACCGGATCCGCATCACCCACTTCGGCGCCGGCGACGTGCACACCCGCGGCGGCCGACGCCGGGAGCCCGCCCAGCGCGCCGTGGTGGCCGTCGTGCCCGGCGAGGGCCTGGCCGGGCTGTACACCGAGGCGGGCGCCACCACCGTGCTCGCGCGCCCCGGGGAGCCGCCCGCGAGCGGTGCACTCGTCGAGGCCGTACGCCGGGCCCACGCACGCGAGGTCGTCCTGCTGCCCAACGACGCGGACCTGCGCCACACCGCGGCCGCGGCGGCCGACCAGGCCCGTGCCGAGGGCATCCGGGTGGCCCTGATCCCGACGCGCTCCGCGGTCCAGGGCATCGCGGCGCTCGCCGTGCACGAACCCGACCGCCGCTTCGACGAGGATGTCGTCGCCATGACCTCGGCGGCCGGTGCCACCCGCTACGCCGAGCTCGCCGTCGCCGAACGCCAGTCCTGGACCATGGCCGGCATCTGCCAGGCCGGTGACGTCCTCGGTCTCATCGACGGCGACGTCGCCGTGATCGGGTCGGACGTCACCACCACCGCCGAGACCGTGCTGGACCGCATGCTCCAGGCGGGTGGAGAGCTGGTCACCATCGTTCTCGGCGACGAGGCGCCCGAAGCCGTCGCGGCGCATCTGGAGGCCCGGGTCCGGGAGTCCTATCTCGCCGTCGACACGGTGGTGTACCGGGGCGGGCGGCAAGGGTCGCTGCTGCTCATCGGCGTCGAGTAGGCCCTGCTTCCGCCTCGGTCCTACCTCGCCGCCTGTTCCTCCAGGACCTGCAACATCTGCTCCGCCTCCGCGCGCCGTGCCTGCGCCGTCCCGTCCTCGTCCCCGTCGGCGTACGTCTCCAGGACGGCACGCGCGCGTGCGGCCGCGTCCGCCGGGCGGCCCAGGTCGGCCTCCAGCCAGCCCGCGGCGAGCTGGGCGGCGGTGCGGCTGTGCCGGGCCTCCGGCCCGAGGGAGCCGAACACCGCGATCGCCTCCGCCGCCTGGGACAGGGCCTCCTCGAACGCGCCCTGGATCGAGTCGTCACCGGCGTCCTCGGAGACGGAGCGGGCCAGCAGGTCGCCGAACTGCCGATGGGTGTGGCCGAGTTCGGCGACGAGCCGTCCCCGTGCCTCCTCGTCGGCCGCCGCGTCCAGTGCCGCCTGGCACTCCCGTACCGCGCCCGCCATCAACTCCCGGGCGCCCTCCGGCCCCGGCCCGGTCCGCAGCGCGAGCCACGCGCGGGCGCGCAGGGAGCGGACCAGGCCGTGGGTGTTGCCGAGGGTGCGCCACAGGTCGCCCGCGCGGGCGTAGGCCCGGTCCGCCTCGGCGGGCAGGCCGGCGTGCCCGAGGTTCTCGGCGGCGAGGTGGGCGAGCGTCGCGTGGTCGTGCTGCTCGGGCCAGTGCCGGGCGATCTCGGCGGCCTGGAGCCGGCGTTCGGCGGCGGCGCGGTGCTCCCCGAGCTCGCTCAGACAGTCACCGAGCCACCACTGCGTCTGGACGATCGCGCCGTCGCCGTGCGTCTCGGCGGTCAGGTCGGGCAGTGCCGACTCCAGCACCTCCGCGGCCTCGACCCACCGCCCCTGCCGTACCAGGAACCCGCCGAGCTGGTGCCGGGCCCAGGCACCCAGCGTCGGCCCCTCGCCCGCCTCGTCGGCCCAGTGCGCCGCCTCCAGGGCGTGTTCGGCCGCCTCCTCGGCCTGCCCCCGGCCGCCGACGACCTCGGCGAGCTGGAGGTGCAGCTGGGCCCGCCCGACCGCCTCCAGGTGCGGCCCCCCGTGCTCCAGGGCCGCCCGCAGCGCCCGCTCCGCCTCCGCGGTGTCGCCCAGGTGGTGCGCAAGCCCGGCCAGCCGCGCCTCGTACTCCACCGCGAACCACGGCAGCCCGGCCCCGACGAACGCCGCCGCGGCCCGCGCGAACAGCTCCGCGCCCGCCTGGGCGTCCCCGGTGAGCGCCGCCAGTTCCGCGAGCATCGCCTGGGACTCGGCGGCCCGTGAGGCGAGCCGTACGTCGTCCCCCACGTGCCCGTCGACGAGCGCCAGCACCTCCCGCGCGGCCGCCTCCGCCTCGGTCAGGACCGGCTCCGGCGCGGGACCGTCGGCCTCGTGCACCCGCCGCATCAGGATCCGCGCCCGCCCCATCAGCACGGACGCCGCCTGCCGGACACCCGTGGCGTCGGCGGCGTAGAGCGCGAGGACCTCGTCGTACGGCCCCGCGACCGCGGCGACCGCCTCGTCCAGCTCGCCGGTGAGGGCGTGCACGTACGCCGCACGCGCGCGTGCCGCCAACGCCTCACCCGGGTCGCCCGCCTCCGCGTACAGCTCGGCGGCGCGCTCGAACAGCTCGGCGCCCTCGGGGCCCGCGTCCATCGCCTGGTGGTCGGCGATCTCCGCGCGGTCGCGGGCGTCCAGCTCGACACCCTCGGCGGCCCGGGAGACCGCCGCCCACGCCTCCACGGCGTTCGGCTGCAACGTGTCCGACAGCCGGCGCGCCTCGGCCAGCAGCGCGGCCAGATCGGGCTCGCCGGCCGGCTCCACCGGCGACGTGACCACGGGCATGGCGGCGCCGGCGGGCCGGGCCGCGCGCACGCCGAGCGGCAGCCGCTCCACCAGCGGACGCTGCGCCATACGCGCGCGTGCCCGCTCACTGACGTACGACGTGCCGTTGCGCGCGTCGAAGCGCTCGGCGAGCGCGAGGGCCTCCACACGCGCGTGGGCTCCGAGTTCGACCGCCGTCCACGCCCGGCCCGCCGGCCCCGGCACCCGCCGGTCTTCGAGGCCGAGCTCCGTGAGGCGGTCCATCAGCAGGGCCACCACGGCCATGAACTCCAGTCGGCTGCGCGGATGCCCGGTGTCCGTGAAGTACGCCGGCCGCTCCGCCAGCAGCTCCAGGCCGCGCGCCTCGTTGCCGGTCAGCGCGCAGAACTCCACGTGGTCCGCGTACGCGCCGCGCATGCTCTCCATGGACCGTACGAGCCGGAAGCCCCGCAGATGGTTGGCGCGTGCCTCGTCGAGGCGGTCGAGGCGCAGCAGGGGGACCAGGGAGGAGGCGAGGACGGTGTGCGGCTCGTGGGCGCAGGAGAACTCGCCGTCCAGGACCGGCCCCCACAGCTCGACCGCCTCGGCGTCCCGGCCCCGCTCCGACTGCCACCAGCCCTGCCCGTGCAGCTCGCACGCGTGGCAGTCGGCCATGGCGTCCCGGTCGGCGGCCAGCCAGGCGGCGTACGCCCGCTCGGCCCGCCCGACGTCCCCGACGTGCGCGGCCACACTGAACTCCGCGCTGCGCACGGCCCGCTCGGAGTGCCCGGCCAGGCGGTAGCGGCGCTCCATCTCGCCGAGCCACTTCTCCATGGCGGCCAGCGGAACGTGCGGCTGGTCGAGCATGCCGGACGACATCCACTTGAAGACCCAGTGCAGCGAATGCGTCTCGTACTCGTCGAAGTCCTCGGGCCTCTCGTCCCACATGCGCAGCAGCCGCGCGAACGGGACGAACATCTTGTCCTTCTCGGAGCTGTAGTTGTAGACCTTCAGCTGGTGCCCGAGCGCCTCGATCACGGCGAGCGGGATGTTCAGCCGCTCCGCCTCGGTGAGCAGCTGCTCCGCGCGCGCGTTGCGGGCCGGCCCCTCCGGCTCCTCGCCGTTCTCCGCCATCGCCCGGCGGAGGGAGTCGAAGTCCGTGATCTCACTCATCGGTGACCGTCCTCGCCAAGGGTGGCCCACTCCAGCAGGCCGATGAACGCCCGGTTCAGCAGCGCCGAGTCGGAGGGCCGCAGCGGGCGCTGCGCCATCAGCAGCGCCTGCCCGTACAGGGACTCCGTGGCGGTGCCGATCAGCTCCGCGTCACGCAGCGAACTGATCCTGCGGATCAGCGGATTGAGGTGGTTGAGCACCAGACGCGCGCGCGGAGCGCTGCCGCGCAGCGAGCCGAGAATGCCCGCCCACAGATCGTCGGCCTGCTCCTCGGCCTCCGCCCGCGCCTGCTCGTGCCGGGCCGCCCGGTCGTCCAGGTGCAGCGCGGGCACGGACAGCGGATGGAAGGCACGCAGGACGACGTCACAGCCCAGCGGGTCGAGCTTCGCCCGCGCGGCCGCCAGGAAACCCGAAAGGGCCAGCTCCTCGGCCGGGTCGACCGCGTCCAGATGGGCCGTCACGGTGTCCGCGTCCAGCTCGGCGACCACCGTCCCCGGCCGTACCGAGGGCAGCGCCTCGACGAGCTCGCTGTCGTACGTGTAACCACCGTTGATCACCCCGACGCCCTGCGCGGAGGCGATCGGCGCGACCTGGCGGTACTCCTCGACGGTCCGGGTGAAGTGCACCACCGGGTGCCGCTGCGCGAACTCCTCCAGGGACAGCCGCCCGTCGGTCGTCTCGAAGGGGAGCCACGGCAGCATCGTGCGCAGCATCTCGCTGTCGTGCCGCGCCAGGGACTTCACGCCCAGGTGGTGCACGGACAGGAAGGCCGCCAGCCGCTCCGGATCACCGGCGGCCAGCCCGGTCAGCCACGACCGGATCCTTTCTCCGAGCGCCTCCCGCACGGCGGCCAGCGTCTCGTCCTCGTACAGCGACTCGCGCGACGCCGTGGGCCGCAGACTGTCCGTGTCCAGGACACAGCGCACGAAGAAGGCCCAGTCGGGCAGCAGCTGTTCGCCCCGCTCGGTCAGCAGCATGCCCTTGAGATGGACGCGATGACCGGCCCGCTGGGCCGGGCTGACCGCCGACGGCAGCACGTACGCCACACCGCGGATCCCGGCCAGCGGCACGTCCAGGTCGATCGCGTCCAGCGGAGTGAACCCGAACAGTCCGTGACAGTGCCGCGCCAGGGCCACCCGCCGGGTGGCGGGAGACGGATACGGCCGGTCCCACGGCGCCGGAAGGTCGGTGACCGCCTCGTCGCCCACCCGCACGTCGTACGGCAGCAGCGACCCGAAGTCCCGCGCCAGCGCCAGGACGCGCGCCTCGGTCAGCCACTCCTGGGCCCCGGCCCGCGCCACCAGGTGCACGGTGGTGCCCGGCTCGGGGCGGGCCTCGTCCGGCAGCGTCCGCACGGTGTACGAACCGTCGTCGGTCGCCGTCCACTCCACGGGCGGGGCCTGCGGCGTACGGGCGCTGCGGCTGACGACCCGGATCCGCTCGGCGACCACGAAACAGGCCAGCAGGCCGATGCCGAACTGCCCGAGGAAGTCGGAACGGGCCTCCTGCAGACCGTCGGCCCGCTTGGAGCTGCGGCCGATGGTGGCCAGCAGGTTGTGGACATCGGCCTCGGTGAGCCCGACCCCCGAGTCCTCGACCCGCAGGGCACCGCCCTCCGCGAACAGCCGCACCCGAGCAGGTGCGTCCGGCTGCCCGGCCCGCCGGGCAGTGATCGCGTCCACCGCGTTCTGCAGCAGTTCGCGCAAGTAGACCTTGGGACTGGAGTAAAGGTGATGGGACAGCAGGTCAACCAGACCACGCAGGTCGACCTGGAACGTATGAGGTGACTGGGATGCCTGGGATGACTGTGAGGTCTGGGAGTCCATCGTCGCAGCGCCGTGGGTGGGGGATGATCGACGGCGCGGGGTCGGGCGGTCCCGGTGGGGCAGTGACCGCGGGGGATGGCCGGAGCGCGCCATCCTAGAGCCCGAACAGCCCGTCCGACCAGGAGATTCCCGGGACGTATACGGCATTGTCAGTGGTGTGGTGTGCAATGGATCTCGTGCCCGCACTGCAAGAACCACTCAAAAAGGTGCTCGGCCCCGCCACCGCGAAGGTGATGGCCGAGCACCTCGGCCTGCACACCGTCGGCGACCTCCTGCACCACTACCCCCGCAGATACGAGGAGCGCGGCCAGCTCACCCACCTCGCCGACCTCCCCATGGACGAGCACGTCACCGTGGTCGCCCAGGTCGCCGACGCCCGTCTGCACACCTTCGCCTCGTCCAAGGCACCCCGCGGAAAAGGCCAGCGCCTCGAGGTGACGATCACGGACGGCAGCGGGCGGCTCCAACTGGTCTTCTTCGGAAACGGCGTTCACAAGCCCCACAAGGAGCTCCTGCCGGGCACGCGCGCGATGTTCGCGGGCAAGGTCTCCCTCTTCAACCGCCGCCTCCAACTGGCCCATCCGGCCTACGAACTGCTGCGCGCCGACACGGAGGAGGCTGTCGAGACCTGGGCCGGCGCCCTCATCCCCCTCTACCCCGCCACCGCCAAACTGGAGTCCTGGAAGATCGGCAAGGCGGTCCAGACGGTGCTGCCGAGCGCCCGGGAGGCCCTCGACCCGCTCCCCGGATCCCTCCGCGAGGGCCGCGGCCTGGTCTCCCTCCCCGAGGCCCTCCTCAAGATCCATCGCCCGCACACCAAGGCGGACATCGCCGACGCCCGCGCCCGACTGAAGTGGGACGAGGCCTTCGTCCTCCAGGTCGCCCTCGCCCGCCGCCGCCACGCCGACGCCCAACTCCCCGCCGTCCCCCGCAAACCCGCCCCCGACGGCCTCCTCGCGGCCTTCGACGACCGCCTCCCCTTCACCCTCACCGAGGGCCAGCAGAAGGTCTCCAAGGAGATCTTCGACGACCTCGCGACGGAGCATCCGATGCACCGACTGCTGCAGGGAGAGGTCGGTTCGGGTAAGGCTCAGCCCCTCGACTCGCTGGTCCTCACTCCCGCCGGTTTCCGTCGTATGGGCGACCTGCGGGTGGGGGACGAAGTTGTCGTGCCGGACGGGGAGATCGCGTTGATCGACGGCGTCTTTCCGCAGGGAGAGCGCGATGTTTGGCGGCTGGTCCTCTCCGACGGAAGCTCCGTCGAGTGCGACGACGAGCATCTCTGGATCGTTGGCACGAGTTGTGCGTGGCATCGAGGTCAGGCTCCCAAGGTCATGACAACCCGGGAGATCCGCCTGGACACCTTCAAGGCCAACGGATCTTCGAAGTGGTACGTTCCGGCAGCCATTCCGGTCGATCTTGGGAACGACGCCGGGCTGCCTCTCGATCCCTACCTGTTCGGCCTCCTGCTGGGAGACGGCTCATTCCGGCACAACCTGCGCCTGTCCACGATCGACGCCGAGATCCGTGAGGCAGCGGCCACGGCAGTGGCCCCCGAATGCCGACTGGTTCCGGTGAAGGGATCCCGCTGCGACTACACGATCCAGCTGACCTGCCGTAAAGGAGGCGCGCGTAATCCAGTGATCCAGGCCTTGCGGGACCTGAACCTTTGGGGCGTGACCTCGCAGGGCAAGTTCGTGCCCGACGTGTTCAAGAACACGTCGATCAAAAACCGTCTCGCTGTGCTCCAAGGGCTTATGGACACTGACGGCACCGTCCACACGGGCGGCCTCAGCGCCTCGTTCTGCTCAGCTTCGCTCCGGCTCGCGGAGGATGTTGCCTGGCTGGTCCGCTCGCTCGGAGGCCGGGCGCGGATCCTGCCGAAGCGGGCGGCGTTCAACGTCTCCGTGTCCCTGCCCGACCTGTACGCCCCGTTCAGGCTGACCCGCAAGGCCGAACAGGTAGGTCCCCGTCCGAAGTACAACACCTTCCGGCGCGGAATTCGCGCGGTCGAGTACGTGGGACGAAAGCCGGTCCAGTGCGTCAGCGTCGCTCACCCGAGCCATGCTTACGTCACTGACAACTTCACGGTCACCCACAACACGATGGTGGCCCTCCGCGCCATGCTCGCCACCGTCGACGCAGGCGGACAGGCCGCCATGCTCGCGCCCACCGAGGTGCTCGCCCAGCAGCACCACCGGTCCGTCGTCGAGATGATGGGCGAGCTGGCCGAGGGCGGGATGCTGGGCGGCTCGGAGCACGCGACCAAGGTGGTGCTGCTCACCGGGTCGATGGGGGTGGCCGCGCGCCGCCAGGCGATGCTGGACCTCGCCACGGGCGAGGCCGGAATCGTGATCGGCACGCACGCGCTGATCGAGGACAAGGTCCAGTTCCACGACCTGGGCCTGGTCGTGGTCGACGAACAGCACCGCTTCGGCGTCGAGCAGCGCGACGCCCTGCGCGGCAAGGGCAAGCAGCCGCCGCATCTGCTGGTCATGACCGCCACACCCATCCCGCGGACCGTCGCGATGACCGTCTTCGGTGATCTGGAGACCTCCGTACTGGACCAGCTCCCCGCCGGGCGTTCGCCCATCGCCAGTCATGTCGTCCCGGCCGCCGAGAAGCCGCACTTCCTGGCCCGGGCCTGGGAGCGCGTGCGCGAGGAGGTGGGCAACGGGCACCAGGCGTACGTGGTCTGCCCCCGCATCGGCGACGAGGCCGACGACCCCAAGGCCGCCAAGAAGAAGCAGTCGCCCGAGGACGAGGCCGAGAAGCGGCCCCCGCTCGCCGTCCTCGACGTGGCCGGGCAGCTGAGCCGCGGGCCCCTCCAGGGGCTCCGGGTGGAGGTGCTGCACGGCCGTATGCCACCGGACGACAAGGACGCCGTCATGCGCCGCTTCGCCGCCGGCGACACGGACGTCCTGGTCGCCACGACCGTCATCGAGGTCGGCGTGAACGTGCCGAACGCCACAGCGATGGTGATCATGGACGCCGACCGGTTCGGTGTCTCCCAGCTCCACCAGCTGCGTGGCCGGGTGGGGCGTGGCTCGGCTGCCGGGCTGTGTCTGCTGGTCAGCGAGATGCCCGAGGCGAGCGCGGCCCGCCAGCGGCTGAACGCGGTGGCGTCCACCCTGGACGGCTTCGAGCTCTCCCGTATCGACCTCGAACAGCGCCGCGAGGGCGATGTGCTCGGCCAGGCCCAGTCCGGCGTCCGCTCCAGCCTGCGGGTGCTCGCCGTCATCGAGGACGAGGAGGTCATCGCGGAGGCCCGCGAGGAGGCGGCCGCCGTCGTCGCCGCCGACCCCGAACTGGAGCACCTCCCCGGACTGCGGACGGCGCTGGACGCCCTCTTGGACGAGGAAAGGGAGCAGTACCTGGACAAGGGGTGAGCACCCGCGGTGGCCGGGCCGGGAAGAGCCGGGAGCGGGAGAACCGATCGGGCCGGGAAGAGCCGGGAGCGGGAGAGCTGAGAGACTGGAAGCGACGCCCCACCGCACATGGACAAGGACCCCAGATGACCCGCGTGATCGCCGGCGCAGCCGGCGGACGCCGCCTCGCCGTCCCGCCGGGCACAGGCACCCGCCCCACCTCCGACCGCGCGCGCGAGGGCCTCCTGTCCACATGGCAGTCCCTGCTCGGCGGCCCGCTGGACGGCGAACGGGTCCTCGACCTGTACGCCGGGTCGGGCGCCGTCGGTCTGGAGGCCCTGTCCCGTGGCGCGGGTCACATCCTGCTCGTCGAGGCCGACGCCCGCGCGGCCCGCACGGTCCGCGAGAACGTGAAGAGCCTCGGGCTGCCCGGTGCCGAGGTCAGATCGGGCAAAGCGGAACAGATCATCAAGTCGCCGCCGCCCGCGGAGCCGTACGACATCGTCTTCCTCGACCCCCCGTACGCCGTCTCCGACGACGATCTTCGCGAGATTCTGCTCACACTCCGCACGGAGGGCTGGCTCGCACAGGAAGCCCTCGTCACCGTGGAGCGCAGCACCAGAGGCGGGGAATTCCGGTGGCCGGACGGTTTCGAAGCCCTTAGGGCCCGTCGCTACGGCGAGGGCACGTTTTGGTACGGTCGCGCCGCCTCTACGTGCGAAGACGCACCATGACCGGACCGGAGAGCGAGGGATCACAGTTGCGCCGCGCCGTCTGTCCCGGGTCGTTCGACCCCATCACCAACGGACACCTCGACATCATTGGCCGCGCCTCCCGTCTGTACGACGAGGTCTATGTCGCGGTGATGATCAACAAGTCCAAGAAGGGCCTGTTCGAGATCGACGAGCGGATCGACCTCATCCGTGAGGTCACCGCCGAGTACGCGAACGTCCGGGTCGAGGCCTTCCACGGCCTCCTCGTCGACTTCTGCAAGCAGCGTGACATCCCCGCCATCGTCAAGGGTCTGCGCGCCGTCAGCGACTTCGACTACGAGCTGCAGATGGCCCAGATGAACATCGGCCTGTCGGGCGTCGAGACCCTCTTCGTGCCCACCAACCCCACCTACAGCTTCCTGTCGTCCTCCCTGGTCAAGGAGGTCGCGACCTGGGGCGGCGACGTCTCCCACCTGGTCCCGCCCGCGGTCCTCGAGGCCCTCGCCCAGCGTCTGAAGAAGGACTGAGACCGACCCCGGGGGCGCGCACGGGAAACCCTCCGGAACCTGACAGTCCGTCACCCGGTGTCGGCCGCACACCCCATGGCCGTACAGTCGTCCCGTCCGTCTCCAACACAGCTGTAGAGAGTGGCGAGCACACGATGGACGTGCAGAAGAAGCTCGACGAGGTCGTCTCGACGGTCTCCAGTGCCCGGTCGATGCCGATGTCGGCCTCGTGCGTGATCAACCGCGCCGAGCTGCTCGCGATGCTCGAAGAGCTGCGCGAGGCACTGCCCGGCTCCCTCGCGCAGGCCCAGGAGCTGATCGGCGACCGCGAGCACATGGTCGAGCAGGCCCGCCAGGAGGCCGAGCGGATCATCTCCACGGCGCACGCCGAGCGCGGCTCCCTGATCTCCGACACCGAGATCGCCCGCCGCTCCCAGGCCGAGGCCGACCGGATCCTCGACGAGGCACGCAAGGAGGCCGAGGAGGTCCGCGCCGAGGCCGACGACTACGTCGACTCCAAGCTCGCCAACTTCGAGGTCGTCCTCACCAAGACCCTCGGCTCCGTCGGCCGCGGCCGCGAGAAGCTGCTCGGCACCGGCCCGGGCCTGGACGAGCAGGGCTACGAGGACGAGGACGCCCCCGAGCGCAGCCACGACCCGGAGACCCTGCGCCGCGACGCCGACGCGTACGTCGACACCAAGCTCGGCGCCTTCGAGGCGGTCCTGGCCAAGACCCTGGAGGCCGTCGGTCGCGGCCGCCAGAAGCTGCACGGCCGTATCGCCACCGACGACCTCGGCGTCCTCGCCGACGACACCACGACCTTCCAGCACTCCAGCGACGCCGACTACCTCGCCGACCTCGCCGCCCTCGCGGACACCCCGGCCGAGCCGCAGCAGCCCGCCCAGCCGCAGTACGACCCGCAGACCGCGCAGCCGGCGTACGGCTACCAGCAGCAGTCGGACCCGTACGGCGGCTACCAGCAGCAGTCCTACGGTCAGCAGGACGCCTACGGCTACCAGCAGGCGGATCCGTACGCGGCCTACCAGGGCTACGACGCCCAGCAAACCGCGTACGACCCGAACCAGGCCCAGCAGCCGCAGCAGGACCAGCAGGGCTACGCCCTCGACGAGACCAGCCTCTTCGACACCAGCATGATCAGTGCCGAGCAGTTGCGGGCCTATGAGCAGGAGCGGGGCCTGTAGGGCCTGTCTCCGAGCGCGGTCGGAGGCCGGCAGTCGCACCGGATTGGGCCGAGAGCGAAAGGTCCAGTATCCTGGCTCTTCGGTCGCGTGTACGTCCGCGATCAACGCTGCCCGGCAACACCGAAGGGCAGTGTCCCTCTGAGCTCAGAAGATCGAAAGCAGGAATGGCTCTGAACGCCCGCCTCGACCACCGCAACCCTCTCGTGTTCGACACACACGAGCTGGGGCGGCGTCCTGGCGCGCTGCAGCGCCTGACCCGCACGATCGACGCCCCCAGGGATCTCGGGATCCAGGAGGTCATCGGAGTGCCGGAAGGCGCCCCGGTGGAGCTCGAACTCCGACTCGAGTCGGTCATGGAAGGGGTGCTCGTCACAGGCACCGCCCGTGCACAGGCCGAGGGGGAGTGCGTAAGGTGTCTGGAGCCGCTCGAGCTGGCGCTCGAAGCGGACTTCCAGGAGATGTTCTCGTACCCTGACGCCGACGACCGGGGCCGCCCCAAGGCGGAACCGGCCGACGACGCCGAGGAAGACGAGGACAGGCTCTTCATCGAGGACGGCCTGTTCGACCTCGAACCCGTGCTGCGTGATGCGGTGGTGCTCGCACTGCCGATGCAGCCGGTGTGCCAGGAAGACTGCCCAGGACTGTGTGCCCAGTGCGGCGCACGCCTTGCGGACGACCCGGACCACCACCATGACGCCGTCGACATCCGTTGGGCGGCACTGCAGGGACTCGCTGGTTCATCCGGAGACGGCGAGAAGGACGAGATCAGCGGCGCCGAAGCGGGCGTCGACGAGAAGCAGGAGAAGTAGCCGTGGCTGTTCCGAAGCGGAAGATGTCGCGCAGCAACACGCGCCACCGCCGGTCGCAGTGGAAGGCTGCGGTCCCCACCCTGGTTGCGTGCGAGCGCTGCCACGAGCCCAAGCAGCAGCACATCGCGTGCCCGTCTTGCGGCACCTACAACAAGCGCCAGGTCCTCGAGGTCTGAGCGGCTGGTGAGAGGCTTCATGTCTGACGCCAAGGCGGAAACGACCGCCAAGAAAAAGGCGGACAACACGGCGGCCTCGTCCCACACGCTGTTGGAAGGGCGGCTCGGGTACAAGCTCGAGTCCGCCCTTCTGGTGCGTGCGCTGACCCACCGTTCGTACGCGTACGAGAACGGCGGTCTGCCGACGAACGAGCGGCTGGAGTTCCTCGGGGACTCCGTGCTCGGTCTCGTCGTCACCGACACGCTGTACACCACCCACCCCGACCTGCCCGAAGGCCAGCTGGCCAAGCTGCGGGCCGCGGTGGTCAACTCTCGTGCGCTGGCGGAGGTCGGCCGTGGCCTCGACCTGGGCGCCTTCATCCGGCTCGGCCGTGGTGAAGAGGGCACAGGCGGCCGGGACAAGGCGTCCATCCTCGCCGACACCCTGGAAGCGGTGATCGGCGCGGTCTATCTCGACCAGGGCCTCGACGCGGCGTCCGAACTGGTGCACCGCCTGTTCGACCCCCTGATCGAGAAGTCCTCGAACCTCGGTGCCGGCCTGGACTGGAAGACCAGTCTCCAGGAGCTCACCGCGACCGAGGGGCTCGGCGTGCCCGAGTACCTGGTCACGGAGACCGGCCCCGATCACGAGAAGACCTTCACTGCTGCCGCCCGCGTCGGAGGCGTCTCGTACGGCACCGGCACCGGCCGCAGCAAGAAGGAGGCGGAGCAGCAGGCCGCGGAGTCCGCCTGGCGGTCCATCCGGGCCGCGGCGGACGAGCGTGCCAAGGCGGCAGCCGCAGAGACCACTGCAGAACTCACTGCAGAGGCCACCGCGGCCGCCGAGACCGGCCCCGAGTCGGCATCCGCCTGACCGAACAGCGCATCCGAGCGCCCGCCCCGCCCGGGGCGGGCGCTCGGCTCATCCACCGGTTGTCACGGGGGTCCCATGCCCGAGTTGCCCGAGGTCGAGGTCGTACGGCGCGGTCTGGAGCGGTGGGTCGCCCACCGGACGGTCGCCGAGGCCGAGGTGCTGCACCCGCGCGCGGTCCGCCGTCACCTGGCCGGTGCCGACGACTTCACACACCGACTCAAGGGCCACCGGATCGGCGTCCCGAGCCGCCGTGGCAAGTACCTCTGGCTGCCCCTGGAGGACACCGACCAGTCCGTCCTGGCCCACCTCGGCATGAGCGGCCAACTCCTGGTCCAGCCGCACGAGGCGCCCGACGAGAAGCACCTGCGCATCCGCGTCCGCTTCACGGACGTCCAGGGCACGGAACTCCGCTTCGTCGACCAGCGCACCTTCGGCGGCCTGTCGCTGCACGACAACACCCCCGACGGGCTGCCCGACGTCATCGCGCACATCGCCCGCGACCCCCTCGACCAGCTGTTCGACGACGAGGCCTTCCATCAGGCACTGCGCCGCAAGCGCACCACCATCAAACGGGCCCTGCTCGACCAGTCGCTCATCAGCGGCGTCGGCAACATCTACGCCGACGAGGCACTGTGGCGCGCCCGCGTCCACTACGAGCGCCCCACCGCGTCCTTCACCCGCCCGCGCACCGCCGAACTCCTGGGCCACGTACGGGACGTGATGAACGCCGCCCTCGCCGTCGGCGGCACCAGCTTCGACAGCCTGTACGTCAACGTCAACGGGGAGTCGGGCTACTTCGACCGGTCACTGGACGCGTACGGCCGCGAGGGCCTGCCCTGCAAGCGGTGCGCCACGCCGATGCGCCGACGCCCCTGGATGAACCGCTCCAGCTACTTCTGCCCGAAGTGTCAGCGGGCGCCGCGCGTCTCGTCGTAGCGCTCCCGCGCCGCCAGCACGTCGTCCATGCCGCCCTCCAGAACCCGGATGAGGGCCAGCAGCCGCTGGGCGACCTCGCGGCCCAGCGGTGTCAGTTCGTAGTCCACGCGGGGCGGATTGGTCGGCTGTGCGTCGCGGTGCACCAGGCCGTCGCGCTCCAGCGCGTGCAATGTCTGGGAGAGCATCTTCTCGCTCACGCCGTCGACGCGGCGACGCAGCTCGTTGAACCGCAGGGAGCCATCGTGCAGGGCGCCGAGCGTGAGCGCTCCCCAGCGTCCCGTGACGTGTTCCAGCGTCCCGCGCGAGGGGCAGGCCTTGGCGAACACGTTGTACGGGAGGTTCGGGTCCTCCCTGCGCTCCTGCGTGGTGGTCATGCCCCAAGCCTACGCGAGCGCAGCGCTAACCAACAGGTTGCACTAACTGGAAGTTAGTGCTTTCCTTTTTTCATCGCTGGTGAGCTGCGCCGCTGCTTCGCCGCGTTCTTTGTTCCTGCATTTCGAGGAGTACGTAACGTGACCACCCCTGTTGTCTCCATCGCCTACCACTCCGGCTACGGCCACACCGCCGTCCTCGCCGAGGCCGTCCGGACCGGGGCCGTCGAAGCCGGCGCCGAGGTGCACCTGATCGACGTCGGCGAGATCACCGACGAGCAGTGGGCCACGCTCGACGGCTCGGACGCGATCGTGTTCGGCTCGCCGACCTACATGGGCACCGCGTCCGGCGCCTTCCACGTCTTCGCCGAGGCGTCCTCGAAGCGCTGGTTCGGGCAGGACTGGAAGGACAAGCTGGCGGCCGGGTTCACCAACTCCGGTTCCAAGAGCGGCGACAAGCTGCACACCCTGCAGTTCTTCCAGATTCTCGCCGCCCAGCACGGCATGAACTGGGTCAACCTCGGCCTGCACCCCGGCTGGAACAACAGCGCGGGCTCCGAGCACGACCTCAACCGCCTCGGCGTCTTCGCGGGCGCCGCCGCCCAGACGAACGTCGACGAGGGCCCGGAGGCCGTCCACAAGGCCGACGTGGCGACGGCGGAGCACCTCGGGCGCCGGGTCGCCGAGACGGCGAAGGTGTTCCTTCAGGGGCGGGCGGCCGCCGCCTGAGCGAGTACCGGTCCTGGGCAACGGTGGAACCGTGTCCGGTGCCGGTCTGGTACCGCTGCAGTACTGGTCCAGTACTTGTCTGGTACTGGTCTAGCTAGCAGTGGCCTGGTACCGGTCTAGCTAGCTAATACCCGAAGTCCTGCGTCCACCACGGGCCGCCCTCGCCGAAGTGCACTCCGACGCCCAGGGTCGTGAAGTCGCAGTTCAGGATGTTGGCCCGGTGGCCCGGGCTGTTCATCCAGGCATCCATGACGGCCGCCGCGTCGGCCTGGCCCCGCGCTATGTTCTCGCCGCCGAGGTTGGTTATGTCGGCCTTCGAGGCCCGGTCCCACGGCGTGGCGCCGTCCGGGTCGGTGTGGTCGAAGAAGTTCCGCTGGGCCATGTCCTCGCTGAAGGCCTCGGCCAGTTGTGTCAGCGAGCTGTTCGCGGAAACGGCACTGCAGCCGACCTTCGCCCGCTCCTCGTTGACGAGCTGCAGCACCTCGGCCTCGGACTGCGCCGCCGCCGACACCGTCACCGGGGCGCTGGTCTCCTTCGGCGCCTTCGTGGCCGTCGGCTTCTTCGACGGCGTGGTCGTCGGCGTGCCGGGCGTCGCCGTCGGCTTCTTCGACGGTGTCCTGGTCGGCGTCGGCGTGGCCGACGCCGTCGAGGGGGAGGCCGACGGCGAGGTCGTCCGGTCGGAGTTGCGGCCGGTCGAGGTGGAGTCGTCGCGCCCGGCCGCGGTGCCGGAGCTGCCGCCCTGCTCCGTCGCCGAGTTGGACGGGGAGTCCGCGGCCTGCACGTTGTCGCCGCTGCTCGTGCCGCCGCCGAGCTTGTAGGTGTCGAGGCCGGGCACCACGCCCGAGGCGACGGCGACGGTGCCGAGGGCGACCGCGGCAGAGACGCCGAGCAGGCCGGTGCGGACCGGCGTCACGGTCCTCTTCTTCCGGCGGCGGCGCCCGGCGTCCCGTGCACCGCCATCGGGTGTGAAGCCCTCCGCCGGGAACATCACGGTGTCGTCGATCCGCCCGCGGTCGTCGTCCGGCGCGAAGAGGTAGGCATCGCTCCGCGCGTTGGTCTCGGCATAGGCCTCGGGGTTCAGATAGGGCGCGATGCCCATCGTGGTGGGGGTGTCGCCGTACGAGTCCTGCGGGCCCTGGACGCCGCGGCTCCCCGGATGAGAGCCATACGTTTCCGTGACCTCCGTGGTGCGGCCCGTGGCGGCGCGGCCGGCGGCGGAGCGTCGGTGGCGTCCCATGCCCTTGCCTTCCTCGTCCTTGATCGTCCTTGCGGTCGACCCGAGCCGGCCCCGAGTCCTGGTGGCCGGCCCGCGCGGCATCTGGCGCTCCACGGAGTGACCAGACTCACTCGATCGAGTGAGTTTCATATGAGATTCATTGGGTCGGGACGGTACCGCATGGCGCTGGGGGAGGAAGTGTCCCGAGGGACATTGGCTGGTTAGGTTGCACCCATGAGCGAGGATGTGCGACTGGTTGCCTGGGTGCGTGGACGCGTGCAGGGCGTGGGTTTTCGCTGGTTCACGCGGGCCAAGGCGCTCGAGATCGGCGGGCTGAGTGGTTTTGCTCTCAATCTGGGCGACGGGCGGGTGCAGGTGGTCGCCGAGGGGTCACGTGCGGGCTGTGAGGGACTCCTCGACTGGCTCCAGGGTGACGACACGCCCGGCCGCGTGGATGGTGTCACGGAGATCTGGGACACACCGCGCGGTGGCTACGACGGCTTCGCCATCCGCTGAGTCCGATCTGTAAAAAGACCCAGGCCGAAGCGGAGGGGCATGCCACCGGCAATTGCCCGAAGCAGAAATGGCCTGGTGGTTGCCAAGAATCGCTTGCGGTGGCAAGCTCCCCGCGTAAGGATGATCGCCACGCCCCGAGGGGCCCGCAGCAGTCGCAACGCCGCCGTTCTCAGGCCGCGTGCCGCCGGGTCGCCCGCCGATACGGGGCGTGATCGTGTTGACCGTCAAACTTTTTGGTGAGACGCTGAAAGCCCCGCGCACCTTAGCTGTTTGGCATGGATGAACGGCAGCACAAACTCAAGAATGCCAAGCACCGCGGGTGCGAAATCCCTCACGACCCACACCGCTTCGGTCGGTCACTCAGTGTGGAGGACCATCCATCATGGCAAAGGCGCTTCTCGGTTACGTCGGCGGCTCCGACCCTCGACTCCTCGCCGAGATGCGACGGCTCCAGCAGCGCGTACAGGACCTGGAATCCGAGCTTGGACGGATCCAGGCCGAGAACGAAGCGCTGACGGCTGCCGCTTCTCACGACAGGATCATGGAGAGCATCGACGCACACCAGGCGGAGCCTGCGCTCACCTGATCGCTGCACTGCTCCACAACAGCACACGCAGTGGTTGGGCTGCCCGTATCAACCGCTAAGTTGTCAGAGTTTGCAAGGGACGCTTCGGCGTCCCTTCTTTCTTGCCCCCGTCTTCTCTGCCCCCGCGCACCCTTTCACTGTCTTTAACGTCTGGTGTGCCCTGCGCGTTCATGGGTGAAACCGCGGGTTCATGGAGTGAGACATGCCCGGGAGGTAGAGTCCAGCGGCGTGCACCTCAAGGCCCTGACCCTCCGCGGCTTCAAGTCGTTCGCCTCGGCGACCACGCTCCGGTTCGAGCCGGGGATCACTTGTGTCGTGGGACCGAACGGCTCGGGCAAATCCAACGTCGTGGACGCGCTCAGCTGGGTCATGGGCGAGCAGGGCGCCAAGTCCTTGCGCGGCGGCAAGATGGAGGACGTCATCTTCGCCGGCACCACCGGGCGTCCGCCGCTGGGCCGCGCCGAGGTGTCCCTGACCATCGACAACTCCGACGGGGCGCTGCCCATCGAGTACGCCGAGGTCACCATCACGCGGATCATGTTCCGCAACGGCGGCAGCGAGTACCAGATCAACGGCGACACCTGCCGGCTCCTCGACATCCAGGAACTCCTGTCCGACTCCGGCATCGGCCGCGAGATGCACGTCATCGTCGGCCAGGGTCAGCTCGACTCCGTCCTGCACGCCGACCCCATGGGCCGCCGCGCCTTCATCGAGGAGGCCGCGGGCGTTCTCAAACACCGCAAGCGCAAGGAGAAAGCGCTCAGGAAACTGGACGCGATGCAGGCCAACCTCGCGCGCGTGCAGGACCTGACGGACGAGCTGCGACGACAACTGAAGCCCCTGGGCCGCCAGGCGGCCGTCGCGCGCCGGGCCGCCGTGATCCAGGCGGACCTGCGCGACGCGCGTCTACGGCTGCTGGCCGACGATCTCGTACGACTGCGTGAGGCACTCAACGCCGAGGTCGCTGACGAGGCCGCTCTGAAGGAACGCAAGGAGGCCGCGGAGCAGGAGCTGAAGAAGGCGCTCCAGCGCGAGGCCCTCCTGGAGGACGAGGTCCGCCAGCTCACGCCGCGCCTCCAGCGCGCCCAGCACACCTGGTACGAGCTCTCCCAGCTCGCCGAGCGGGTGCGCGGAACGATCTCGCTGGCCGACGCGCGCGTGAAGAGCGCGACGTCCGCGCCCCCGGAGGAACGGCGTGGCCGCGACCCCGAGGACATGGAGCGCGAGGCCGCCCGCATCCGCGAGCAGGAGGCCGAGCTGGAGGCCGCCCTGGAGGCGGCGCAGCACGCCCTGGACGACACCGTCGCCCACCGCGCCGACCTGGAGCGCGAACTTGCTGTCGAGGAACGGCGCCTGAAGGACGTCGCCCGCGCCATCGCGGACCGCCGTGAGGGGCTTGCCCGCTTGAACGGCCAGGTCAACGCGGCCCGTTCACGGGCCGCCTCGGCCCAGGCCGAGATCGACCGGCTCGCCGCGGCACGCGACGAGGCCCAGGAGCGGGCGGTGCAGGCGCAGGAGGAGTACGAGGCCCTCAAGGCCGAGGTCGACGGCCTCGACGCCGGCGACGTCGAACTCGCCGGGCAGCACGAGGCGGCGAAGGAGCAGCTCGGTCGAGCCGAGGCCGCCCTGACCGCCGCCCGCGAGGCGACCACAGCGGCGGAACGCGGACGGGCCGCGACCCAGGCCCGCCACGAGGCCCTCGCCCTGGGCCTGCGCCGCAAGGACGGCACCGGCGCGCTGCTGGGTGCGAAGGACCGACTCACCGGCCTGCTGGGCCCGGCCGCCGAACTGCTGACGGTCACTCCGGGATACGAGGTCGCGCTGGCCGCCGCTCTCGGCGCCGCCGCCGACGCCATCGCGGTGACCACCCCGTCCTCGGCCGCCGACGCCATCCGCCTGCTGCGCAAGCAGGACGCGGGGCGGGCGGCGCTGCTGTTGGCGGCGGCGCCGGAGGACACTGCGATCGGGTCCGGCCACAGTGACACGCACGGCGCCGCCACGGCCGCCGACGCGGGTGCGCTGGGCGCCGCCACTGCCGGAATCGCCACGCCCACCGCCGTCACCCCCACCGCCGTCACCCCTACCGCCGGACCGGCCTTCGCTGCCGAGGCGGGTTCGTCGTCCGGAGCGCAGCCGTCGGCGGGGCCTGTGGGCGGCGGCCCGGTGCGGGGTGACGGCATGGGCGCCGGCGCGGGTGCGCTGGGCGACGCCACTGCCGGAACCGCCACAACCGGCACCGCTGGCACCGGCCCCGCCGCCACCAGCACCGCCACAGCCGGACCGCCCTTCGCCGCCGACCTCGTCCGCGCTCCCGCCGAGCTCGTGCCCGCGGTCCGACGGCTCCTGCGTGGGATCGTCGTCGTCGGCACCCTGGAGGACGCCGAGGATCTGGTCGACGCCCGTCCCGAGCTCACCGCGGTCACCGCGGAGGGCGATCTGCTTGGGGCGCACTTCGCGCACGGCGGGTCGGCCGGGGCGCCCAGCCTGCTGGAAGTACAGGCGTCCGTGGACGAGGCCGCCACCGAGCTCGAGGAGCTGGCCGTGCGGTGCGAGGCGCTGACCGGGGCGCAGCACGCGGCCGCCGAGCGGCGCAGGGAGTGCGCCGCGCTCGTCGAGGAGCTGGGGGAGCGGCGCCGGGCCGCCGACCGGGAGAAGTCGGCCGTGGCCCAGCAGCTCGGGCGGCTCGCCGGACAGGCGCGCGGTGCCGCCGGTGAGGCCGAGCGCTCCACGGCGGCGGCGGCGCGGGCGCAGGAAGCGCTCGACAAGGCCGTACAGGAGGCCGAGGAGCTTGCCGAACGGCTTGCCGTGGCGGAGGAGATGCCGGTCGAGGAGGAGCCGGACACCTCCGTGCGCGACCGGCTCGCCGCCGACGGGGCCAACGCCCGGCAGACCGAGATGGAGGCGCGACTCCAGGTCCGTACGCACGAGGAGCGGGTCAAGGGGCTCGCCGGGCGGGCCGATTCGCTGGACCGGGCAGCCCGCGCCGAACGTGAGGCACGCGCGCGGGCGGAGCAGCGGCGGGCCCGGCTGCGGCACGAGGCGGGCGTCGCGGAGGCTGTCGCCTCCGGTGCGCGGCAGCTGCTCGCGCACGTCGAGGTGTCGCTGGGCCGGGCCGACGAGGAGCGGACCGCTGCCGAGGCCGCCAAGGCCCGCCGCGAGCAGGAGCTGGTCGCCGCCCGCAGCGCCGGGCGCGATCTCAAGGCAGAACTCGACAAGTTGACGGATTCAGTTCACCGGGGCGAGGTACTCGGCGCCGAGAAACGGCTGCGGATCGAGCAGCTGGAGACGAAGGCGCTGGAGGAGCTGGGTGTCGAACCGGCGGGGCTCATGTCCGAGTACGGTCCGCATCAGCTGGTGCCGCCCTCGCTCGCCGCCGAGGGGGAGGAACTGCCGGACGACCCGGAGCATCCGCGCAACCAGCCGAAGCCCTTCGTGCGGGCGGAGCAGGAGAAGCGGCTGAAGTCCGCCGAACGGGCGTACCAGCAACTCGGCAAGGTCAACCCGCTGGCCCTGGAGGAGTTCGCGGCTCTGGAGGAGCGCCACAAGTTCCTCAGCGAGCAGCTGGAGGACCTGAAGAAGACCCGCGCCGACCTCCTCCAAGTGGTGAAGGAGGTCGACGAGCGCGTCGAGCAGGTCTTCACCGAGGCGTACCGGGACACCGCCCGCGAGTTCGAGGGCGTGTTCAGCAGGCTGTTCCCGGGTGGTGAGGGACGGCTCCTGCTCACCGACCCCGACAACATGCTCACCACGGGTGTGGACGTCGAGGCGCGTCCGCCGGGCAAGAAGGTCAAGCGGCTGTCGCTGCTCTCCGGCGGCGAGCGGTCACTGACGGCTGTCGCACTCCTGGTGTCGATCTTCAAGGCCCGGCCGAGTCCGTTCTATGTCATGGACGAGGTCGAAGCCGCGCTGGACGACACCAACCTGCAGCGGCTGATCCGCATCATGCAGGAGCTGCAGGAGGCCTCGCAGCTGATCGTGATCACGCACCAGAAGCGCACGATGGAGGTCGCTGACGCGCTGTACGGCGTCTCCATGCAGGGCGACGGTGTGTCGAAGGTCATCTCGCAGCGACTGCGCTAGATACGTGCGGTCTACACCGGCCCCGACCTGCACTTCTCAGTGACTTCACTTCTTGAACACACGCCAGGTTCCCGATGGGCACAAATTCACAGCTTCGGACCTGTTGACTTCGAAACTTGAAGGCATAGTCTCAGTGGCGTTGCTTTTACCTTCAGGTGTGTGTGGCGTGAACCTATGCGCCACTGGAGCCACTGGCTTCGACCCACGCCTGCAAGGGCAGACCCCCACCCCCGGCAGCGAGGCCGGTGGCCCGAGGAGTACACGTGACCAGCACTGCGCAGGCACCCAAGTCAGGAGCCAGGACGGCTCATCCCGATCATCTCGGGCACGTCATCTTCATCGCGGCGGCGGCCGCGATGGGCGGTTTCCTGTTCGGTTACGACAGCTCCGTGATCAACGGCGCCGTCGAAGCCATCCGGGGCCGCTACGACGTCGGATCCGCGGCCCTGGCCCAGGTCATCGCCATCGCGCTGATCGGCTGCGCCATCGGTGCCGCGACCGCCGGCCGGATAGCCGACCGCATCGGCCGCATCCGGTGCATGCAGATCGCCGCCGTGCTGTTCACCATCAGCGCCGTCGGTTCGGCGCTGCCCTTCGCGCTGTGGGACCTCGCCTTCTGGCGTGTCGTCGGTGGCTTCGCCATCGGCATGGCCTCGGTCATCGGCCCCGCCTACATCGCCGAGGTCGCCCCGCCCGCGTACCGCGGCCGTCTCGGTTCCTTCCAGCAGGCCGCGATCGTCGTCGGCATCGCCCTCTCGCAGCTGGTCAACTGGGGTCTGCTGAACGCCGCCGACGGCGACCAGCGCGGCAAGATCATGGGCCTGGAGGCCTGGCAGGTCATGCTCGGCGTCATGGTGATCCCGGCCATCCTCTACGGCCTGCTCTCCTTCGCGATCCCCGAGTCCCCGCGCTTCCTGATCTCCGTCGGCAAGCACGAGCGGGCGCGTGAGATCCTCGCCGAGGTCGAGGGCGACAAGATCGACCTCGACGCCCGCGTCGCCGAGATCGAGCACGGCATGAAGAGCGAGCACAAGTCGACCTTCAAGGACCTGCTCGGCGGCTCCTTCTTCTTCAAGCCGATCGTCTGGGTCGGCATCGGCCTGTCGGTCTTCCAGCAGTTCGTCGGCATCAACGTCGCGTTCTACTACTCCTCGACGCTGTGGCAGTCGGTCGGCGTCGACCCGGCGGACTCGTTCTTCTACTCCTTCACGACGTCGATCATCAACATCGTCGGCACCGTGATCGCGATGATCTTCGTGGACCGCGTCGGCCGCAAGCCGCTGGCCCTCATCGGCTCGGTCGGCATGGTGATCGGCCTCGCGCTGGAGGCCTGGGCCTTCTCGTTCGACCTGGTCGACGGCAAGCTGCCGGCCGCGCAGGGCTGGACCGCCCTCATCGCCGCCCACATCTTCGTCCTCTTCTTCGCCCTGTCCTGGGGTGTGGTCGTCTGGGTCTTCCTCGGCGAGATGTTCCCGAACCGGATCCGCGCCGCAGCCCTGGGCGTGGCCGCCTCCGCGCAGTGGATCGCCAACTGGGCCATCACCGCGAGCTTCCCGTCGCTGGCCGACTGGAACCTCTCCGGCACCTACGTGATCTACACGGTCTTCGCCGCGCTCTCCATCCCGTTCGTCCTGAAGTACGTGAAGGAGACCAAGGGCAAGGCCCTGGAGGAGATGGGCTGACCCGCCCCGCAAGCTCGGGGAGAAGGGCCAAACCCCCCGCTGCCCCTCTCCTCGTACCCGTAAGACGTACTGCCCCGGCTCAGCTGCTGAGCCGGGGCAGTACGTCTTCGCAGAACAGCCGCAGGCTGCGCCACCCCTCCTCGACCGGCATCCCGCCGGCCAGCGGGTGCAGGACGAGGTTGTCCAGACCCTGTGCCGCGCACGCGTCCGGCGTCAGAACGCGGTACACCCCCTCGGCGCGCAGTTCCTCCACCGTCGTGGCCGCAGATTTCACCGCCGAGCGGATCTCGCCGGACTGCCAGGAGGCGTACGTCCGCGCCTCGTGCAGGAAGTGCTCGCCGTACTCCGCCCACACCCGGTCCGGATCCTCGGCGACATGCAGCAACGGTGTCTCGGCGCCCGGCATCATCGTCCACCCCTCCGTCCCGTACTCCGCGAGCCGGTCCTTGTAGTACGCCTCCAGTTCCGGCAGGTGCGCGCTGGGGAAGAAGGGCAGCCCGAGGCGGGCGGCCCGGCGGGCGGCGGCCCTGGAGGAGCCGCCGACCAGCAGCAAGGGGTGAGGGTCGGAGCAGGGCCGCGGGGCCACCCGAACCGGACGGCCCCGGTACACGAACTCCTCGCCGGTCCACGCCTTCAGGACCGTCTCCAGCAGCTCGTCCTGGAGCTGCCCGCGCCGCTTCCAGTCCACCCCGAACATGGCGTACTCCTCCGGCCGGTATCCGATCCCGGCGACGGTCACCAGCCGGCCGCCGCTCAGCAGATCCAGTACGGCGATGTCCTCGGCCAGCCGCAGGGGATCGTGCAGCGGGCCGATCACCGCCGAGACCGTCACCGCGAGCCGCCGGGTCGCCCCGAGCACCGCGCCCGCGAACGTGAACGGCGACGGCATCCAGTTGTCGGCGACGCCGTGGTGCTCCTCGGTCTGCACGGTGGTGATGCCGTGGTCGTCGGCGTACCTCGCCATCTCCAGGGCTGTCGCATGGCGCGCGTGCAGCGCGGCGGGGGTGGCGTCGGGCGCGACGAGGTTGAAACGTACGACCGTGACGGGCATGGGGATCCCCCTTCGAGTTGGCGAGGGGGACGGTAGCTGACGTTCCGTCAGATGGCTACGGCGATGCCCTGGCGTCGTACGTCCGGTACGTCCGCGAGGCGGCACGCCGGCTTGGAGGAAACCACAAGCTGGGTCCGGTCGAGGCCCATGGCTGATACTGGACGCGTTATGGAAATCGTCATCCTTGCTGTAGTCATCGCCGTGGTCGTGCTCGGCGCGCTCGGTGGGCTCATCGTCGGCAGCCGGCGGAAGAAGTCGCTGCCCCCGCCGCCGCCCGCCGCGCCCGACATCACCGCCCCTCCGGCCGAGCCGCACGTCGGCGACGAGGCCGAGACGCCGCGTGAAGAACCGCGCCGCACGATAGAGGAGGTGGATCTTCCCGAAGGCGGCTCGACCGGAGTCGCGGTCGAGGAACCTCCCGTCGTCGAAGCTCCCGCGATCGAGATCCCGGAGCCCACCGCCGGGCGCCTCGTGCGCCTGCGCGCCCGCCTCTCCCGCTCGCAGAACGCCCTCGGCAAGGGCCTGCTCGGCCTGCTGTCGCGCGAGCACCTCGACGACGACACCTGGGAGGAGGTCGAGGACACGCTGCTCACCGCCGACGTGGGCGTGCTGCCCACCCAGGAGCTGGTCGAGCGGCTGCGCGAGCGCGTGAAGGTGCTCGGCACCCGCACCCCCGAGCAGCTGCGCGGCCTGTTGCGCGAGGAACTGCTCACGCTGGTCGGCACCGACTTCGACCGCACCGTGAAGACCGAGCCCGAGGACCGCAAGCCCGGCATCGTGATGGTCGTCGGCGTCAACGGCACCGGCAAGACCACCACCACCGGCAAGCTCGCCCGCGTCCTGGTGGCCGACGGTCGTACCGTCGTCCTGGGTGCCGCCGACACCTTCCGGGCCGCCGCCGCCGACCAGCTGCAGACCTGGGGCGAGCGGGTCGGCGCCCACATCGTGCGCGGGCCCGAGGCCGGCGACCCGGCCTCCGTCGCCTTCGACGCGGTGAAGGAGGGCAAGGAGATGGGGGTCGACGTGGTCCTCATCGACACCGCCGGCCGCCTGCACACCAAGACCGGGCTCATGGACGAGCTCGGCAAGGTCAAGCGGGTCGTCGAGAAGCACGCGCCGCTCGACGAGGTGCTGCTCGTCCTCGACGCCACCACCGGGCAGAACGGGCTCGTGCAGGCCCGGGTGTTCGCCGAGGTCGTCGACATCACCGGCATCGTGCTGACCAAACTGGACGGTACGGCCAAGGGCGGCATCGTGGTCGCGGTCCAGCGCGAGCTGGGCGTACCGGTCAAGCTGATCGGGCTCGGCGAGGGCGCGGACGATCTGGCGCCGTTCGAGCCGGAGGCGTTCGTGGATGCCCTTATCGGGGAGTGAATCCCACCTGCCAGAACCGGTACCTGATCACCTGCCGAGACCGGTACCTGATCGAAGAAGGGCCCTACCGCACGGTGCAGATGCGGTGGGGCCCTTCGCTGTGGGTCACCCGGCTCACGCTCGCGACCGGTGCGCCACGTACGCCAGCGTCCCCAGCAGCAGGCGCGCCGCCGGCGGCTTCGTGGCCGCGTCCAGGGCGGGCGGGCGCAGCCACTGCACCGGGCCGAGGCCGCCGCGGTCGGAGGGGGGCGCGGTGACGTACGTACCGGGGCCGAGGCCGCGCAGGTCGAGGGTGGACGGGTCGTCCCAGCCCATGCGGTAGAGCAGCTCGGGCAGCTCGGCGGCGGCGCCGGGGGCGACGAAGAACTGGGCGCGGCCCTCGGGGGTGACGGTGACCGGGCCGAGCGGGAGCCCCATGCGCTCCAGCCGGACCAGGGCGTGGCGCCCGGCGGGCTCGGCCACCTCGACGACGTCGAACGCGCGGCCGACCGGCAGCATCACGGCGGCACCCGGGACCTCGGCCCACGCCTCGGTCACCTCGTCCAGCGTCGCCCCGGCGGGCACCTCGGACGCGAAGCCGAGCGGATGCGCGCCCGGGGCCCGGCAGTCGGGGCGGCCACAGGAGCAGGAGCCCCCGGCGGCCCTGGCGCCGGGCACGACGTCCCAGCCCCACAGCCCGGTGAACTCGGCCACGGCGGTGCACTCCGACGAGCGGCCGCGGCGGCGCGAGGCGGACCGGATGTCGCGGATACCCCGACTGCTGCCGATCGTGAAGCCCATGCCCCCTCCAACGGGTCCGACGCACCGGTGGTTACGATAAGGACGATCGTCATCACTCTGGGTGACTCGGTCTATTCCTACTCCCCGGTGCCGCGCGATCCAGGCGGCGCCTTGAAGCTCCCGGGGTGGTGTGCTCGGCGGTGCGCGCCCCTGTGTGCGCTTCTCCGCCACTCCCGGGTGTCCTATGTCAAGTGAATCGCGCGGAGGCCACCGTGAGTTCATTCGAAGGGGTGGCGAAAGGTGGCGTTTGGGGGATCGCCGTGGCTGGACGGGTGATCGTAGGATTACTTTGAGTGCACGAGGCCTGGAGGCACATGCCTGCGTGGGTATGCCGGAGGCAACTCGGCTTTCCGTTCGAAGGGTGAGAACCCGGGGACGGGAGGCCGTATTTACCGGCATTCTGATAGGGCTTGGCGCACTCAGCGACAGGTGGTCTCAGGGATGGGGGCGTTCCAGTGGGCGGCAACGGCGGAAGCGGAACGAACGCTGACAAGCGCCCCAATGAGCTGCTCGGCTCGTGGTTCGTGCGCAGCGGCTGGTCCAAGGGCGAGCTCGCGCGCCAGGTCAACCGCCGGGCCCGCCAGTTGGGGGCCAACCACATCTCGACGGACACCTCGCGGGTGCGTCGCTGGCTGGACGGCGAGAACCCCCGCGAGCCCATCCCCAGAATCCTGTCCGAACTGTTCTCCGAGCGGTTCGGCTGTGTCGTCTCCGTCGAGGACCTCGGCCTGCGCGCCGTACGGCAGTCACCGTCCGTGTCCGGCGTCGACCTGCCCTGGACGGGCCCGCAGACAGTGGCCCTGCTCAGCGAGTTCTCGCGCAGCGACCTGATGCTGGCGCGGCGCGGCTTCCTCGGAACCTCGCTGGCCCTGTCCGCGGGCCCGGCCCTCATCGAGCCCATGCAGCGCTGGCTGGTGCCCTCGCCCCCCGGCCCGCGGCACGAGCCCGAGCCCGAGTCGGCGCCGGCCGCCCGCGCGCGCGGGCGACTGTCCAGGCCCGAGCTGGAGCTGCTGGAGTCCACCACGGTGATGTTCCGGCAGTGGGACGCCCAGTGCGGCGGCGGCCTGCGCCGCAAGGCGGTCGTCGGGCAGCTGCACGAAGTGACCGACCTCCTCCAGGAACCCCAGCCCGAGGCCACCGCGAGGACGTTGTTCAAGGTCGCCGCCGAGCTGGCCGAGCTGGCGGGCTGGATGAGCTACGACATCGGGCTGCAACCCACCGCGCAGAAGTACTTCGTCCTCGCGCTGCACGCGGCCAGGGAAGCGGGCGACAAGCCGCTCGGCTCGTACGTGCTGTCCAGCATGAGCCGTCAGATGATCCACCTCGGACGGCCCGAGGACGCTCTGGAGCTGATCCACCTCGCGCAGTACGGCAGCCGCGACTGCGCGAGCCCGCGCACCCAGTCGATGCTGTATGCGATGGAGGCCCGCGCCTACGCCAACATGGGCCAGCCCGGCAAGTGCAAGCGGGCGGTGCGCATGGCCGAGGACACCTTCACCGACGCCGACGAGTGGGACGAGCCGGACCCCGACTGGATCCGCTTCTTCTCCGAGGCCGAGCTGCACGGCGAGAACTCCCACTCCTACCGAGACCTCGCCTATGTCGCCGGCCGCAGCCCCGCCTACGCCTCGCTGGCCGAGCCCCTCATGCAGCGGGCGGTCGAACTGTTCCGCCGGGATTCCGAGCACCAGCGGTCGTACGCGCTCAATCTGATCGGCATGGCCACCGTGCACCTGCTGCGGCGGGAACCCGAGCAGAGCACGGCCTTCGCCGAGGAGGCGATGGGGATCGCGAAGAAGGTGCGTTCCGAGCGCGTCAACACTCGTATTCGAAAGACCGTCGACACGGCTGTACGCGATTTCGGGGATCTCGCCGAGATCGTCGACCTGACCGAGAAGCTCGCGGCCGAGCTGCCGGAGACCGCAGAGGCGGTCTGAGTCATCTGAACCCCGGCCGCGGTCGGCCCTCCCGAACTGCCCGACTCGGCTCCCCCAAGCCAGGTCATCGGAAGGCCGACCGCGGCCGGTTTCTGCTGCCTCTTTGCGCGCCATAGCCCGTACCACTCCCGCGGAAGTGGCCGGGCGCCGTGGGGTTCCTCAATTGATCACTGCGGTAGCCCACCATCGAAGGTTGCGCCACGATAACGATCCTCGCGCCCATAATCCGGTGGTTCATCGACGCGTAACACGCGGGGCGCCCTTGTCACCGCGGCGAAACAACGAGGGGCGTCGACCGAAACCGCGCTGCGCCAATCTCATGGCGCATAACCGGCCCACCCCTCATTCCGCTCAGGCTTCGCCCGCACGGGGCCGTACCAACGACGAGGAGACGCCGATGGCACCAGCCATCACCCTTGCCGCAGAAGCGCCAAAGCTGTCTGCAGCCAACACAGGGTTCATGCTCATCTGTTCTGCCCTGGTGATGCTCATGACCCCGGGTCTGGCCTTCTTCTACGGAGGCATGGTCCGCGTCAAAAGCACCCTGAACATGCTGATGATGAGCTTCATCAGCCTGGGGATCGTCACCATCCTGTGGGTGCTCTACGGCTTTTCCCTCGCCTTCGGCACCGATTCCGGCAGCTTCATCGGCTGGAACTCGGACTGGGTCGGCCTCAGCAACATCGGCCTGACGGAGCTGTGGGACGGTTACACCATCCCGATCTTCGTCTTCATGGTCTTCCAGTTGATGTTCGCGATCATCACGCCGGCCCTGATAAGCGGTGCCCTCGCGGACCGCGTCAAGTTCAGCGCCTGGGCACTGTTCATCGCTCTGTGGGCCACCGTCGTCTACTTCCCGGTCGCGCACTGGGTCTGGGGTGCCGGCGGCTGGGCCTTCGAGCTGGGCGTGATCGACTTCGCCGGTGGTACGGCGGTGCACATCAACGCGGGTGCCGCGGCGCTCGGCGTGATCCTGGTCATCGGCAAGCGCGTCGGCTTCAAGAAGGACCCGATGCGCCCGCACAGCCTTCCGCTGGTCATGCTCGGTGCCGGTCTGCTGTGGTTCGGCTGGTTCGGATTCAACGCGGGTTCGTGGCTCGGCAACGACGACGGCGTCGGCGCGCTGATGTTCGTCAACACGCAGGTCGCCACTGCCGCCGCCATGCTGGCCTGGCTCGCCTACGAGAAGATCCGCCACGGCGCGTTCACCACGCTGGGCGCCGCCTCCGGCGCGGTCGCGGGCCTCGTCGCCATCACCCCGTCGGGTGGTGCGGTCTCCCCGCTCGGCGCGATCGCCGTCGGCGCCATCGCCGGCCTGCTGTGCGCCATGGCCGTCGGCCTGAAGTACAAGTTCGGCTACGACGACTCCCTCGACGTCGTCGGCGTCCACCTGGTCGGCGGTGTCATCGGCTCCCTGCTCATCGGCTTCTTCGCCACCGGCAAGGGCCAGTCGACCGCGACGGGCGTCTTCTACGGCGACCACTCGTTCGACCAGCTCTGGAAGCAGTGCGCCGGTGTCTTCGCGGTCCTCGCCTACTCGCTGGTCGTCTCCGCGATCCTCGCCTTCCTCCTCGACAAGACGATCGGGATGCGTGTCTCCGAGGACGACGAGGTGGCCGGTATCGACCAGGCGGAGCACGCCGAGACCGCATACGACTTCAGCGGTGCCGGCGGCGGTGCCGCCCGGACCGCCGTCCCGGCCGGGGTCGCCGACACTGCGAGCAAGAAGGTGGACGCATGAAGCTCATCACCGCCGTCGTGAAGCCTCACCGGCTCGACGAGATCAAGGAGGCCCTCCAGGCCTTCGGGGTCCACGGACTGACGGTCACCGAGGCGAGCGGCTACGGTCGTCAGAGGGGACACACCGAGGTCTACCGGGGCGCCGAGTACACGGTCGACCTGGTCCCCAAGATCCGTATCGAGGTGCTTGCCGAGGACGACGACGCCGAACAGCTGATAGACGTCATCGTCAAGGCGGCCCGGACCGGCAAGATCGGTGACGGCAAGGTCTGGTCCCTCCCGGTCGAGACGGCCGTACGGGTCCGTACCGGCGAGCGCGGCCCGGACGCGCTCTAAACAGAAGACGGACAGGAGTCGCTGGGTGACGAGTACGGACGTGCGCAAGGAAGCAGAGGACTCGGGACCCAGCGGCTACGCGGCGGCCCGGCTGCGCCTCCTCACCGAGGGGGCGCAGTCCGGGCCGCCGCGCCGTGCGGCCCTCGCCGAACTGACCGACGACTGGCTGACCGGCCTGTTCGACGCGGGCGCCGCGGAACTGCGAGGGGTGTCGCTGATCGCGGTCGGCGGCTACGGCCGCGGCGAGCTGTCCCCACGCAGCGACCTCGACCTTCTGCTGCTGCACGACGGCGGCGACTCCGGCGCGGTCGCCGCGCTGGCCGACCGCCTCTGGTACCCGGTCTGGGACCTCGGCCTCGCCCTCGACCACTCCGTCCGTACGCCTGGCGAGGCCCGCAAGACGGCCGGCGAGGACCTCAAGGTCCAGCTCGGCCTGCTGGACGCCCGGCACATCGCGGGCGACCTCGGACTCACGGCCGGCCTGCGGACGGCGGTACTGGCCGACTGGCGCAACCAGGCGCCGAAACGTCTCCCCGAACTCCAGGAACTGTGCGTCGAGCGCGCCGAGCGCCAGGGTGAGCTGCAGTACCTGCTGGAACCCGACCTGAAGGAGGCACGCGGAGGCCTCCGTGACGCCACCGCCCTGCGCGCCGTCGCCGCCTCCTGGCTCGCGGACGCCCCGCGCGAGGGCCTCGCCGACGCCCGGCGCCGGCTGCTCGACGTACGTGACGCCCTCCACCTGACCACGGGCCGCTCGACCGACCGGCTCGCGCTCCAGGAGCAGGACCAGGTGGCGGCCGAGCTGGGCCTGCTGGACGCCGACACGCTGCTCAGGCAGGTGTACGAGGCGGCACGCGTCATTTCGTATGCGAGCGACGTCACCTGGCGCGAAGTGGGGCGTGTGCTGCGGTCGCGCGCCGTCCGGCCGCGTCTGCGCGCCATGCTCGGCGGCGGCAAGCCGGTCGCAGAGCGCTCTCCGCTGGCTGAGGGGGTGGTGGAGCAGGACGGCGAGGTGGTGCTCGCCCGTGCCGCGCGCCCCGAACGCGACCCCGTGCTTCCGCTGCGTGCCGCGGCCGCCGCCGCGCAGGCCGGCCTGCCGCTCTCCCTGCACGCCGTACGGCGCCTGGCGGCCACCGCGCGCCCCCTGCCCACGCCCTGGCCCGCCGAGGCGCGCGAGCAGCTGGTGACCCTGCTCGGCTCGGGCAACCCGACCATCGAGGTCTGGGAGGCACTGGAGGCCGAGGGCCTGATCACCCGGCTGCTGCCCGACTGGGAGCGGGTGCGCTGTCGCCCCCAGCGCAACGCCGTACACATCTGGACCGTCGACCGGCACCTGATCGAGACCGCCGTCCGCGCCTCCGAGTTCACCCGCCGCGTCAGCCGGCCCGACCTCCTGCTGGTCTCCGCCCTGCTGCACGACATCGGCAAGGGCTGGCCCGGCGACCACTCCGTGGCCGGCGAGATCATCGCCAAGGACGTGGCCGCGCGCATCGGCTTCGACCGCGCGGACGTGGCCGTCCTGGCCACCCTCGTACGCCACCACCTGCTGCTCATCGAGACCGCGACCCGGCGCGACCTGGAGGACCCCGCCACCGTGCGCTCGGTCGCCGAGGCGGTCGGCACACAGAGCACCCTGGAGCTGCTGCACGCGCTGACCGAGGCGGACGCGCTGGCCACCGGCCCGGCCGCCTGGTCGTCCTGGCGCGGATCTCTCGTCGCCGACCTCGTGAAGCGGGTCGCGGCGGTCCTCGCCGGGGACGACCCGGCGGAGCCCGAGGCCGTCGTGCCCACCGCCGAGCAGGAGCGGCTCGCGGTCGAGGCGTACCGCACGGGCGGGCCGGTGCTGGCGCTGCGCGCGCAGACCGAGCCGCCGGCCGAACAGGAACCGTTCGGCTCGCAGGAGCCGGAACCGCTCGGTGTGGAGCTGCTCATCGCCGTACCCGACCAGCCGGGCGTGCTGCCGGCGGTCGCCGGAGTCCTGGCCGTGCACCGTCTCACCGTCCGCACGGCCGAGCTGCGCGCCCTGCCGCTGCCGGACGGCGTCGGGGGCTCCGTGCTGCTGCTCGACTGGCGGGTGGCCGCGGAGTACGGCTCCCTGCCCCAGGCCGCCCGGCTGCGCGCCGACCTCGTACGCGCCCTGGACGGCTCCCTGGACATCGCGACCCGCCTCGCCGAGCGCGACGCCGCCTACCCGCGCCGCCGGGGTGTCGTCGCGCCCCCCGCGCGCGTGACGGTCGCTTCGGCGGCGTCCCGGGTGGCCACGGTCATCGAGGTGCGCGCCCAGGACGCGCCGGGGCTGCTCTTCCGGATCGGACGTGCCCTGGAAGACGCGGGCGTGTGGATGCGCAGCGCCCATGTCAGCACGCTGGGCGCGAACGCCGTGGACGCGTTCTATGTCACCGGCGCGGAGGGCTTGCCGCTGCCCGGGGACGAGGCGGTGTCCGTGGCGCGGAAGCTGGAGGAGACGCTGCGGGCGTGACCTCGCGGTCGCCTTGTGCGTTGAGCGGACGTGTGATCCCCGCGCTGCGGGGGTGGTCCGGTCGCAGAAAGCCGGTCCGGGAGAGTTTCCGACCTGCTCCCAGCCGACGGGGGGCCCGTCCCCGTCCGCTGGAAACAGCAGGCGGGGACGATTGCCTTGTGCGGCCGGATACCCTGGAGGGCAGCCCACACCATTCCCGACTCCGAGGACCGACGCCACCGTGTTCGATACCCTCTCCGACCGCCTCAGCGCGACTTTCAAAAATCTCCGCGGCAAGGGGCGCCTCAGTGAGGCGGACATCGACGCCACGGCCCGAGAGATCCGCATCGCACTCCTCGAAGCCGATGTCGCCCTGCCCGTCGTGCGTACGTTCATCAAGAACGTCAAGGAGCGCGCCCTCGGCGCCGACGTCTCCAAGGCGCTGAACCCGGCCCAGCAGGTCCTGAAGATCGTGAACGACGAGCTCGTCACGATCCTCGGCGGCGAGACCCGGCGCCTGCGCTTCGCCAAGCAGCCGCCGACCGTGATCATGCTCGCGGGTCTGCAGGGTGCCGGTAAGACCACCCTCGCGGGCAAGCTCGGCAAGTGGCTGAAGGACCAGGGCCACTCGCCGCTGCTGGTCGCGGCCGACCTCCAGCGTCCCAACGCCGTGAACCAGCTGAGCGTCGTCGCCGAGCGCGCGGGTGTCGCGGTCTACGCCCCGGAGCCCGGCAACGGCGTGGGTGACCCGGTCAAGGTCGCCAAGGACTCCATCGACTTCGCCAAGGCCAAGGTCCACGACATCGTGATCGTGGACACCGCGGGCCGCCTGGGCATCGACCAGGACATGATGCAGCAGGCCGCGGACATCCGTGACGCGGTCTCGCCGGACGAGATCATGTTCGTCGTCGACGCGATGATCGGCCAGGACGCCGTGAACACGGCGGAGGCCTTCCGGGACGGCGTCGGCTTCGACGGTGTCGTGCTGTCCAAGCTCGACGGTGACGCCCGCGGTGGTGCGGCCCTGTCGATCGCCTCGGTGACCGGCAAGCCGATCATGTTCGCGTCGAACGGCGAGAAGCTCGACGACTTCGACGCCTTCCACCCTGACCGGATGGCCTCCCGCATCCTCGACATGGGTGACCTGCTCACCCTGATCGAGCAGGCGGAGAAGACGTTCAGCCAGGAAGAGGCCGAGAAGATGGCCTCCAAGCTGGCGTCCAAGAAGGGCCAGGACTTCACCCTGGACGACTTCCTGGCCCAGATGGAGCAGGTCCGGAAGATGGGCAGCATCAGCAAGCTGCTCGGCATGCTTCCGGGCATGGGCCAGATCAAGGACCAGATCAACAACCTCGACGAGCGTGACGTCGACCGCACGGCCGCGATCATCAAGTCGATGACCCCGGGCGAGCGCCAGGAGCCGACGATCATCAACGGCTCGCGCCGCGCCCGTATCGCCAAGGGCTCCGGTGTCGAGGTCAGCGCGGTGAAGAACCTCGTCGAGCGGTTCTTCGAGGCCCGCAAGATGATGTCCCGCATGGCCCAGGGCGGCGGCATGCCCGGTATGCCCGGGATGCCGGGCATGGGTGGTGGTCCCGGCCGGACGAAGAAGCAGCCGAAGAAGGCCAAGGGCAAGCAGCGTTCCGGCAACCCGATGAAGCGCAGGCAGCAGGAACTGGAGGAGGCCCAGCGCCGCGAGGCAGGGGCCCAGGGCGGCAACGCCTTCGGGCTGCCGCAGCAGGGCGGTAAGGACTTCGAGCTGCCGGACGAGTTCAAGAAGTTCATGGGCTGACAGCCCTTCCGGTACGGCCGGTACGGCGTCGGGGGTCCCCTCCGGCGCCGTACACGCGCATGCGTACACGGCTTTCGTGGCGTAACGTCCCGATATGACCAACCCTGCGCCGCCGCGCAAGTCCCCCGACCAGCCCTGGCGCACCGAGGGCACCCCGGAGGAGCCGCAGAAACCGCCCCCCGGCGGCAAGAAGATACGCGGCGGCTGGTGGAGCCTGGTCCTCACCGCCCTGGTCGTGTACCTGATCGCCAACCTGGTGCTGTCCTTCTTCAACGAGGGCAACGAGCCGACGATCTCGTACACGCAGTTCAGCAAGCAGGTCGAGGCGGGCAACGTCAGCAAGATCTACGCCAAGGGCGACGCCATCCAGGGGCAGCTCAAGAAAGAGCAGGACAATCCCGAAGGCGGCGGCACGTACACCAAGTTCAACACCCAGCGGCCGTCCTTCGCGGACGATCAGCTCTGGCAGAACCTGACCAGGCACGACGTCACCGTCACGGCGGAGCCGGTCGTCCAGCACCGTAGCTTTCTGGCCAATCTGCTGATCTCGCTGGCGCCGATGCTGCTCCTGGTGGTGCTGTGGATCTTCATCGCACGACGGATGCGCGGAGCGATGGGCGGCGCGGGCGGCATGCTCGGCCGCAAGGCGCCGCCCAAGCCGGTCGAGCTGGAGCCGGGGCAGACGCGCACGACCTTCGACGACGTGGCGGGCATCGACGAGGTCGAGGGCGAACTCAACGACGTCGTCGACTTCCTGAAGAACCCGGACGCCTACCGGAGAATGGGTGCCAAGATGCCCCGGGGCGTGCTGCTCACCGGTCCGCCCGGCACCGGAAAGACACTGCTCGCGCGCGCGGTGGCGGGCGAGGCGGGCGTGCCCTTCTTCTCGGCGTCCGCCTCCGAGTTCATCGAGATGATCGTGGGTGTCGGCGCCTCGCGCGTGCGCGAGCTGTTCGCCGAGGCCCGCAAGGTCGCCCCGTCGATCATCTTCATCGACGAGATCGACACCATCGGCCGGGCGCGCGGCGGCGGCGCCGGCGTGGGCGGCCACGACGAGCGCGAGCAGACGCTCAACCAGATCCTGACCGAGATGGACGGCTTCTCCGGCTCGGAGGGCGTCATCGTCATAGCGGCGACGAACCGCGCCGACGTCCTCGACCCCGCCCTGACCCGTCCCGGCCGCTTCGACCGGGTGGTCCAGGTCTCACCGCCGGACCGGGGCGGCCGGGAGGCCATTCTCGAGATCCACACCCGTGAGATCCCGCTCGCGCGCGACGTCGACCTGGCCCAGGTCGCCCGCACCACGCCGGGCATGACCGGCGCCGAACTGGCCAACCTCGCCAACGAGGCGGCGCTGCTGGCGGTGAAGCGTCAGCAGGACAGGGTGACGCAGACGGACCTCTCCGAGGCCCTGGAAAAGGTCCAGCTGGGCGCCGAGCGGCCGCTGGTGATGCCCGAGGAGGAACGGCGCAGGACGGCCTATCACGAGAGCGGGCACGCTCTGCTGGGCATGCTGCAACCCGGTGCCGACCCCGTCCGCAAGGTCACCATCGTCCCGCGCGGGCGGGCACTCGGCGTGACGCTCTCGACGCCGGAGGTGGACCGGTACGCGTACACCGAGGAGTACCTGCGCGGCCGGATCATCGGCGCCCTCGGCGGCATGGCGGCGGAGCAGGTCGTCTACGGGGTGGTCACGACCGGTGCGGAGAACGACCTCGAGCAGGTCACCGGTATCGCGCGCGGGATGGTGGCCCGCTGGGGCATGAGCGACCGCGTGGGCCGCCTCTCGGCCCTGCCGAACGACGCCCAGCAGGCGTACGGCCTGGCCGCCGCCCCCCAGACCCTGGACGTGATCGACGGCGAGATGCGGCGCATCGTCGACGAGTGCTACGAGGAGGCCTGCCACAAGCTGCGCGACCACCGCGGCCAACTGGACGCGTTGGCGCAGGCGCTGCTGGAGAACGAGACGCTGGAGGAGGCCGACGCGTACCGGATCGCGGGGATCACGCGGCTGACGAAGGACGACTCCTAGAAGGACGACTCCAGCGGCTGCAGGAAGGGCGACTCCTAGCGGGTGCGGGCGATCAGGTACCGGAACACGTTCGGCATCCAGACCGTCCCGTCCCCGCGCCGGTACGGATGCAGCGCCTCCGTCAGCTCCTTGTCGACCTGCGCCTGGTCGGTGGCGGTGATGGCCGCGTCGAAGAGCCCCGTCGACAGCAGTCCGCGCACCGCGCTGTCCATGTCGGCGTACCCGAAGGGGCACGCCACGCGTCCCGAACCGTCCGGCTCGAGGCCGGCGCGCTGGGCGACCTCCTCCAGGTCGTCGCGAAGGGCCGGGCGCCAACTCCCCGTGCCGCGCAGTGGATCGGCCAGCTTGGCGGCCACCCGCAGCACGGACGACGTGGCGCAGCGTTCCGGCGGACCCCAGCCGGCCAGCACCACGGGCACCCCCCGCCCGGCGAACGGCGTCGCCGCGGCGAGCAGTCCACCCAGCCCCTCCGCGTCGCCCGCGAGGCACCCGTTGGGCTCGAAGGCGGTCACCAGGTTGTACGCGGGCGTTTCCGCGTCGGCCGCGTCCTCGGGCGAGCCGTCGATGAGCCGGACGTCCGCACGCGCGCGCGTGTCCCAGGCCGCCGGCAGCAGCCGCTGCCGCGCGAGGGCCAGTCGTTCGGGGGAGGAGGGTTCGACACCGGTGACCGAGGCGCCTCTGGAGGCAGCCATCAGCAGGGCCAGCCCGGAACCGCAGCCGAGGCCGAGCAGCCGCGTGGCCGGGCCCACTTCCAGCCGCTCGTAGGCGGCCTCGTAGAGCGGAACCAGCATCCGTTCCTGGATCTCGGACCAGTCACGCGCGCGTGCACACAGGTCCACACGGGGCCCCGGTCCCGTGTGAGGCAGGTGCTGCCGCACGAGCGTAGGTGTCATAAGAAAGCTCCCCAATCCGCCGAGAGTTGTCGCTGTGCCCGAATCCGTGACCCCGTGACCCCGTGATGTGCGCTCGTGCTCCCCCCGTATGCCAGGAAACTCCCGGCTCGCGGTGCCGTCCAGGGGTTGCGGAGCCCGGCTTGGGGGTTGCCGACGCGTGTGGCGAGAATTCACGCCCCCGCAACTTGGACCCGTACCATCTCGCCATGGCAAAGGCACCCGTACTGACGCCCAGGGCGGACGATTTTCCGCGCTGGTACCAGGATCTGATCGCCAAGGCCGAGCTGGCCGACAACGGTCCGGTGCGCGGCACCATGGTGATCCGACCGTACGGGTACGGGCTGTGGGAGCGGATGCAGGCCGAGATGGACGCCCGCATCAAGGAGACGGGCGCCCAGAACGCGTACTTCCCGCTGCTGATCCCGCAGTCGTACCTGACCAAGGAGGCCGACCACGTCGAGGGCTTCGCGCCCGAACTCGCCGTGGTCACGCACGGCGGCGGCAAGGAGCTGGAGGAGCCCGCGGTCGTCCGCCCCACCTCCGAGATGATCATCAACGACTACTTCTCGAAGTGGGTGCAGAGCTACCGCGACCTGCCCCTGCTGATCAATCAGTGGGCGAACGTGGTGCGCTGGGAGCTGAGGCCCCGCCTCTTCCTGCGGACGTCGGAGTTCCTGTGGCAGGAGGGCCACACGGCGCACGCGACGTACGAGGAGGCGCGCGACTTCGCCGCCCACATCCACCGCAAGGTCTACGAGGACTTCATGGTGAACGTCCTCGCCATGGACGTCGTCCCCGGCCGCAAGACCGTCAAGGAGCGGTTCGCGGGTGCCGTCAACACCCTCACACTCGAGGGCATGATGGGCGACGGCAAGGCCCTGCAGATGGCAACCAGCCACGAACTGGGCCAGAACTTCGCCAAGGCCTTCAACACCCGCTACCTGTCGAAGGACGGCCGGCAGGAGCTGGTCTGGCAGACCTCCTGGGGCTCGACCACCCGCATGATCGGGGCCCTGGTGATGATGCACGGCGACGACCACGGCCTTCGGGTGCCGCCGCGCCTGGCGCAGATCCAGGCCGTCGTGCTCGCGATCAAGGGCGACGAGGCGGTTCTGGCCAAGGTCCGCGAGCTCGGCGATCAGTTGCGGGCGGCCGGGATCCGGGTCCGGGTCGACGACCGTACGGACACCCCGTTCGGCCGCCGCGCCGTCGACTGGGAACTCAAGGGCGTGCCCGTCCGCATCGAGATCGGCCCCCGTGACCTGGAGAACGGCACCGCGATGCTCGCCCGTCGCATCCCCGGCGGCAAGGAGCCGGTGGCGATCGACACCCTTGTCGAGGTCCTCCCCAAGGTCCTCGAAGAGGACCAGGAGCTGCTGCTGCGCCAGTCCCGCGAGCGCCGTGAGTCGCGTACCTCCGAGGTGTCGACGGTCGAGGAGGTCGTCGAGGTCGCGACCGCCGGCGGCTGGGCGCGCATCCCGTGGGCGACCCTCGGCGAAGCAGGCGAGACCAGGCTGGCCGACCACGCCGTGACCGTACGGTGTCTGGTCGCCGAGGACGGGTCGGTGCCGGACGAGGGCGACGCGCCCGGTAACGTCGCGATCGTCGCGCGCGCTTACTGAAGCAGCGCCCTCCGGGTACGAGAGCGACCGAAACGCCTCTTGCGCATCCGCGGATCACACATGTTGCGGCGCGTGGACATCGTCTACGCGCCGGGGCGTACGTCAGACTACGCACCACCTTGGCATGAGCTGTGAGGCTTCTCCGCAGATCAGCGCACCCGCCCTCGTCAGGACGCATCAGCGGCAACTGACGGGTACGTGCAAATTATTTGGGATGGCCCGGAATCGGAACACACGGGCACTCCGGCTCGTTGTCATTACGTGAGCACGACACAGACACCACCTGTTCTCGCCGCAGAGCTGGCAGAGGCGTGGGCCGACATTCAGCGGCACCACCCCGAGCTGCCCGACCTTGCCGCGCCAGAGTCCCTGATCGGGGAGTCGTCGTCCGCGTGCGGGCACGAGCTCTCCTTCGAGCGACTGCTCCACGAAGCAGTCCACGGCATCGCTGCCGCTCGTGGCGTCCGCGACACCTCCCGTGCGGGCCGCTACCACAACCGCAGATTCCTCGCGATCGCCGAGGAGCTGGGCCTGGATCACCCCGAGGAGCCGCACCCCAGCAGTGGCTTCTCGCTGGTCACGCTCAGCCCCGAGGCCAAGCGGCGCTACCGCCCGACCATGGAGCGTCTCCAGCGCGCCCTGAAGGCGCACACGGCCGCCACGTCCGCCGACACGACCCAGGCCTTCCGCGGCCCGGCCGCCCGCCACGGCTCCTCCGGCGGTGGGGTGCGCGTGAAGGCGGTCTGCGACTGCGGCCGCAACGTCCGGGTCGTCCCGTCCGTACTGGCCCAGGCGCCGATCGTGTGCGGGGGCTGCGGGAAGCCCTTCCGGATTCCCGAGATCGTGGGCGCGGCGGCAAGCTGAGGACGCGGCTGCTCGTGGCGGCCGCGTCCAGGCGACGCGGGTTGTGCACCCGACGTAGGGTCAGGCCGACGCCGGGTGCCCCTCGGGCATGCCCCAGCGCCCCTCGGCCGGAAGCGCCCCCCAGGGTGTGGCAGAATGGCTAGCTGTACTCGACAGCCGCACAGGACCCCTCTCTCCTCCGGCTGACGCGTCCATCGGGCACTCGGGTACCGCAACCCCACGCGGCCATCTCGCCGTGCCCAACCACGTCAAGACCAGGAGACACCACTTCCGTGGCAGTCAAGATCAAGCTGAAGCGTCTGGGCAAGATCCGTGCGCCTCACTACCGCATCGTCGTCGCCGACTCCCGCACCCGCCGTGACGGCCGGGCCATCGAGGAGATCGGCAAGTACCACCCGACCTACCACCCGTCGATCATCGAGGTGGACGCCGACCGTGTGGCGTACTGGCTCGGCGTCGGCGCCCAGCCGACCGAGCCCGTGCTCGCCATTCTGAAGAAGACCGGCGACTGGCAGAAGTTCAAGGGCGAGCCCGCCCCGGCTCCGCTGCTCGTGGCCGAGCCGAAGGCCGCGCGCCCGTCGTTCGACGCCCTCGGTGGCGACGACGAGGGCAAGGGTGAGGCCATCACCCAGAAGAAGAAGGCTGAGAAGAAGGACGAGGCTTCGGCCGAGTCCGAGTCGACCGAGGCCTGAGCATGCTCGAGGAGGCTCTCGAGCACCTCGTGAAGGGCATCGTCGACAACCCCGACGATGTGCAGGTCGCCTCGCGCAACCTGCGTCGCGGGCGTGTGCTCGAGGTCCGGGTCCACCCGGACGACCTCGGCAAGGTGATCGGCCGCAACGGCCGCACCGCACGCGCCCTGCGCACCGTCGTGGGCGCCATCGGCGGTCGCGGTGTCCGCGTCGACCTCGTCGACGTGGACCAAGTCCGCTGACGCATTCGCAGCACCGGCTCGGGCCGGGGAGGGCCACTGGGCCGTCCCCGGCCCGACGTCGTATCGGCCGACGTCGCCCGGCCCGTCGTATGAGTCGTCTGACAGGAGATCAAGCACAGTGCAGCTGGTAGTCGCACGGATCGGCCGCGCCCACGGCATCAAGGGCGAGGTCACCGTCGAGGTACGTACCGACGAGCCGGAACTGCGGCTCGCACCCGGCGCCGTCCTGGCCACCGACCCGGCCTCGGCCGGCCCGCTGACCATCGAGACGGGCCGCGTCCACAGCGGCCGTCTGCTGCTGCGCTTCGAAGGCGTACGCGACCGGAACGCCGCCGAGGCGCTCCGCAACATCCTGCTGATCGCCGAGGTCGACCCCGAGGAGTCGCCCGAGGACGAGGACGAGTACTACGACCATCAGCTGATGGACCTGGACGTGGTCACGGTGGACGGCACCGAGATCGGACGGATCACCGAGATCTCGCACCTGCCCTCGCAGGACCTCTTCATCGTGGAGCGTCCTGACGGCAGCGAGGTCCTCATCCCCTTCGTCGAGGAGATCGTCACCGAGATCGACCTCGAGGAGCAGCGGGCCGTCATCGATCCGCCGCCCGGTCTGATCGACGACCGCGCCGAGATCGCCTCCTCCAGGGACGACAGCGCATGAGGCTCGACGTCGTCACGATCTTCCCGGAGTACCTGGACCCGCTGAACGTCTCGCTCGTCGGCAAGGCACGCGCGCGTGGACAGCTGAATGTGCACGTGCATGATCTGCGTGGCTGGACGTACGACCGCCACAACACGGTCGACGACACGCCGTACGGCGGCGGCCCCGGGATGGTCATGAAGACCGACCCCTGGGGCGACGCCCTCGACTCGGCCCTCGCCGACGGCTACGAGACGGGCGCGCACGCGCCCGCGCTCATCGTGCCCACGCCCAGCGGCCGGCCCTTCACCCAGGAACTCGCCGTCGAGCTCTCCGAGCGCCCCTGGCTGATCTTCACGCCGGCCCGCTACGAGGGCATCGACCGTCGTGTCATCGACGAGTACGCCACCCGGATCCCGGTCTACGAGGTGTCCATCGGAGACTACGTCCTGGCCGGCGGCGAGGCGGCCGTACTGGTCATCACGGAAGCCGTGGCGCGGCTGCTGCCCGGCGTGCTCGGCAATGCCGAGTCCCACCGGGACGACTCCTTCGCGCCCGGGGCGATGGCCAACCTCCTGGAGGGCCCCGTCTACACCAAGCCGCCCGAGTGGCGCGGCCGCGGAATCCCGGAGGTGCTGCTCAGCGGGCACCACGGGAAGATCGCCCGCTGGCGCCGCGACGAGGCCCTGAAGCGTACGACGGCCAACCGGCCCGACCTCATCGAACGCTGCGACCCCACGGCCTTCGACAAGAAGGACCGCGAGATGCTGTCCATCCTGGGCTGGTCACCGGATCCGGCGGGAGAGCCGTACGGCCGATTTTGGCGCAGGCCACAGGGCGTGGAAGAATAGGCCGCTGTTGTGCGTCGTCCGGCCTGCGCCCCTGCCACAGGGGGACACGACGCTCGTCCCGACGCGCACGACTCTCATCCAGAACACCTAGCTTCCGTTGATGACCTGTGGCATCACCGAAGAAAGCAGACGAAATGTCTCACCTGCTCGACTCCGTCGACTCCGCGTCGCTGCGCAGCGACGTCCCGGCCTTCCGTCCGGGTGACACCGTCAACGTCCACGTGCGCGTCATCGAGGGCAACCGCTCCCGTGTGCAGCAGTTCAAGGGCGTTGTGATCCGCCGCCAGGGCGCCGGTGTCCGCGAGACCTTCACGGTCCGCAAGGTCTCCTTCTCCGTCGGCGTCGAGCGCACCTTCCCGGTGCACACCCCGATCGTCGAGAAGATCGAGCTCGTCACCCGTGGTGACGTGCGTCGCGCCAAGCTGTACTACCTGCGCGACCTGCGCGGCAAGGCGGCGAAGATCAAGGAGAAGCGCGACAACTGATCGCGTGTCGCTGGTCGTGAGCCGTAGGCGAGCGAGCCAGTAAGAAGGTGCCAAAGCGGAGCCGGATAGCATCTGGCTCCGATGGACACCGAAGCACAGCCGACGGAGCGCGACCGCTCCTCCCGCCCTTCCGGATCCCAGGAGATCCCGGACACAGAGGGGCCGGAGGGACGGTCGCGTTTCTCGTTGGTGTCGCGGATCACCCAGTGGCTGCCCGGCGGACGGATCTCTTTGAGCCTGCTGGTCTGTCTGCTGTTTTTGCTGATCCTCAACACTTTCGTGGTGCAACCGTTCCAGATTCCCAGCGGATCCATGGAAAACGGGTTGAGGATCGGGGACCGCGTTCTCGTAAATAAGTTGGCGTACCGTTTCGGTGCCCGGCCGCAGCGCGGCGACGTCGTTGTGTTCGACGGCACCGGCTACTTCGGGGATGCCGACTACATCAAGCGCGTTGTGGGTGTGGGGGGAGACCATGTGGTCTGCTGCGACAAGGAGGGGAGGATCCAGGTGAACGGCAGGTCGGTCGACGAGTCGACGTTCCTGTACCCCGGTGACAGCCCGTCCACGGTGTCCTTCGACGTGGACGTGCCCGACGACACTCTGTTCGTCCTGGGTGACCACCGCAGCGACTCCAGCGACTCCCGCGACCATCTGGGTTCGCCCGGCGGCGGCATGATCCCCGTGGGCGACGTGATCGGCCGGGCCGACTGGATCATCTGGCCGGCCGGCCACCTCACCCGCCTGCAGCGCCCCGGTGCGTACGCGCGCGTGGCCGCCGCCGAAGGCTGGAGTGCCGCGGAGGCGAACGAGCCGGAAAAAGCGGCGGGCGCGCATGGGTAACCGCGGCAGGCCACGCGGTGTCCCGGGCAGCGCCGCCGACAACCTCCTGCCCACCGGCGCACGGCGCGCCGCCAGCCCGTCCGGTGGTCGCAGCCGCGCCGAGCGGCGCAAGCTCCAGCGCAAGGTCAAGCGGCGCCGCAGGAGTGGCGCGGTCAAGGAGATACCTCTCCTCGTGGGCGTGGCCGTCCTCATAGCGCTGGTCCTGAAGACCTTCCTCGTGCAGGCGTTCGTGATCCCGTCGGGCTCGATGGAGCAGACGATCCGCATCGGCGACCGCGTGCTGGTCGACAAGTTCACCCCGTGGTTCGGCTCCAAGCCGCAGCGCGGGGACGTCGTGGTGTTCAAGGATCCCGGCGGCTGGCTGAAGGACGAGACGACCACGACGAAGAAGGACGATCCCGTCGTCGTCAAGCAGGTCAAGGAGGCGCTCACCTTCATCGGCCTGCTCCCGTCCGACAACGAGAAGGACCTCATCAAGCGGGTCGTCGGTGTCGGCGGGGACCACGTCAAGTGCTGTGACACGCAGGGGCGGGTGACCGTCAACGGCGTACCCCTCAGCGAGGCGGACTATCTGTATCCGGGGAACGCCCCGTCGAACACGGAGTTCGACATCGTCGTCCCCGAGGGGCGGCTCTGGGTGATGGGCGACCACCGGGCCAACTCCGCGGACTCCCGCTCGCACCAGAACACCGACTACGGCGGCACCGTCTCCGAGGACGAGGTGGTGGGCCGCGCCATGGTCATCGCATGGCCGCTGGGCCACTGGAACAGTCTCAAGGAACCGCAAACCTTCTCTTCCGTGTCCGACTCGGCTTCCGGGACAGCCGCAGCTCCCCAGCTGTCGCATAGGGTTGCTCCAGACGATCCGAACGGAACGATCCAACTCCCGACCCCTGCGGAACTCCCGCTCGTTATGGGAGTGGTGGGCCTGCACCGTCTATGGGGCAGGCAGCGGCACAGAGTGAGGAGTTGGCGTGGGGGATGTGGCGGTTGGCGCACGGTCCGGACACGACGGCGAGGAGCACCGCGGACGCCCCGTGGAAGCCGCCGTCCCGGCCGCGGACGGCGCCGTGACCTCCGGGAGTGACGCCGGAGCGACCGACGACGGCAAGGCGACGGACGAGCAGAACCGGACCGAGGACCACGGATCGGGCGGCTCCGCGTCCGGGCCGCGCAAGCCACGCTCCTTCTGGAAGGAGCTGCCGATCCTGATCGGCATCGCGTTGGTGCTCGCGCTGCTGATCAAGACGTTCCTGGTGCAGGCGTTCTCGATTCCCTCCGACTCGATGCAGAACACCCTCCAGCAGGGTGACCGCGTCCTGGTGGACAAGTTCACCCCCTGGTTCGGCTCGGAGCCCGAGCGTGGTGAGGTGGTCGTCTTCCACGACCCCGACAACTGGCTGGCCGGTGAGCCCACGGCCAACCCGAACGCCCTGCAGACCTTCCTGAGCTGGATCGGCCTGATGCCGTCCGCGGAGGAGAAGGACCTCATCAAGCGCGTCATCGGCGTGGGCGGCGACACCGTGGAGTGCAACGGCACGGGCCCGCTGAAGGTCAACGGCAAGGCCCTGGACGACAAGTCGTTCGTGTACGCCGGCAACACACCGTGCACGGTCGACGACCAGGGCGGCCAGTTCAAGGTGAAGGTGCCCAAGGGCTACATCTGGGTCATGGGCGACCACCGGCAGAACTCGCGCGACTCGCGCTACAACCAGAACGACAAGAACCACGGCATGGTCCCCGTGGACCAGGTCGTCGGCCGTGCCATCGTCAAGGCCTGGCCGATCAACCGCTGGGGCACGCTGCCCGTCCCGGACACCTTCGACCAGACGGGCATCAACGACCGGTCCTCGGGCGCCACGTCCCTGACGGTCGCGCCGCAGGGAATCGCCCTCGTCGGTGTGGTGCCGCTCGCGGTGTGGCGCCGCAGGCGGGCCGCGCGGGCCGCGTCCGACAGCCGCTGAGGCACTGGCGTCCCGCCCGCCCGGTGAAGCCGCTGTGGAGCTTGTGACCTTGGTCGCGGAGGAAGGGCTGCCCCGGCTCGGTACCGCCGGGTAGGGTGCGGGTCCATGGGTGGCGAGAGCACTACGCGTACGGCCCCGCGCAGCGGTGGCATCAACAGGGGCCCGGTGGGCAGCCGGACCGGACAGCGGTTGTCCGGCCTGGCCGTCGCGCTGGGCCTCGTGCTGTTCCTGGCGGGATTCGGCTGGGCAGCGGTGATCTACCGGCCGTACACCGTGCCCACCACTTCGATGACCCCGACCATCGACGCCGGTGACCGGGTGCTGGCGCAGAACGTCGACGGTGATGAGGTACGACGGGGCGATGTCGTCGTCTTCCGTGACAGCACCTGGGTCGACAACGCCCCCGTGGTCAAGCGTGTGGTCGCGGTCGGCGGAGACAAGGTCTCCTGCTGCACGAACGGCAAGCTGACCGTCAACGGCAAGCAGATCGAGGAACCGTATCTGCCCAAGGGCAGCCTGGCCGAGAACACGGACTTCCCGACCGTGACGGTCCCGAAGGGGCGCCTCTTCCTGCTCGGTGACGAGCGCCAGGGCTCCCTGGACTCCACCGCCCATCTCACGGACGCCGCCAGGGGCACCGTCTCGAGGGACGCCGTGACCGCCCGTGTCGATGCCGTCATCTGGCCCATGGAGGGCATGCTGAAGCGCCCCACGGGCTTCGAGACGCTCGGCAGCCTCTCCGAGCCGGGACCGTTCCGTACGATCGGCGTCCTGATCGTCGTCGGCGGCGCGCTCGTCCTCGCCGGCGGTGCGTACGGCCCCGTGGCCAAGCTACTGGGCGGCCGCGGCCGCGCCCGGACGGAGCCCGCGGGTGCCCGCTGAGACGAGGGACGCGGGCGAGCAGTCGTGCGGGGATCCAGCCGTGGATTCTGGTGCTGACTCGTATCAAGGCGGGTTGCGCAAGGTCGCCCGGGTGGTTCTGCTCGACCCGGAGGACCGCATCCTGCTGTTGCACGGCCATGAGCCGGACGATCCGGCCGACGACTGGTGGTTCACGCCCGGCGGCGGCCTGGAGGGCGACGAGACCCGTGAACAGGCCGCTCTGCGGGAACTCGCCGAGGAGACGGGCATCACCGAGGTCGAGCTCGGCCCGGTGCTGTGGCGGCGGATGTGCTCCTTCCCGTTCGCGGGCCGCCGCTGGGACCAGGACGAGTGGTACTTCCTGGCCCGTACGACCCAGACGGCGATCGAGGCCGCGGGGCTCACCGAGCTGGAGCGGCGCAGTGTCGCCGGAGCGCGCTGGTGGACGTGTCGGGAACTGAGCCAGGCACATGAGACGGTGTATCCGACCAGACTCGCCGAGCTGCTGCGCAGGGTGCTCGACGAGGGTCCCCCGGCCAGGCCCGAGATCCTTGACACGGAAATCGTCTAGGTGCTCCCGGGACTGGCGCACAATGGTGGGATCGCACGGCTGAAGGGGAACATGCCATGAGCGCCGAGGACCTCGAGAAGTACGAGACCGAGATGGAGCTGAAGCTCTACCGGGAGTACCGCGATGTCGTCGGTCTGTTCAAATACGTGATCGAGACCGAGCGCCGCTTCTACCTGACCAACGACTACGAGATGCAGGTGCACTCGGTCCAGGGTGAGGTGTTCTTCGAGGTGTCCATGGCGGACGCCTGGGTCTGGGACATGTACCGGCCGGCGCGCTTCGTGAAGCAGGTCCGCGTCCTGACGTTCAAGGACGTGAACATCGAGGAGCTGAACAAGAGCGACCTCGAGCTGCCGGGCGGATGACGGTCCCCCGTCGGGGTGACGGAGATATCCACAACCGCTGAGTAATCAACCAAGATCCACTTCGCTGGGTCGGATGCGTGACGGTTGGCGCCGGAGGTGGTGCCGACATGAACACGCAGCAGGCACGCAGCGCACTCGGCAGGTACGGCGAGGGACTGGCCGCCCGGCGGCTGGCCGAGGCCGGAATGACGGTCCTGGAGCGCAACTGGCGCTGTGGCAGGACCGGTGAGATCGACATCGTGGCCCGGGACGGCGACGTCCTCGTGGTCTGCGAGGTCAAGACCCGCAGGGCAGGCCCCTTCCAGCATCCTCTGGAGGCGGTCACGCCGGCCAAGGCGCAGCGCCTGCGCGGCCTGGCGGAACGGTGGACGCAGGAGCACGGGGGAGCACCGCCCGGCGGTGTCCGCATCGACGTGGTCGCCGTGCTGCTGCCGCGCCGCGGCGCACCCGCGGTCGAGCACGTGCGGGGGGTGGCCTGAGATGGGGTTCGCGCGTACGTGCTCCGTGGCGCTGGTGGGCGTCGAGGGCGTGGTGGTGGAGGTTCAGGCGGATCTCGAACCGGGGGTCGCGGCGTTCACGCTGGTGGGGCTGCCGGACAAGAGCCTGACGGAGAGCCGTGACCGGGTGCGCGCGGCGGTGGTGAACTCGGGTGGCGAGTGGCCGCAGAAGAAGCTGACGGTCGGACTGAGCCCGGCGTCCGTGCCCAAGGCCGGCTCTGGTTTCGATCTTGCCGTCGCCTGTGCGGTGCTGGGTGCCGCCGAGCGCATCGACCCCCGCGTGCTCACCGACATCGTGATGATCGGCGAGCTGGGCCTCGACGGACGGGTGCGGCCCGTACGGGGCATCCTGCCTGCGGTGCTGGCCGCGGCGGACGCCGGATACGAGCAGGTGGTCGTGCCGGAGTGCGCCGCAGCCGAGGCTTCGCTCGTCCCCGGCGTGTCGGTGCTCGGTGTCCGCAGCCTGCGGCAGCTGATCGCCTTCCTGACCGACGAACCGGTGCCTGACGAGGAGCCCGACGCGCTGGGGCGCCCGGACCCGCTCCTGGCCGGACTGCGCGTGCCCGGGACGGGCGCGGCCACGGGCATGCACAGCCTCGGCGCCGCCCAGCACGACCAGGGACACGATCTCGCCGACGTCGTGGGCCAGATCTCGGCGCGCACCGCCGTGGAGGTGGCCGGCGCGGGCGGACACCACCTGTTCCTGGAAGGGCCGCCCGGCGCCGGCAAGACCATGCTCGCGGAGCGGCTGCCGGCCGTCCTGCCCCGGCTGGTGCGGGAGGAGTCGCTGGAGGTCACGGCGGTGCACTCGGTGGCCGGACTGCTGCCACCGGGCAAGCCCCTGATCGACACGGCGCCCTACTGCGCGCCGCACCACTCGGCCACCATGCAGGCACTCGTCGGCGGCGGCCCGGGCGTCGCGCGGCCCGGCGCCGTCTCGCTGGCCCATCGTGGAGTGCTCTTTCTCGACGAGACCCCCGAGTTCAGCAGCCAGGTTCTCGACGCCCTGCGCCAGCCACTGGAGGCGGGGCATGTCGTCATCGCCCGCAGCGCGGGTGTGGTGCGGTTCCCGGCGAGGTTCCTGATGGTGCTCGCGGCCAATCCGTGTCCCTGCGGACGCTTCTCGCAGCGGGACGCGCTGTGCGATTGCCCGCCCTCGGCCATTCGGCGCTACCAGGCCCGGATCTCGGGTCCGCTGCTGGACCGGGTCGATCTCCGGGTCGAGGTCGATCCGGTCAGCCGGGCCGAGCTCACGCGGCGCGGAGCGGCGGGCGAGTCCACGGCGACGGTCGCCGAGCGGGTGCGGGCGGCACGCGAGCGGGCGGCGGCGAGGTTCGCGGGAACGCCCTGGCGGACCAACAGCGAAGTGCCCGGGCGCGAACTGCGCAACCGCTGGCATGCGGTGAGCGGTGCGATGGACGAGGCCGAGCGGAACCTGGAGCGAGGTGTGCTCACCGCCCGCGGACTCGACCGTGTCCTGCGCGTCGCCTGGACCGTCGCGGACCTCGTCGGCCACGACCGGCCCGACGCGACGGACGTCGCGCTCGCGCTGCAACTGCGCACCGGTGTCCCGCGCGGTGTGCCGATGGCCATCGGAGCCCTGACGTGAGCGGCGGCGAGGCTCCCGACGGCGACCTGCTTGCCCGCGTCTTCCTCACCCGGGTCATCGAGCCCGGGGACGAGATCGGCGGGCGGTGGGTGCGGGAGCTCGGGGCGCGGGAGGTGGCGCGGCGGCTGCGGGACGGCGGGCCCGCGCTGCCCGGGGCGAGCGCGCAACGGTGGGCCGGGCTGCGGGCGCGGGCCGGGCGGGCCGAGCCCGCGCGGGACCTGGCCGTCGCACGGGAGGCCGGTGTGCGGTTCGTGGGACCCGGGGAGGCCGAGTGGCCGGGCCAGCTCGACGACCTGGGCGATGCCCGGCCCCTCGGACTGTGGGTGAGAGGACGGCCCAGCCTGCGGGTGTGGGCGCTGCGCTCGGTCGCCCTGGTGGGCGCACGGGCCTGCACCCAGTACGGCGCCCACATGGCGGCCGCGCTCGCCGCAGGACTCGCAGAGCGCGGCTGGGTGGTGGTCTCCGGCGGTGCCTACGGCATCGACGGGGCCGCCCACCGGGGCGCCCTCGGCGCCGGTGGGGCCACCGTCGCCGTCCTCGCCTGCGGAGTCGACCAGCCCTACCCGCGCGGACACACCGGGTTGATCACCAGGATCGCGGAACAGGGACTGGTGATCGGGGAACTGCCGCCCGGTGATCATCCGACGCCGAGCCGGTTCGTCCTGCGGAACCGGGTGATCGCCGCGCTGACCAGGGGAACCGTGGTCGTCGAGGCGGCGTATCGCAGCGGCTCGCTGGTCACGGCGCGGGCGGCGCAACGGCTGGGCCGGCACACCATGGCGGTACCGGGACCGGCCACCAGCGGGCTCTCCGCGGGCGCGCACGAGCTCCTGCGCGGCGACGCGGTACTGGTCACGGACGCCGCGGAAATCGTCGAGCTGATCGGCGACATGGGGGAGCTCGCGCCGGACCGGCGCGGCCCGGTGCTCCCACGCGACCTGCTGGAACCCGGCGCCCGGCAGGTGCTGGCCGCGCTGCCCGCACGCCGGGCCGCGGCCGCGGACGAGGTCGCCCGCGGCGCGCAGACGACCGAGGACGACGCGATCGCGAGACTGTACGAACTGCGGGCACTTGGCTACGTCGAACGACACGGCGACGGCTGGAAGTTGACACGCGAGTCGATGATCGCCGTCCGGGGTGGCCGCAGCCCGTGCTGATCGAGCGTGTTCGGCCGTCCGGGGGAACCTCGAAGCCCTTGCGAATTCCCGCAGTTGACCCCCCTTCGGCAGTCACGCAGGGCGATCGCCGTGCTTCGACGGAGCGTTCAGAGGAACGTATCTCCGCACGGCTCGAGCCCCGCTCTTCGCGCACCGCGACGCTCCAGTCACGCTACGCTCACAAGGTTCCCGACACGGACCACCAACTTGGCACGAGACCCGACACGCGAAACCTCACAGCTCACCCAGTCACGTCACTCCTGGTTCACGTACTTCACGGCAGAACGGCACAAGGCGACGAATGCCCCAGCACACCTCCGGGTCCGACCGGGCGGCGATTACCCCAGCCGCCCGCGACGGTGGCAGCGTGCGGCCGCCCGCTCCCTCGACGCTCGACGAGCTGTGGCGGTCCTACAAGGCGACGGGGGACGAGCGGCTGCGGGAGCAGCTGATCCTGCACTACTCGCCGCTGGTCAAGTACGTGGCGGGGCGGGTGAGCGTCGGGCTGCCGCCCAACGTGGAGCAGGCGGACTTCGTGTCGTCGGGAGTGTTCGGGCTGATCGACGCGATCGAGAAGTTCGATGTCGACCGGGAGATCAAGTTCGAGACGTACGCGATCACGCGGATCCGGGGCGCGATGATCGACGAGCTGCGGGCACTGGACTGGATTCCGCGGTCGGTCCGGCAGAAGGCGCGGAACGTGGAGCGGGCCTACGCGACGCTGGAGGCCAGGCTGCGGCGGACACCGACGGAGGGTGAGGTGGCCGGCGAGCTGGGGATCGCGGTGGACGAACTCCACGCGGTGTTCAGTCAGTTGTCGCTGGCGAACGTGGTGGCCCTGGAGGAGTTGCTGCACGTCGGCGGCGAGGGCGGCGACCGGCTGAGCCTCATGGACACGCTGGAGGACACCGCCGCCGACAATCCCGTGGAAGTGGCCGAGGACCGGGAGCTGCGGCGATTCCTGGCGCGGGCGATCAACACCCTGCCCGACCGGGAGAAGACCGTCGTCACGCTGTACTACTACGAGGGCCTCACGCTCGCCGAGATCGGGAACGTGCTCGGGGTGACCGAGAGCCGGGTCAGCCAGATCCACACCAAGTCCGTGCTCCAGCTGCGCGCGAAACTGGCGGGCTTCGGTCGGTGACCTGGCCGGATGAGGGCGCGTCGACGGGAGTCGTTCCCGCCGGGGGTAGCGCGTCCGTAGAGTGGTTGACGTGCCAAGGATTCGAGCGGCCTCCGTGGCCGAGCACCGATCGATGCAGCGAGCCGCCCTGCTGGACGCGGCACGGTCCCTGCTGTCCGAGGGCGGGACGGAGGCTCTGACCTTTCCCGCCCTCGCCGAGCGGACGGGGCTCGCGCGCTCGTCCGTCTACGAGTACTTCCGGTCGCGGGCGGCCGTGGTCGAGGAGCTGTGCGAGGTCGACTTCCCGGTCTGGGCGGCGGAGGTGTCGGCGGCGATGGCCGCGGCCGACGGGCCCGAGGCCAAGGTCGAGGCGTATGTGCGGCAGCAGCTCGCGCTGGTCGGGGATCGGCGGCACCGGGCCGTGGTGGCGATTTCCGCGAGTGAGCTCGATGCGGGCGCCAGGGAGAAGATCCGGGCCGCGCACGGTGGGCTCGTGGCGATGATCGTCGAGGCGTTGGGGGAGATGGGGCACGCGGAGCCGCGGTTGGCGGCGATGCTGCTTCAGGGGGTCGTCGACGCGGCGGTGCGGCGGATCGAATTGGGGGCGGCGGAAGATCCGTCCGCGATCACTGATGCGGCGGTGGGAATGGCGCTGCGGGGGGTTCGCGGCTGAGCCCGGTCGGTCTGCTGAGGGATGGGGCGCGCAGCTTGCGGGGTGCCTCCCCGCTCCCGGCTCCGCTCGAGCGGGGGTCGCCCATCGTCCGCCCCTGCCGCACCGGCCCGCAGGCTCGCAGGTCAACGGGGCAGCGGCACGCCCAGCACCGGCAGCAGCCTCGACGGGCCCCGGTGCAACAGCCACGGTGGTAACAGGGACAGGGGATTGAGGTAGGTCTCCTTCCTCAGCAGGCCCCAGTGCAGGCACGTGGCCGTGCAGTGCCCGCCCGTCGCCTCCACCGTGCCGACCACGTCTCCCGGCTCCAGCTCGTCGCCCTTCCCCACGGACGGCCGAACCGGCTCGTAGGTCGTCCGTAGGGGTGGATCGCCCGTTCCCGCCAGTTCCACCGAGACGACACCCTGTCCGGCGACCCGGCCCGAGAAGGTCACCCGGCCGGCCGCCACCGCCCGTACGGGTGTTCCTGCCGGGGCCGCCAGGTCGACGCCGCGGTGGCCGGGTCCGTAGACCGTCGCCGGTGGCTCCCAGCCGCGTAGGACCATGGGCGGCGAGCCCACCGGCCAGGCGTGGGCCACGGCGGGCACGGGGTCCGTCGGTGGGGGCGGGGCGTCCGCGCGGGCCGGCGGGGGCAGGACGGCAAGCGTCAAGGCGGGCAGAAACGCCCATCGCTTCGTTCGCATCCGAGACATGCGAGAACCGTCCCGCAGACCGGCCGGTCAGGGGCGGGACCTGTGGACTACTCGCCGGTTGTGGACAGCGGCGTCAGCCGCTGCCTCGCCGGTCCCGTACACTTCTTCTGGCGATCCGGGTCACCGGGTCGACTTCGCACGCCCCGATATGGCGGCCGGCAACGGTCCCTGTCAGCGCCCCTCGGTCCTTTGTGGCACGGCGCGGTGCGGGCGTCAGGCGTGGATGCCGTCCGGCATCCGCGGCACAACCGAGAAACTCAAGGAGAACGGCCATGGCCGTCGTCACGATGCGGGAGCTGCTGGAAAGCGGCGTCCACTTCGGTCACCAGACCCGTCGCTGGAACCCGAAGATGAAGCGCTTCATCTTCACCGAGCGCAACGGCATCTACATCATCGACCTGCTCCAGTCGCTGTCGTACATCGACCGCGCCTACGAGTTCGTCAAGGAGACCGTCGCCCACGGCGGCACGGTCATGTTCGTCGGCACGAAGAAGCAGGCGCAGGAGGCCATCGCCGAGCAGGCCACCCGCGTCGGCATGCCCTTCGTCAACCAGCGCTGGCTGGGCGGCATGCTCACCAACTTCTCGACCGTCTACAAGCGTCTGCAGCGCCTCAAGGAGCTCGAGCAGATCGACTTCGAGGACGTCGCCGCTTCCGGTCTGACCAAGAAGGAGCTTCTCGTGCTCTCGCGCGAGAAGGCCAAGCTGGAGAAGACCCTCGGTGGTATCCGCGAGATGCAGAAGGTGCCCAGCGCCGTCTGGATCGTGGACACCAAGAAGGAGCACATCGCGGTCGGTGAGGCCCGGAAGCTCAACATCCCGGTCGTCGCCATCCTCGACACCAACTGCGACCCCGACGAGGTCGACTACAAGATCCCGGGCAACGACGACGCGATCCGCTCCGTCACCCTGCTCACCCGTGTGATCGCCGACGCCGTCGCCGAGGGCCTCATCGCCCGTTCCGGCGTGGCCACGGAGGGCAAGGGCGAGAAGGGCGCGGGCGAGCCGCTCGCCGCGTGGGAGCGCGACCTGCTCGAGGGCGAGAAGAAGGCCGACGAGGCCGAGGCCCCCGCCGCCGAGGCCCCTGCTGCTGAGGCCCCCGCCGAGGCTCCGGCCGCCGAGACCCCGGCCGCGGACGCCGAGCAGGCCTGACCCCTCACACCCCTTCGGGTCATGGACGGCGGGGGCCCACGAAGCCCCCGCCGTTCGGCCCGTAGATCTTCAGACTCGAGAGAGATTCCAGGAATCATGGCGAACTACACCGCCGCCGACGTCAAGAAGCTCCGTGAGCTCACCGGCGCCGGCATGATGGACTGCAAGAAGGCGCTGGACGAGGCCGAGGGCAACGTCGACAAGGCCGTCGAGGCGCTCCGTATCAAGGGCCAGAAGGGCGTCGCCAAGCGCGAGGGCCGCTCCGCCGAGAACGGCGCCGTGGTCTCGATCATCGCCGACGACAACTCCTCCGGCGTCCTCGTCGAGCTGAAGTGCGAGACGGACTTCGTCGCCAAGGGCGAGAAGTTCCAGGCCGTGGCCGCCGCCATCGCCGAGCACGTCGCCAAGACCTCCCCGGCCGACATCGAGGCGCTCCTCGCCTCCGAGATCGAGCCCGGCAAGACCGTCCAGGCGTTCGTGGACGAGGCCAACGCGAACCTGGGCGAGAAGATCGTCCTGGACCGCTTCGCGCAGTTCGCCGACGGCTACGTGGCGGCGTACATGCACCGCACGATGCCCGACCTGCCCCCGCAGATCGGTGTCCTCGTCGAGCTGGACAAGCCGAACGCCGAGGTCGCCCGCGGTGTCGCCCAGCACATCGCCGCCTTCGCGCCGAAGTACCTCGCCCAGGAGGACGTCCCGGCCGAGGTCGTCGAGTCCGAGCGCCGCATCGCCGAGGAGACCACCCGCGCCGAGGGCAAGCCCGAGGCCGCGATCGCCAAGATCGTCGAGGGTCGCCTCAACGGCTTCTTCAAGGACGCCACGCTGCTCGGCCAGCCGTACGCGCTCGACAACAAGAAGTCGGTCCAGAAGGTCCTGGACGAGGCGGGTGTCACCCTGAAGCGCTTCACGCGCATCAAGGTCGGCATCTGAGTCCGTACAGCGATCGGCGCGCGACTCCTGGCGGTCTTTCGCTAGGGTCGACATCAGTCGTCCGCGTACGGCGTCGTCACGCACGCGCGTGACGGACGACAGCAGATCTGACGAGGAGGCCATTGCCGCGCATGGGTTGCGAACGACACCCCACCGGCAATGGCCTTCTTCGTATGTGCAACACGTGAAAGAGGCGGGATCTCCATGACCACCAAGGCCCAGACGAGCGACGACGGCAAAGTAGGCGGCCGGTTTCTGCTGAAGCTGTCCGGAGAGGCTTTCGCCGGTGGCGGGGGCCTGGGTGTGGACCCCGACGTGGTGCACAAGATCGCCCGCGAGATCGCGGCGGTCGTCCGCGACGGGGCACAGATCGCGGTCGTCATCGGCGGCGGCAACTTCTTCCGCGGCGCCGAACTGCAGCAGCGCGGCATGGACCGCGCCCGCTCCGACTACATGGGCATGCTCGGCACCGTGATGAACTGCCTCGCCCTCCAGGACTTCCTGGAGAAGGAGGGCATCGACAGCCGGGTCCAGACCGCCATCACCATGGGCCAGGTCGCCGAGCCGTACATCCCGCTGCGCGCCGTGCGGCACCTGGAGAAGGGCCGCGTGGTCATCTTCGGCGCCGGTATGGGCATGCCGTACTTCTCCACCGACACCACCGCCGCGCAGCGAGCCCTGGAGATCGACGCCGAGGCCCTGCTGATGGGCAAGAACGGCGTGGACGGGGTCTACGACTCCGACCCGAAGGCAAACCCGGACGCGGTCAAGTTCGACGCCCTCGGCTACGGCGAGGTCATCACCCGCGAGCTGAAGGTCGCCGACGCCACCGCCATCACGCTGTGCCGCGACAACAAGCTCCCGATCCTGGTCTTCGAGCTTCTGGCGGAGGGCAATATCGCGCGCGCCGTCAAGGGTGAGAAGATCGGCACGCTCGTGGGTGACCAGGGCAGCCGGGCCTGACCGGAGCACCACCCCGTCCACGGGGACGGCACCTGTCCGGGGGACGGACGGGACGGACCCTGGCTGGGGGATGGACAATGTCCTGCCGGTCGGGAACCGTGCAGGAAGAAGACGCGACGCAGCCGGCGGTCGGCCCCGACAGGGAACCGCAGCCGGGCCTACTCAAGACACGCAGGAGCAAGTGGTGATCGAAGAGACCCTCCTCGAGGCCGAGGAGAAGATGGAGAAGGCCGTCGTGGTCGCCAAGGAGGACTTCGCCGCGATCCGCACCGGCCGTGCGCACCCGGCGATGTTCAACAAGATCGTGGCCGACTACTACGGCGCGTTGACGCCGATCAACCAGCTGGCCTCGTTCTCCGTGCCGGAGCCGCGCATGGCCGTCGTGACCCCGTTCGACAAGAGCGCGCTGCGCAACATCGAGCAGGCGATCCGCGACTCCGACCTGGGCGTCAACCCGAGCAACGACGGCAACATCATCCGCGTGGTGTTCCCCGAGCTCACCGAGGAGCGCCGCAAGGACTACATCAAGGTCGCCAAGACCAAGGGCGAGGACGCCAAGGTCTCGATCCGTTCCGTCCGCCGCAAGGCCAAGGACGCGATCGACAAGCTGATCAAGGACGGCGAGGTCGGCGAGGACGAGGGCCGCCGTGCCGAGAAGGAGCTCGACGACACCACCGCGAAGTACGTCGCCCAGGTGGACGAGCTCCTGAAGCACAAGGAAGCGGAGCTGCTCGAGGTCTGATGAACGACTCTTCCTGGGGAGCGCCGCCACAAGCCGGGTACTGGGGGCCGTCCGACCAGGGGCCTGTCCAGGGGGCTGCCCCGGCGGGTCCCGCGTACGATGCGCCTGAGGCGCAGCACACCCGCCCCATGCCCATCGTGCCCGGCGTACCCGCGTATGGCGGAGACCAGGATGACGACCGGGGGGCCGCTCGGCTGGGCGGCCTCCCGTTCCGAGACGAGACGTTCCGCGACGAGACCCCGTCGGCCCAGCCCTATGCGGCGGTGCCGCAGAATCCGGATCCCATGCCCGACGCCCCTCAGCCGGCGCCCGCACCACAGAAGAAGAGCGCGGGCCGTGACCTGAGCGCGGCCATAGGCGTCGGTGTCGGGCTCGGCGCAGTGATCATCGCGGCCCTGTTCGTCGTCAAGGCCGTGTTCGTGGGCGTGATAGCGGTCGCCGTCGTCGTCGGCCTGTGGGAGCTGACCAGCCGGCTCGAGGAACGCAAGGGCATCAAGGCGCCCCTCGTTCCGCTGGCGCTGGGCGGTGCGGCGATGGTCGTCGCCGGCTACGTCAGCGGAGCGGACGGCGCGTGGGTCGCCATGGCGCTCACCGCCTTGGCCGTGCTCGTCTGGCGGATGACGGAGCCGCCGGAGGGCTATCTCAAGGACGTCACGGCGGGAGTCTTCGCCGCCTTCTACGTGCCGTTCCTGGCCACGTTCGTGGCGATGATGCTGACCGCGCAGGACGGTGCGTGGCGCGTCCTGACGTTCCTGCTGCTGACGGTGGTCAGCGACACGGGCGCGTACGCCGTCGGCTGGCGGTTCGGCAAGCACAAGCTGGCGCCGCGCATCAGCCCTGGCAAGACCCGTGAGGGGCTGCTCGGCGCGGTGTCGTTCGCCATGGTCGCGGGCGCGCTGTGCATGCAGTTCCTGATCGACGACGGCGCCTGGTGGCAGGGGCTGCTCCTGGGCCTCGCGGTGGCCGCCAGCGCGACGCTCGGCGACCTCGGCGAGTCCATGATCAAGCGGGACCTGGGCATCAAGGACATGGGCACGCTGCTTCCCGGTCACGGCGGCATCATGGACCGGCTGGACTCACTGCTGCCGACGGCTCCCGTGGTGTGGCTGCTGCTCGTGATCTTCGTGGGGGCCGGCTGACGGTCGCTCCCCCTGCGTCCGCGCACCTTCGCAACCACCCCTTCCGTACCTATGATCACCAGGCTGTGATCTGTGTTGTGGGAGGGGTGGAGCGTTATGTGGGGGCGTAGGCGGGCCAGGCGCGAGCAGGAGGCGCAGGAGGCGGTCGAAGCACTCGCGGAGAGTTTCCGGTCGACCCTTGAGCAGGCCGACCAGGCCCACCAGGCGCTCTTGGAACTGCGGGAGGCGCTGGCGCGGGAGCTGGCGGAGATCGCCGTACTGCTCGGCCACCGGGACGGGCTGCCGGTCGATGCGATCCGGGAACAGACGGATGCGGCGGCACGCGTCCTCGCGGACGTGGACGGGATGTCGGAGCGGTACGCCGAGACGCGCGCGCTGCTCGTCGGCAAGGACGCCACCGACCTCGACGAGGTCATGCCGTCGCTCGAGGAGCTCGTCGAGCAAGCCCAGGAGATGGCAGAGGCCGGAGAGCCGTTCGTCGGTGCCATCGAGTCCGTGCTGGAACTGCGCCGGACGACCGAGCGGCTGCGCGACGACCTGGTCCCGCTCCGCGAGCGGATCCATGCCGCCCTGCGCTCCGCCCGGGACGAGCTGACCGCGGCCCAGGGAACCCCCGGCTGGTTCGGCAGGCAGGCGGACCTCGCCGCCCTCGGCGACCGCCTGACCGCACTCGACGAGGGCCGCGTCACCCCCACGCCCGAGCGCAAGGTGAGCGATCACTACCGGGAGCTGGAGCGGGAGCTCGCGGTACTGCGCGACACGATGGCGGCGGGGGCTTGACCGGGGGTGACGGTGGGGGCCGCCTGACTGAGGCGGGGCGGTGGGGGCTCACTGAGGTGCGGTGACATGCGGTGGTGGGGGCCCTGACTGAGGCAGGGGGTGGGGGCTCGACTGAGGTGCGGTGGCGGTGAGGGCTTGACCGGGGTGCGGTGGTGGGTGGGGGCCTGGCCGGGGCTCGCGCCGGGATTCGGCTGCCACGGTCTTCGAGCACGAGGCAGGACGGTCAGAACGTGTAGCCCCGATCGACGCCGTACGTGTCCGGCGAGCGGCCGCCGGCCGTCGTCAGGCCGATGGCAGGGTCACCCGGGCGAAGGTCCGGGTGCCGGGGTACACGGTGCGGCCGTTCGTACTGGCCCTCAGGTACGCCAGCCGTTCGCCGAACGCCGTCGGGTCCAGGCCCACGCCTTGCCAGATGTCGGCGAACTTGGCCGCCCGGCGCAGGGCGGCGTCGGTCACACCGCCGGTCATCACTGGTACCGGGCCGTTGGGGCGCGGTTCGAAGACCCCTGTCTCAAAGCCGTACCAGCGGCCCTCGAAGGGGCCTCTGCCGGTGGTGAACAGGTGCCGAAGCAGTGCGATGGCCTCGTCCGTGCGGGCTGCCCGGCTGCCGAAGTCGGCGCCGACGGCGGTGAACTCGTCTGCGTCCCAGCCGATCCCCACGCCAAGGGTGATCCGTGCGCCGGACAGTCGGTGGAGGGTGGCGACCTGCTTGGCCGCCACGAACGGGTTGCGCATGGGCAGGACGAGCACGGAGGTGCCACACCGAATCCGGGTGGTCGCGGCTGCCAGCCAGCCCATGGTGACCAGCGGTTCCAGGACGCCGGGTACGCGCCCGAGGCCCCCTGCGTCGTCGCCCGCATCCGGGGCATGCTGGCGGCCGGGCTGACCACCGACGCCATCCGCGAGATGCTGCCGTGCGCCACCGACTCCGGACCGGGAATCGAGCCCTGCCCGGAAGTACTGCGGACGATGACCGAGCACCTGGAGCGAATGGATGCCGACATCGCGGATCTGCGCCGCCGGACCGCGCTTGCCGCGTTCCGTGACGCAACCGAGGCGCGGCAGAGACGGGCGCGGGTTCACTGAAGGGCGGCCGCCTTCTACCGCTCCCAGGGAGCGTTCGATCCGGCCGCACTCCCCACCGTCCGCGGTTGGGTTTCCACCCGCCCGGAGCGCCCTTGTCGTACGGTGTCTGCGTATCCCGCGCTGAGGAGGAATCCCATGGCCACCGGCATCCGGCACCGTCCTCAGATGGACAGCAGCGACTTCGAGGAACTGGCCGCCCACGCACCCGAGCACGTCACCCTTGAATTCATCAACGGCAGGATCGGAGTCAAGCCCGTGCCCGACGGCGACCACGCCGAGATCATCCGGTGGGTCATGCAGCGCTGCATGCAGCAGCGCCCCGACCTCTGGCTCTACGCCGAGCAGGGACTGCGCGTGGAGGAGTACCGCAGGGGGCATGCCCGCCCCGACGGCGCGCTCGCACCGGTCGACACCTTCGCCGGACAGGGCGAGTGGGCCGAACCCAGGGGCGTCCTCATGGTCGTTGAAATCACCTCCTACGACGAGGACACCGACCGTCGAGACCGGGTCGAGAAGCCCATCGCCTACGCCCAGGCCGACATCCCCGTCTACCTGCTCATCGACCGGGACTCCTGCGATGTCACCGTCTTCAGCGAGCCCGAGGACGGCAAGTACCGCACCAGCCTCACTGTCGCCTTCGGCCACACCGTTGCCCTCCCCGGCCTGGACATCACCCTGGACACCGAGGCATTCAAGAACTACGTCCGCTGACCTCTCGGTCGCCCCACGGTCTGGCCGGTCTGCCCCGCCGGAGTGACGCGGCCGGGATGCACGAGCTGGATGTCCAGGTACTGGATGAGCTTGGTGTGCCCCTTCCGGACGAAGCCGTACCAGGTTCGCAGGGTGACTGACTGACCGACGCGAGTCGTGTTCTCGCGCCAGATCCGTGCCAGAACGGACGGTGAACAAGGGAAATCGACGCCCAAAGTGGCACCTGGCGGGCCCAGCTGTCCTGGTATCGCTGCAGGGCAGAGGTATTTTCAGCACGGGCCGAACGGTGCGCCACGTCGGCTAGCTTGCATCCATGGCTGACGATGTTGTTCTGCGTCTTGACCGCGCCAGCGCCGAGGATCTCTACGAGGTGCTGTGGTTGGTAGGGGAGCACCACGCTGCCGGTGCGCCGATCCCACCCATGCCCTGGGAAGCGAACGAGCGGCTGGGCCGCGTGATCAGCACCTTGGGTGACTTCCTGGGGTAAGCCCCGGCCCGTCTGAGCAGACGACCGCTGGGCCGTACGAGGTCGACCGACGGTGACAGTCGGCACCCACGGGTGACCACCCCCACCCCTCTCTGGCCTGGGGCCCCGCAGATGATCTGCCACACTGGACGTGTTATGCCTGCACCCGGAGAACGGACCTTCTCCGGGCACGAAGAAGCCCCCTACCAGCGACGATGTCGCCAATAGGGGGCCGTCCTGTACCCGCCGGGCCGTCCCTGGGCCGTCAGGGCTCCTGGGCCGTGCCGAAGACCCCGTCCAGGGCCCGGCGGGCGCGCTCGCTGCTACTGGGCATCAGGTGGGCGTACACCCGCAGCGTCATCGCCGGGTCGGAGTGCCCGAGGTATTCGCTCACGGCCTTGATGCTCTCGCCCGCGTCCAGGAGGACCGAGGCGTAGAAGTGGCGAAGGGCGTGCATCCCGTGCTGCCGGGCGGAGGCGTACGGCTTCCCGGGCCCGGGCGTCGGGATGAGGCCGGCCGCCGCAAGGGCGGGCTTCCACTCCAGGGCGTTGAAGTTGCTCCGCCAGACGATTCCGTCGGCCGTGTTGGTGAAGATCAGCCGCCGCTCGGTGAGCGGGCCGTCCGGCCGGATCCACGGCAGCTTGATCGCCACGGGCGGGTGACTCGTCATGTGCTGCCGTAAGGCGGAGGCCACCGAGGACGGCAGCGGTACGTCCCGTTCCTTGTTGCCCTTCGGCGGGGCGAAGACCGCGACACCCCGGATCAGCTTGACCTGAGTGGTGACATGAAGCGTGTCGCTGTCGAGCTGAATCGTGTCCTCGGCCAAGCCGACGATCTCACCCTGCCGGAGACCGCAGCCGCTGCCCACGTCGACCATGGCTCGGTAGCGCTCGGGCAGGGCGTCACGGACCGCACGCACCTGGGACGGCAGCCAGGGCACAACCCGTGTGGCGGAGACGGCAGGCGGCCGGACTGACGCCGCCGAGCACGGGTTCCGGGGGAGGTGGCCGTCATCCACGGCGGCAGACAGCACCGCCCGGACGTTGGCGTAGATGTTGCGGGCGTAGGTGCTGCTTATCGAGTCGTTCTCCAGATCCCGCACGAACTCGCGGATGTGAAGCGGTCGGAAGGACCCGAGCGGGCGCGACCCGATACGAGGGAAGGCATGCAGCCGAAGGCGGGTCTCCGCTCCGATGCGTGTGTTCAGGTCGGTCGTCTGCCCGGTGATCCAGCGTTCCGCGTACTGCTGGAAGGTCGTCTGTGCCGCCTTGGGGTCGATGTACTGCCCCCGGGACATGTCGGCGGCCGTCTCGGCCAGCCACTCCTCCGCCCTGCGCTTCTGCCGGTCGGGAAAGGAGCGGCTCTTCTCGGTGCCGTCCGGCCCGACGTACCGGGCCCGGTAGCGGTGGCCGCTGCCGTAGCGGTCCGATTTGACCTTGATCGGCTTGCCGTCCGGACCCGGTTCCGTCTTGTACCAGCGATCCTGCACATGACCCGGCATCAGGCGGCCGCCTCGGTCAGACCGTCGACCCACTGGCGGAGCCGCACAGGGTCGTACCGAAGATGCCTCCCGACCCGGAAAGCCGGAGGACCCGAGCGCTTGCGCCGCCACTGGTACAGCGTCTCGACCGGAACACCCAGGAGTTCAGCGACATCGGCCGGAGTCAGGTACCGCTCGGGAAGCGTACGAACGGTCATGCCGCAGCTCCTTCCACCGCCAGGTCTCGCAGGGCTTCGCGAGCGGTCTCACGGTTGGCTTGAAGGTCACGGGCGATCGTCGAGGCGAGGGCGGCCTCGCCCGGGGTGTGGCCGTGGCCGGCGTACTCCCAGTCAGTCAGGACGAGGACGGTGTCCGGCTCGCGGCCGTCGAGACCGAGGACGGAAGCCTCCTGTGCCGCGCGGAAGTCGGCGCGTTCCTGGCGGAGGGCGCCGAGGGTCGTCGAGTAGCTACGCGACTTGGACGAGAAGTGCCCGCGGAAGCCGAGCATGTGCGCCCAGGCCCAGAGGCGCCGGTCCGGGTACAGGGCGTCCAAGTCACGGCAGGCGGTGATGAGTCGGCGAGTGTGGTCGGGGACGCGATGGCGGTCGAGTTCGGCGAGTTCGCCGATGCGGCGGTCGAGGGTTCCCGTGTTCTCAGCGGCTTTGGTCGCGTACTTGGCGACGTACGAGGCGACGGCCTGTTCTGTGATGTCGGAGCCGTCGCCGAAGTCCTTGACCGGGCGGACGTCGAGCTGTCTTCCCCATCGGAAGGTCCGAGTCGGTTGGTCATCGGCGGCCGGGACCGACACGGATGTGTACGAGTGCGCTGCGGCGGCGTGTACCGCGTCCGAGAGGAGGTCGACCGTGGCCCAGGCGGGCGGGGGCGTCCCGGGCCCCTCCGGTCCGTCGAGACGCACGACGGCGTGGAAGTGCAGCGCGCCGCGCTTCTGGAACTCGGCTACCTTGCCGTACGAGACGCGCAGGTGCCCGGCGAGTTCGCGCCGGGGCAGGCCGGCGCGGGCGGCGAGTTCGCGGCGTAGGCGGGTGGTGAAGCGCTGCCAGAGCTGTCCGGCGTGGTTGTTGAAGAGGACGGCGCCCGCGTAGTCGTAGGTGTCGGGGTCGAGGGCGGTGCCCAGCTCGGGGGAGTCGGCGGTGTGCGCGGTGCCGCAGCGGCAGGCGCCACCGTGGTCGGGGCGGTTGTGGACCGGGCCGAACGAGGGCGCGGTGAGTGTGGCGAAAACGCGGGGGTGGTCGCGGACGGTGGCGGGGATGTCGCGGCGGTCGTCTCCGGCGAGGCCGGCGCGGATGAGGTGGTAGGTGTCGCCCGCGTACGTCCAGGCGCAGGAGGGGCAGCGGGAAGCGCGGCGGTTGCCGCAGGCGAGGCGCAGGCGTCCGCCCGGCTCGTTCTCGGTGGAGTAGTGGTGCAGGGTCTCGCCGGTGGTCTTGTCCTTGTGGAGAGTCCAGCCGGTGAGGTGGATCGGGTCGGAGCAGCCGCCGGTGCGGCGGATCTGGTCCTCCCAGCGGGTGTAGTCGGAGGCCGAGGCCACCCGGAGGATGTCTCCGAGTGTGATCGGTTCGAGCGGCGGGGCGGACGCGGACGTCTTCTGTGTCGCGGGTGAGGCCCGGTGGGCCATGCTGGGGGTTCCTTCCGGTTGCGAGATCGATCGGCGGGGACGGCTCCCGGGCGGCGGATGCTTGGCGGTATCGAGGCCGCCCGGGGGCCGGTCAGCGACGTTTGGCGTCGGAGGCGAGCAACGAGCGCAGGACGACCGCGCAGACGGCGACCGATACGCCGGTGACGGCGACCGCCAGGAGCAGCGAGACCAGGACGGCGCCGAGGACCAGGACGACGGCCGTACCGCCGCCGACGAGGGCGAGCGCGGTGCCGGGGGTGAGCTGGACGACCGGGCGGGATGGCGCGGGGGCGACGGGGGCCGGCTGCGGGGCCGGGGCGGCCGGGGTGATGGTGGTCGGCTGGATGAGGGCGGGCGGGGTGGTCAGGCCGGTGGGCTGGGGCATGGTCGGGAGCTTGGGCCGGAACATGGGCGTTTCTCCTTTCGCAGCGGGCTACTTGACGGCGGTGTCGATGACGGGAGCGAAGAGGCTGTCGGCGAGGAGGTAGCCGCCGAGGAGGAGCACGCAGATCAGCCACCAGGGCGGGCGGACGAGCTTGACGCCGAGGTAGCCGACGGCCAGCAGGGCGAACCAGAGGGGGACATCCATGGGCGGTGTCTCCTAGCGGACGGTGCAGCGGTGGGTGCGGGCGGCGAGCTGGGCGGCGGTCTGGCTGGAGTAGTCGGCGGACCAGCCGCAGCGGTCGGCGGTGCAGACGGCGGCGTGTGTGATGCGGCCGTTGCGGTCGCGGTGGGTGCCGATCTGCACGGGGCCAATCCGCATCAGGGAGTGGAAGTTGTCGCGGGCGGGCATGGTCTGTTCTCCCTTGCGGTCAGCTGAGGTGGGCGGCGATGGCATCGGAGAGGTGGGGCGGGACGCCGAGGCGAGAGCGGAGGGTGTCGGAGTCGATCGCGGAGCCGGTACGGGCGCGGTACTCGTCGGCGACCTTGCGGGCGTGCTCGACCAGGACGGCGGGCACCGGCGGGACGGGAGCCGAGGGAGTGGCGACTTCCACGGCGGGGACGGGCGCCGCAGCAGGCTCGGGCGTGGCTTCCGTGACCGATGCGCTGTTGGCGTCGGGCAACGGCAGTTCGTGCGAGTGCTCGGTGTCTGGCATCGAGGTGGCCGGTGCCGGCGGAGCCGTCTCCGGGGCCGGGGCCGGGGCCGGAGAGTGCGCGAGGAGCGTTCCCCCGAGGAAGGCGAGCGCCGGCCACCCGGCGATGCCGAGGCGGAGCAGGGCGGGCGGGTCGGTCAGGTCGAGGAATCCGGCGGTGGCGACGTTGGCGCCGAGCGAGGCGAACAGGGCGACGACGAACCAGCACCAGGCCAGCCGGGACGGTCCCTCATTGCGCAGGCGTCGCCAGGCGGCGACCAGGAGCAGATCGACGCTGACCGGGTAGGCCCAGGCCTTCCAGCCGTTCTGTCCGGCCGCGGCGGCCAGGTCGTGCAGGTGGGCGAAGGACAGGGCACCGGCGATGACGGCCTGAATCAGGACCGCGTCGACACGGAGGCCGTGACGGCCGCCCATCAGGAGTCACCGGGGTAGGCAGGGCCGCTGCCGGGGTCGTAGTCGTCCGGGAACAGGCCGGGCGGCGGTTCGGGCAGTGAGACGGCGAGGGACGGGCTGACGGCGTCCACGAAGTCGAGGTCCGCGCCGACCGTGTCGGCGTACAGGGCGAGTTGGCCGAGCAGGAGCACGGTCCGGGCGAAGTCCTCGCAGTCCGGGCACATGACGGGATCTCCCTTCTCTGGGCATGGCGGGGTAGGGACTTGGCGCGAAGACGGTCGCGTCTGCCGTGGGGACGGGGCAGGGATCAGGCGGTGGCCGAGGAGGCCTTGACCAGCGGCATGGGCGCAGAGTCAGGGTCGGAGCCGAGGAGGGCAGGCCGGAACGGGGCCAGCTCGGGCAGGTCCGGGGTCCGGTCGGCGTGCCGGTTGCAGATGTTCACGGCCTGGCGGAGCGAGGTGTGCGGGGCGCGGATACGGTGCCATCCGCCGCAGGAGTCGCCCGTGATGGCGATCCCCCGCAGCTCGGCCGGGATCTGGATGGCAGCGAGGACGGCGTCCGGGGAGATGTCGCCGAAGGCCATGTTGGCCGAGGTCTCGTCGTTGACGCGGTGGGCGGTGCGGCCGGTGAGCTGGGCCCGGAGCATCGTGATGCCCTTGCCGAGCTCGGAGCCGAAGCGCTGCCCGCAGATTTCGAGGTAGATGCCGGCTGCGCGGCCAAGTTGGGCGAGGCGGACCAGAGCAGTGATGATCCGGTCCCGGCGCTTCTCCTCCTCCTTGTTGGCGTACAGGGCGAGTTCGGCGACCTCGTCGACCAGGACCACGACTGGGACCGGGCGCAGGTCGTCGGGCAGGTCCCAGATGTCGGCGGCAATCTCCGCGTCCGTTACGTCGGACGTGATCCGCTGCTGGGACCGGATGAGTTGATAGACGCGTCCCATCCTTTCCACGAGCGCATCGAGCACTTCCGCGGCGGTGTCGGGATCGTCGGCCAGCGCGGAGAACCGGCGGGCCAGCGGGAACAGTTCGACCCCCTGCTTGCAGTCGATGCCCACGAGGGCGACGTCCATCGGGGCGAGCCCCGCGACCAGGTTGCGCTGGTAGACGGACTTGCCGGACTCCGTGGCGCCCAGGGTGAGGGCGTGGGGTACCGCCCGGTAGTCGCGGTAGTGCACCGAACCGTCTTCCCGGAGGGCGACTGGCACCCGCATCGGCCGCGGATCGGTCTCGGCGGGCATCTGCACCCGCTTGAGTACGTCGTAGCCGGTCATCCGCACCTCGACGACGCCGGAGCGCAGTTCGCGCGAGGTCACGCCGTACATCGAGAACGAGTGCCGGAGCCGGTCCGAGGCGGCGGCGATGTCGAAGGCGTCCTGGCCGGGGCGGAGCTTGAGCCGCAGGACCAGGCCGGTACGAGTCGGTCGCAGCCGCAGGATGCGCGGCGGACGCGGCTCAGGTATCGGCCTGTTGGCGGCACGGGCGAGGGCGAGCCGCCACCGTGCGGGCGGGACGGTCAGCCCGCACGCGTCCATCACCGTCCGGTACCGGGCCAGGACCCGTAACACGGCCAGCGTGACCCCGAAGGTCAACCAGTACCAGGCGGGGCGCCGCCACCGCAGGAGACCCGCGGCGGCGACGACCAGCACCAGAACGACCGAGAAGCCGGTCATGATCAGGCCGCCTTGGACCCTGCGGCGACGGCAGCGCCGGCGAGCGAGGTGACCGCGACCGCGCGGAACGCGATGCCGTGCCGCCGTTGGCCGTTGAAGTCGTTCTCCCAGGGGCGGGCGATCAGGCCCGTGAGCGCGACCGGTGTACCCATGGCCAGCTCACCGGAGATGCCCGGCTCCGGGACGGTGATGGACAGGATCTCCACCTCCTCGTTCGCCGCGAACATCACGTCCACGGTCATCAGCTTCGCCCCGGTCTCGGTGTCGGTGGCGATCTCACCGGTACGGCGGTCACGCACTTTGACCTGCGGAGACTTGGCGACCATCACGACCGCGCCGGAGGTGTCGACGGGAATCTGACGCACAGAGATCACTCCTCTATAGGTTCCGAACTCCGTCACTCATGTACATGAGTGACATGGAGAAGAGTGCCTCACTCCTATACATGAGTCAACCCGCCACGAAGAAGAACTCGCGGCGGGCTGCGGAAAGTTGAGCGGGCGTCAGTCCTCGGCGGGGATCCGGTACTCGAAAACGAACTGGTCAGCGGCCATGAGGGTGTCACACACCTCGACCACGCGACCCGCGGTCGTACGAGCCTCCCGGATCAGGTGAACCACCGGCGCACCCGGGCTCAGCGCGAGCTCCGAGGCCTCCGCCTTGGATGCCGGCCGCGCCTGCACCGTCTCGACGAACTCGGCGAACTCGTGCCCGTGGTCTTCGAGCCGGGCGTAGATGCCACCGCCGCCGGGGTTCTCGGCGAACAGCTCGGGGATGTCTTTCACAACGTCCCATGGCAGGTAGGACGTGGCGGTCTCGACGGGCGTGCCGTTGCGGAAGTAGAGGCGCCGACGCGCCAGCACCTGAGTACCGGCGGAGACGCCCAGACGTGCGGCGGCATCCTCGGGCGCCTCCAAGGGCCCGATGTAGAGGACGCTGACTTTGGCGGTCGCCCCGGACTGCGTGGACTCCGCGAGATAGGCCGCCTGCCCTCCGCGCCGGAGTGAACGCCGGAAGCGATCGGACGAGCGGTGCCGCACCGGGGGCCGACTCTTCACGATCGAGCCCTTGCCGTGCCGGGTCTCGACCAGCCCACTCGCCCGCACCTCGACCATGGCCTTACGGATCGTTCCGCCGGCGACGCCATAGCGCTCCACCAGCTCCGATTCACTCGGCACCATGTCGCCAGGCTTGAGAACCCCCGCCCGGATCTGCTGCACGATCTCGTCCGCGATCTGTACGTATCGAGGCCCGGAACCGACCCCACCCGCCGCAGTTCCCATAGTCCTTCCCTGCCTCCTATGCTCCTCTACATGAGTCAACCACAGGAAGCGACACCGCCCCCGCTGCACTCCGTGTCCGTTGCCGGAGTAGTGGTGCGAGAGGACGGCCGCCTCCTGGCGATCCGCCGAGCCGACAACGGCAACTGGGAGCTCCCGGGCGGCATCCTCGAACTCGACGAGACCCCCGAGGCCGGCGTCACCCGCGAGGTACTGGAGGAGACAGGCATCCACGTTGAGGTGGACGAACTTACCGGCGTCTACAAGAACATGACCCGAGGAATCGTCGCTCTGGTCTTCCGTTGCAAGCCCGCCAGCGGCACCGAACGCACCTCCGCCGAATCCACTGCAGTCTCCTGGCTCACCCCCGACGAAGTCAGTGAGCGGATGTCTGAGGCCTTCGCAGTCAGGCTCCTGGACGCCCTGGACGGCAATGGCCCCCACGTCCGCAGCCACGACGGCAGGCAGCTGCTTGCCTCATGACGGAGGCGAACAACCCCCGTCGACAGCCGAGGCAACTCGCCGAGCTGTCCAGCGTCCATGAGTTCCTCGACGAGATACGCCTTCGCCCCGGCGTGTGGCTGCCAGGCGACTCCCTTGAGCACCTGGGCTCCATGCTGATCGGCTACCGAGCCGCAATGGCCGTGCACGACATCGACGAGTGCTTCGACTTCTGGAGCCCCGGCACGCAGGGGCCCTTCGCAGAGTGGCTCTGGCAGCGGCTCGGCCGTCACAGCCCGCTTGGATGGGCAACCGAGATCGAACGCGAGGCCCGAACGGCTGGCACACCGGCAATCGAGCTCTTCTTCGCCCTGTTCGACGAGTACCGACGAGAACACCAGTCGCCCGAGGGATAAGACTTTCCCTACTTCATCAAGCCCCGGCTGCGCTCCGCTCCGCCGGGCGCGCTCCCGGCTCCACTGCGGGCGCCGCTCCTGCCTTCGGCCCGCTCCGCCCGCGCTGCGCCGACGCGCGCCCACATGTGGGTAGGGCCGGTGGCCATGAGTCGATCACCGCAGAACGTCGGCCGCGGTCAGAACGATGCCTCCGGCGGGGGATCGGCCGGCACCGGGATGGAGGGGGCGCCGTTCCCGACCGCGGGTGCGTAGTGGCGTGCGTGGGGTGCTCCCATCCCGTCCACCGTCGACCCAGGCAGAGCCGAGCAGACGCGGCCCAGGGGCGTCAAGGTCGTTCGTGCAGTGGCGCGCTCCACCTTGACGCCCCTGAACCACGCCCGCTCCACGGTGTGTGGGTCGACGGCGGACGGGATGGTGGGTGAATGCAGAGGAGCCCGTGCCGCACTCGGGAGGCCCGGTTCGCGGGCGTACCTGACTTGGGAGTGCGCATGGACTCGCGCGTTAGGAGACTTCGACAGTCTTGCCGAACACGGCATTGACCAGACTTGCGTCTCCGGTGTAGACCCTCATGCGCTGCACGCTCCCGTCGGCAAGCGTGAGATCGAATCCGGCAGTGCCCATGAATTTGTGCTTGGCCGCAGGGGCGATAGTGGTGGTGGCAAGCGGGATCGTCAGCGCATCCTTGCCGACCCTGGCTTCCCATACGGCGTCCGCGGAGTTCGACAGGCGCAACTCGCCCCACTGCGCCTTGACCCTGCTGTCCGGCGTGACGAACAGTGCACGTAGCCGGAGTTCAATGCCCTGGTGGAAGTCGGCAACGTCCTTCGCCGAGCTGACCGGGGCCTTACGGATAGCGGCTACCCAGCGGAAGAGCGGAGCCGTACTGCCAAAGGATGATCTAGAGGAGATTGTCACGGGCGCATGCTCGCACTTCGCACACCCGTTCTACAAGCGGCGTTAGCCGCAGGCTTGCAGGCCCCATAGCAGCTGCAGCGACGTCCTGCCGTAGGTCAGCGAAGCGCCGTGCGGCAGCTGACACCAGCGGCTGACACCAACAAGCACGAACAGCAGCGGTCGGCGCTGGCTCTCAGGGGACGATTGACCGAGGCGCAGGCCCCGGTTGACCGACGTCGACGGTCCCTGTCATCGACCTGACAGGGATGAGGCCAGAGCGCAAAATTGGTGACGTCGGTCTCGGTAGACGGACACCGCGCAGGCTCCACCGACCTCAGTACTGCATCTGGTCATACACCTCCGGGCCCGACTCCTCAGGGAGCAGGTGCAGCCTCAAGTGCCGATGGAGAAAGCTCTCCAATCGTGGGAGCTCGATCGCGTCGGCTGGAAGGTCACCGCGGCGCGGACGGTAGAGCTCGACCAACTGGGCCATCAGCTCTTCGTCCAGCAACGGCACCTGATAGCGATCTATGGTCCCGATGTAGAAAAGCCAGCTGGACAGCCGGTTGGCGGGACAGTGCCCTTCACCCGCATGCAGGTTCTCTGGCTCGTGCTCGGCACTCCAGGAACCGACGTACAGGTAGGAGGCGCAACGCAAGCCCTCGTCCAAAGCTGGGGTCGGATCGTCCTTGCAATTCCAATAGATCCGAGCCTCGTCCTCGGGTATGGGGCGAGGGGTGGCTGCCAGCCACAGTTGGTAGATCTCCTCCACGACCGCAGTCTGGCATGCCAAGTCGCACGATCAACAGGCATCGAGAGGATCTCCAATGCACAGCTCTGTGCCGCTCTCGTGCCAGAACGTACGGGGACTCACGGGGAACCAGGGTTCGTCAGGGCGACGCCGCCGGCCAGCGCCCAAGGCAGGGAATCGGCAGGTCACCCCAGTAGCTGACCAGCCTCGCTCCTAAAGCGGGTGTCGCAGGTTCGAATCCCGTCGGGCACCAGTCGAAAGGCCCCGGGGCCGATCATGGTCCGGGACCTTGGTGAGCTTCCCGAGTTCCGGGCACACCTCGCTCTCGCCATAAGGTCAGTCCCATGACGACGCGTGCTTGGTTCGAGATCGATGATCCGGACGACGACTTCGAGTTCGACGACACAGAGAGAGCCTTCGTATCCGCGCTGAGCGGACGGTGCATGGCCTGGGCGCCGGCTGATGTTGTCGGGGAGGTCGGACGCCCGGACGCCTGGCAATCGCTCCTCGCTCATGTCAGCCTGTCCGACCCGGCTGAGCCCCGCCAACACCTGATCGATCTGGGTGTGCACCTGGTCGGCGACCGCGTCCGGGGGGACCGTCTACACAACCAGCTGTATCTACTCCCGGACCGTCCCAGCGCCTGGGCACTTGACGCCAAGGGCTCCACGGAACGGCTCGCCGAGCTTGCCGCCGAGTGGTTCCGCGCGGTTCTGGATAAGCCAATCGTGTTGTATGTCTGGCTCCACGACGGCTACGCCTACGCTGCCCGCTACACATTCGCCGACAGCGGCGAGACGATCTGCCAAAGCTACGTGGAGAGCATCGCCCCACCGGGCCAAGCCGCGGAACTGAAAGCAGCTGGCCACGTGCACGGCAAGGGCTGGATCCAGACCATCGGCTTGCCGACACCCTCCCTCTATCTGCACATCCGGGGCGACCTCGAAAGGGGCAGCACCATACCCGGCGTTCCGGCAACGACCGAGCGTGGACCGCTTCCCGGACTTTGGTACGAATGATGGAGCCGATCCTTCGCGCTCTGCCGTTCAGGCTGGCCCACGTCGTGCTGCGGCAAGGGAGCCGGGAGCCGGAGACCCGAGTGGATCTGTGACGCGGTACAGCAACGGAGTACAGCAACCCCAGCATCCGTCAGCATCCAGTGTCGGCCGTCACACCCCTCCCCGCAGCCTGTATGACCTCCAATGACCGATCTCTACAGAGCTACGGATCAAATGCTGACGGCCCCAACCGAGCCTGCGAGAGACTTGGGCCCATGGGGCTCGACCTGGAGCTGCACTCCGCACGGCCAACGCGAAACTGGCGCAAATCCCGAGCAACACTTCTGAGTAGCTCGTACGGGCACGGGGACGCGTTGGCCGATGCGCTCGGCTCCCTGCAACTGCTGGGGGTGCCTGGGCGGCTCACGGCTGTTGATCCGTACGGAGACACGTTGATGAACGAGCAGGAGGCCGCCGTCGCACTCACCGAGATCAGCAGTTTGCGTCAACAGTGCAGCGATCAGCACCAGGTTGCTGCACTAGACGACCTTGCAACGCAACTACAGCAGTGCGTCAACACCCCCGGCAGCTACCTGTGGTTCCAGGGCGACTGAACGCGTGCCACAACCGTGCCAGAACGAGCGGGGAGTCACGGGGAACAGCAGGCGTCCACAGGCCGTGAAGCCCACGCCCTGTGGAGGGCTCATTTCGCAGATCAGCCACCGAGTCGACCAACCTCGCTCCTAAAGCGGTGCTCTAAGGAGCCGTGGCCACTCGGCGCCTGTCGTGGCTGTCATCATCATTGGATGGCAGGCAGACAGCTACCGGCAGGTTGGACGCTGGAGGAGATCCGCGAGGTCTCTGGCGACAGGCAGGCCGCACCTCTCGGCAGCGATCGCGTCGTGATGGGCTGGCCGGCGCAAGGCGAGCAGCTCCACCCCGAGATCGTCTTGGGATTCCATGGACTCTGTCTGGTGAAGGCCGTCAACGACGACGACTGGTATATGGGCAGCCTGAACGACGACGGCAGCGTCACCTGCTGGAGCGTCTACGGCGACCTCTACGAGGCACTGCGCGGCCTGTAGCCCGACGATACCGGCTGGACGGCGCCCGTCTCAGTTTCCGTCTCATTCACCGCCGTTCATGGCCGTACCGACGAGACCCAAAGCCGTCCCAGCGCCGACGCCCGGCTGCCTATGAACCCAGGTGAACGCCCCCGCATACAGCCGCGGGCCCCACCAACACAGTTGGAAAGCGTGCACCCCAACGCACGATCGGCTTGGCCGGCGACCAGTGCGACGCGGTCTCCGTCGATCAGGCCACCGCTGAAACGCCGTGGTCCTATGCGATGACGGTAGACAAGGATTGCAGCCATGGCCTTGATCAATGTTCAGGGAGCAGCCTCAGCCGGACCGTACCGCTGTCCCTGCTGCGGCTTCATCACCTTGGCTGAGCGCGGAGCGTACGAGATTTGCCATGTCTGCTTCTGGGAGGACGACGGTCAGGACGAGCACGACGCGGCCGAGATCCGGGGTGGCCCGAACCGCGGGCTCAGCCTCCGAGAGGCCCGCCGGAACTTCCAGGAGATCGGTGCATGCGACGAGCGCTCCACACGCTCCGTACGTGCCCCGCTGCCCCACGAGCATCCCGTGAGCGGCACACCCTACGGAACAGGAACCATCCGCCCCCGCCCCTAAACGTCGACCGCTTCGTCGGCTGAGGTCCACGCGGCTGACCTGTGAAGCTGTCCAGTGGGCAGTACACGGACGTGTCGGCCAGGGGGCGCACGACGCGGCGGAGAGGGGAACCCAGGCACGTGGTTGGGTTCCCCTCTCCAACTGGAAGGGCAGTGACGGGCGGCGAACGCTCACGCCCGGTCGTTCAGATGTTGTGCGGGTCGCCTACCGCCAGGAGAGCACCGCGGCTGGTCGCAACGCGCAGGACATCCCGCAGAGAGCCGGCCAGTTCGCGCGCCAGCCGTCGCATGTCATCCGGGTTCGCGTCCTGGTCGTCGAGCGTTTCGTGGACGTGTGCCAGCAGCTCGCCCGCCGAGCCGAGTTGAACCGACTCGATGTTGTCTGCCAGGCGCGACATGTAGCCGTCCGGGTCGTCGGTGCTCAGGTAGCAGGGTTTGCCCTCCGGGCCTGACCATGGGAGGAGGCGCAGTTCGTTTCGGGGCGTCATCCTTGCGTCTGCCTCTCGTCGAGCACGTGGTGGGTGGTGAAGACCGCGTCGATGCGGTCCCCCGGGAAGGCCAGAAGCGCGGCTTCGACGACTCGGCCGGTGGCGGCGGTCGCGACTCGTGTGATCGCGAGGACCGGCGCGGCGGAGGCGATCCGGAGGGTCGATGCTTCCTCCGGTGTCGGTGGGCGAGCGCAGACCGTCTCCCGGACAGCGGCCGACGCGAGGGTGAGGACAGCGAATCTTGTGATGGGGTCCCGGTCTGCGGGTGTGTTGTCGAGCAGTCCGGCTGGTGCCAGGTCGCGCGGGATGTAGATGCGGGCCAGCCCGTGTGGTGACTCTCCTTCGAAGCTGGTGCAGGAGAACTCGGCGAGAGGGCTGCCCGCGGGCACCTTCAGCAAGGTCGTCAGATGCCCGTGGGCCTGCACCGTTGTACTGCGAACGGTGACGCGCAGGGCCGGTTCAGCCGCGGTCCGCGGGTCCAGCGTCCCCCAGCCGCCGACGTACACGATCTTGCGGGCGGGGTGGCGGACGAAGTTCCCCCTGCCGTGGACCTTCTCGATGAGGCCTTCACTTTGGAGCACTGCCAGGGCCCTCCGCAGCGTCACTGTGCTGACCTTGTGCTGGCTGGCCAGGTCGGCTTCGGAGGGCAGGCGTTCGCCGGGGCTGATGCGACCGGTCGTGATCTGCTGGCGGAGGTCGTCGGCAATGTCGTGTTGGCGAGAGGGCACGGATCGGATCACCGCCTTCTCTGCATGCGTACGGCGCCGAGCCGGGTACGCGCGTTTATGGTCAGCAGCTCGCCCGACTCGAAGAGGATTTGTCTGGCGCCCTGGGGGAGTTGGAAGAGGTCGCTCACCCGGCAGGCCCGGCCGCCGACTTGGATGATGTCGCCGCGCTGCACGGTCGTCGCGGTGACCTGGATGTGGGAGGCCAGTGCGCCGGTGGGGGTCCATCTGTTCACCGGAGCTCCTTGGCGGGCGTGGATCGGTCGGGTGTCGAGTGGCATGGGCAGCCGCACGTCTCGTAGATCACCGGTACGGCGTCCGGCGTCGTGGTCGGGGAGAGCTCCGCGCAGGCGGGGTGTGTGCCGATCCGGCAGGCGGTGGACCGGTAGGGGACGGCCGAGGCGTCCGTGACGTGCGGCTGCGGCTGTTTGCGGACAGGCATCAGAGGGCTCCCGCGAGAGCCGACTGGGTAACGGCGACCGTCGAGCGCGACCGCACGCGCTTCTCCCAGGCCAGCACGTACGGGCGGACGAGGGCGATGTCCTCGGCTGCGAGCGAGTCTCGGTGGTTCGTGTCGGTGGAAGCCCGGCCCAGGGTGAGCGTCAACGCGTCCGCGGACATGGGGAAAGCGGGAGCGGCCGGCGGTCCGGCGGGTGTTAAGGAGCGGCGGTGCCTGCCCTTGGGCGAGTGCGGCGAGTACCGCGCCCTGGTGAGGGCGACGGCTCGGCGGATACGGTTGCGCATGCTGTTCAGCTCCTATCGCTGATAGCTCGGTCCCCCGACATCGCCCGTCGTGGGGACCGTTTTGCGTACGGCCGCCCAGAGGGTGCGGCCGTTCAGGCTGGTGGCGAGGAGGCCGAACCGGTCGGCGTCGGCCACCACGTCCAGGACCTCCCGCCATGACTCGGCGGAGAGCGATTCCGGTATCTCCGCCTCGACCGTCGTGTGACTCCCGTGTTCCTCCACTTGTGTGGGAAGCCCGAGAGCGGACAGCCGGGCGGCGATGGCCGTCGCGCTAACTCCCGAAGCGGGCACAGGGCAGCCTCCGTCACCGACGATCACTTTGAGTGAAGCTAGTTAACTAGATTAGGGCTAGTGGACTAGATTTTCCATATGCCTGAGAAGCCGCCCTATCTCCGCATCGCCGACGAACTCCGGCGGCGGATCGCGGAGCACGTATGGGAGCCGGGTGACCGGCTGCCCTCTCGCACCCAGATCGGCCAGGAGTGCGGCGTGGGCGAGAACGTGGTGCGCCGGGCGCAGGAGTTGCTGATCTCTCAAGGGCTGCTGGAGGGGCGCGCCGGATCGGGTACGTACGTCGCCGAGCCCCGGCAGCGGGTGCGGGTGGTTCGGTCGGCGGCGCGGGAGCGACGCGACGGGTCGCCGTTTCGGGCCGACATGAAGGACGTCGGCAGGGCGGGGGACTGGGAGAGTCGGACCGATGCCAAGGTGCCGGCGCCTGCCGACATCGCCGCGCGGCTCGGGATCGACGAGGGCGAGCTGTGTGTCCGGACGGCTTACGAGTTCCTGGCCGACGGCAGGCCGGTGCAGTTGTCGACGAGCTGGGAGCCGTACGACCTCACGGCCGGCACTCTCGTCGTCCTGCCCGAGGGCGGGCCGCATGCCGGGGTGGGTGTCGTGAACCGGATGGCTGTCATCGGGGTCACCGTGAGCCATGCGGTGGAGCAGCCGGAACCGCGGACGGCGACCGCCGAGGAGGCGTCGTTGCTCGGCATCCAGAAGGCCGCGCTGGTCACGCACATCCGGCGGACGTACTACAGCGACGACGGGCGGCCCGTCGAGACGGCGGACATCGTGGTGCCCGTCGCTCACTGCGAGATCGTCTACGAGATTCCGATCAATCGTTGATTATTGATCGTCGGTGGAGGCGGGGGCGTCGCGGGTGTTGATGCCCCGCGTCTGTCCCTGACTCTTTCCTGCCCCCGTTCGTGGCCGGTCAGGGGCCCCTTTCAAGATCATTCCTGGGCCGTCCCTGGGCCGTGCGAGGTCGACAGAAGCTGACAGAGACCGCCCAGGGGTGACCACCCCCACCCCGCTCTGGCCTGGGGCCCCGCAGATGATCTGCCACACTGGACGTGTTATGCCTGCACCCGGAGAACTCACTTTCGTCGCCCCGCGCGGAGCCAAGAAGCCGCCGCGGCATCTCGCCGACATCACGCCCGCGGAGCGCAAGGACGCCGTGGCCGAGATCGGTGAGAAGCCGTTTCGTGCCAAGCAGCTCTCGCAGCACTACTTCGCGCGGTACGCGCACGACCCGGCGGAGTGGACCGACATTCCCGCCGGCTCACGAGGCAGGCTGCAGGAGGCGCTGCTTCCCGAGCTGATGACGGTCGTACGGCATCTGTCGACCGACGAGGGCACCACGCGCAAGACGCTGTGGCGGCTGTTCGACGGGACGCTCGTCGAGTCGGTGCTCATGCGGTACCCGGACCGGGTGACCATGTGCATCAGCTCGCAGGCCGGCTGCGGTATGAACTGCCCGTTCTGCGCCACCGGGCAGGCCGGGCTGGACCGGAACCTGTCCACCGCGGAGATCGTGCACCAGATCGTGGACGGGATGCGGGCCCTCAGGGACGGTGAGGTGCCCGGCGGTCCGGCGCGGCTGTCCAACATCGTCTTCATGGGCATGGGCGAGCCTCTCGCCAACTACAAGCGGGTCGTGGGGGCCGTCCGGGCGCTCACCGACCCCGCGCCGGACGGGCTCGGCCTGTCGCAGCGCGGCATCACCGTGTCGACGGTCGGACTCGTGCCCGCCATCCACCGGTTCGCCGACGAGGGCTTCAAGTGCCGCCTGGCGATCTCGCTGCACGCACCCGACGACGAACTGCGCGACACCCTCGTCCCCGTGAACACACGGTGGAAGGTGCGCGAGGTCCTCGACGCCGGGTTCGAGTACGTCGAGAAGTCCGGCCGCCGGCTGTCCATCGAGTATGCGCTGATCCGGGACATCAACGACCAGGCCTGGCGCGGCGACCGGCTCGGACGGCTCCTCAAGGGCAAGCCCGTGCACGTCAACCTCATCCCGCTGAACCCGACGCCGGGCTCGAAGTGGACCGCCTCCCGGCCCGAGGACGAGAAGGCGTTCGTCGAGGCCATCGCGGCGCACGGGGTGCCCGTCACCATCCGGGACACCCGTGGGCAGGAGATCGACGGGGCGTGCGGTCAGCTGGCCGCCACCGAGCGGTAGTCTGACCCGCGTAGGTACATCTTCATATTCCGACAGGGGAGCGCCACAGCGCTGAGAGTGCGGCAACCGGGCCGCAGACCCTCTGAACCTCGCCCAGGTCATTCTGGGTAGGAAGTTCGGTCATCACTCAAGCTGTTCGCCCTGCCCGGGAACCGGCGGATCCGTCCGACGGCCCCGGGCAGGGCCGCGTCTCTTCCTGGTCACCTCCAGGAGGAATCAGTGCACAGAAAGACGTACGTGGCCGCGGCGATCGGGCTCGGCCTGGTCACGCTGTCCGCCTGCGGGTCGTCCGCCGACACGGGCTCGGGGAACGGGGGGTCGGGGAACTCCAAGACCGTCACCCTCGTCAGCCACGACTCGTGGGCCGTCTCCAAGAGCGTGCTCGCGGACTTCGAGAAGCAGTCCGGGTACAAGGTCAAGGTCCTCGAGGACGGGGACGCGGGGCAGGCCGTGAACAAGGCCATCCTCACCAAGGACAACCCGCAGGGCGACGTCTTCTTCGGCGTGGACAACACGCTGCTGTCCCGGGCCCTCGACAACGGGCTGTTCCAGTCGTACGAGGCCAAGGGCCTGGACCAGGTCGGGACCGAGTACCAGCTCGACCAGGGCAAGCACCGGGTCACGCCGATCGACTACGGCGACATCTGCGTCAACTACGACAAGGCCTGGTTCAGCGCGCACAAGCTGACCCCGCCGGCCTCCCTGGACGACCTGACGAAGCCCGCTTACAAGAACCTCCTCGTCACCGAGAACGCCTCCACCTCCTCGCCCGGCCTCGGCTTCCTGCTGGGCACGGCCGCGAAGTACGGCGATGGGGGCTGGCCGGGCTACTGGAAGAAGCTCAAGGCCAACGGCGTGAAGGTGGTCGACGGCTGGGAGCAGGCCTACAACGAGGAGTTCTCCGGTTCCGCCGGCGGCAAGAAGGCCAAGGGCGACCGGCCGCTCGTCGTGTCGTACGCCTCCTCGCCGCCCGTCGAGGTGATCTACGCCGACCCGAAGCCCACGACCGCGCCCACCGGTGTCGCGGACGGCACCTGCTTCCGGCAGATCGAGTTCGCGGGGCTGCTGAGCAACGCCAAGAACACCGAGGGCGGCAAGGCGCTCATCGACTTCCTGGTCTCCAAGGAGTTCCAGGAGGACATGCCGTTGAACATGTTCGTCTACCCCGTGGTCGAGGGAGCAAAGGTGCCCGCCGAGTTCACGGCGTACGGGCCCGCGGCCAAGGACCCGGAGACGATGGCCCCCGACACGATCGCCGCCAACCGTGACCAGTGGGTCAAGTCGTGGACCTCGCTCGTACTGAAGTAGCCCCCCGCAAGGGCCGGAAGGGGAACGCGGCGCGGCTCGGGCTCATGGCCCTGCCCGTCGCGTTCTTCGGCGTGTTCTTCGCCTACCCCGTCGCGGCGATCGTCGCCCGCGGTCTGAAGGTCGACGGGGTCTGGCAGTTCGGGCGGATCGGGGAGGTGCTCGCGCAGTCCGACATCCGGCACGTCCTGTGGTTCACCAGTTGGCAGGCGCTCGCCTCCACCGCGCTCACCCTGCTCGTCGCGCTCCCGGGCGCGTACGTCTTCGCCCGTTTCGACTTCCCGGGCAAGCAGATCCTGCGGGCGGTGGTGACCGTCCCGTTCGTGCTGCCGACGGTCGTCGTCGGTACGGCGTTCCTGGCACTGGTCGGGCGCGGCGGACTGCTCGACGAACTGTGGGGCGTACGGCTGGACACGACGGTGTGGGCGATCCTGCTCGCGCACGTCTTCTTCAACTACGCGGTCGTCGTACGGACGGTCGGCGGCCTCTGGGCGCAGCTGGACCCGCGGCAGGAGGAGGCGGCGCGGATGCTCGGCGCCTCCCGGTTCACGGCCTGGCGCACGGTCACCCTGCCGGCGCTCGGGCCCGCCGTGGCCGCCGCCGCGCTCATGGTCTTCCTCTTCACCTTCACCTCGTTCGGTGTGGTGCAGATCCTGGGCGGACCGACCTTCTCGACCCTCGAAGTGGAGATCTACCGGCAGACCTCCGAGATCTTCGACCTGGCCACGGCCGCCGTGCTCACGATCGTCCAGTTCGTGGCGGTGGGCGCGATCCTCGCCGTGCACGCCTGGACCGTACGGCGACGGGAGACCGCCCTGCGGCTGGTGGACGCGTCCGGGACGGCGCGGCGGCCGCGCGGGGCCGGGCAGTGGGCGCTGCTGGCCGGTGTCCTCGGCACCGTCGTGGTCCTGATCCTGCTGCCGCTCGCCGTGCTGGTGCAACGGTCGCTGGACGCGCCCGGCTTCGGCTACTACCGGGCGCTGACGTCGTCCGACGGGGGCGCGTTCCTGGTGCCGCCGATCGAGGCCGTCGGCAACTCACTGACGTACGCCGTCGCCGCCACCGTCATCGCCGTGCTGATCGGAGGTCTCGCCGCCGCGGCCCTCACCCGGCGCGACGCCGGGCGGCTCGTGCGGGGCTTCGACGCGCTGCTGATGCTGCCGCTCGGGGTCTCCGCGGTGACGGTCGGCTTCGGGTTCCTGATCGCGCTCGACGAGCCGCCGCTCGATCTGCGCAGCTCCTGGATCCTCGTACCGCTGGCGCAGGCGCTGGTGGGCGTGCCCTTCGTCGTACGGACCATACTGCCCGTGCTGCGGGCCGTGGACGAGCGGCTGCGGGAGGCGGCGGCCGTGCTGGGGGCGTCGCCGTGGCGGGCGTGGCGCGAGGTCGATCTGCCGCTGGTGCGGCGGGCGCTGCTGATCGCGGCCGGGTTCGCCTTCGCGGTGTCGCTGGGGGAGTTCGGGGCGACCGTGTTCCTCGCGCGGCCCGACAACCCGACGCTGCCGGTCGCCGTGGCGAAACTGCTCGGGCGGGCCGGTGAACTCAACTACGGCCAGGCGATGGCCCTTTCGACGATTCTGATGGTGGTGTGCGCCGGGGCCCTGTTGGTACTGGAGGGGCTTCGGGGTGCGGATCGGACGGGGGAGTTCTGATGTTGCTGAGTCTTGCGAGTGCGACCGTGCGGTTCGGTGGGCGGGCCGTGCTCGACGCCGTCGATCTGGACGTCGCCGAGCACGAGGTCGTGTGTGTGCTCGGGCCCAGCGGGAGCGGCAAGTCGACGCTGCTGCGGGTGGTGGCCGGGCTCCAGCCCCTGCACGGTGGGCGGGTGTCGCTGGCCGGACGCGACCAGGTGGGGGTGCCCGCGCACAAGCGGGGGGTCGGGCTGATGTTCCAGGACCATCAGCTGTTCCCGCAGCGGGACGTGGGCGGCAATGTGGCGTTCGGGCTGCGCATGCACGGTGCGTCGCGTGGTGAACGGGACGGCCGGGTGGGGGAGTTGCTCGACCTGGTCGGGCTGCCGGGGGCCGCGCGCCGGGCCGTCGCCGCCCTGTCCGGCGGTGAGCAGCAGCGGGTGGCGCTCGCCCGGGCGCTGGCGCCCCGGCCGCGGCTGCTGATGCTGGACGAGCCGCTGGGCCAGCTCGACCGGTCGCTGCGGGAGCGGCTGGTGGTCGAACTGCGGGAGCTGTTCGGCCGGTTGGGCACCACCGTGCTGGCGGTCACCCATGACCAGGGTGAGGCCTTCGCGCTCGCCGACCGGGTCGTGGTGATGCGGGACGGGCGGATCGCCCAGTCCGGCACGCCTCTTGAGGTGTGGCAGCGGCCGGCGGACGCGTTCGTGGCGCGGTTCCTCGGTTTCGACAACGTGGTGGAGGCGACGGTCTCCGGGGAGGCCGCGGACACGCCCTGGGGCAAGCTCCCGGTGGGCGGGGGCGCACCGCAGGGGACGCGCACGCTGCTCGTCCGCCCGGCCGGCGTACGGCTGGTGCCGGCGGACGAGGGGCTGCGCTGCACGGTGACCGCGCGCACCTTCAAGGGCACCCATGTCGCCGTGCACCTCCAGCCGGGGGACGCGCCGCGGCTGGAGGCGGCATGCGCGCTGCGGGAGGCGCCGGAGGTCGGGGACGCGGTCGGAGTGGAGTTCGACGCGGCGGAAATCGTCATGCTCGACTGACCGGGGCGCCACTACGGTGTGACGTATGACGCTTCTCGCACATGACCGCTACTGTGATCAGATCGCCCACCAGGTAGGTCAGTTGAGAGCGGTGGTGACCTCCGGCGCGGACCTCTCCGCGACCGTGCCGACCTGCCCGGACTGGACGCTGGAGCAGCTCGTACGGCATATGGGTGGCGCCCTGCGCTGGGTGGAGCTGATGGTGCGCACGCGCGCGCAGGAGGAGATCCCGGAGGAGAAGGTGCCGGGCCACGAGGGACCGGACGCCGAGGGCGACCCCGCTTCCCTGGACACCTGGCTCGCGGAGACCGGCGACATGATCGTCGACACGCTCCGGGAGGCCGGGCCGGACGCGACGGTGTGGGCGTGGGCCGGGGTCCTCAACGCCGGCTTCTGGGCCCGCCGGATGGCCCATGAGATCACCGTGCACCGAGCGGACGCGACGCTCGCCGCCGGACTGCCCTACGAGGTCGCGCCCGACGTGGCCGCCGACGCGATCGACGAGTGGCTGGGGATCATCGAGTTCGTGCAGCGCACGGCGCCGGAACGGGTGGCGGACGATCTGCGCGGGCCCGGCGTCCGGAGTATCCATCTGCACGCGACGGACACCGCGCCCGAGCTGAACGCCGAGTGGATTGTCGAGCTCACCGATGAGGGAGTCGGCTGGCGGCGCGGCCACGAGAAGGCGACGGCCGCCCTGCGCGGTCCGCTCACCGAGGTGCTGCTCGCCTTCTACCGTCGGGTGCCGCTGGACAGTCCGGGGCTGGAGGTGCTCGGCGAGCGGGAGCTGCTGGAGTTCTGGCTGGAGCGGTCGTCGTTCGGCTGACATGCGTGTGGCCCGCCCCGGTGCGGGGCGGGCCACACGCGCGTACGCGGTGGGCGGCGGGTCAGCGGTTGCTGCTCGCGCCGCGACGGCGCATGCCGAAGAACACGGCACCGCCACCGACGACGACCAGGGCCGCCGCGATGCCGGCGATCAGGCCGGTGTTGGAGTTCGCACCGGTCTCGGCGAGGTTGGAGTCACCGGCCGCGGGGGACGGCGCGTTGCTCGCGGTCTCGGCGGGCGCGGTGGTGGTCTCCGACGCCGACGGGGTCGGCGTCTGGGTCTCGGCCGGGGCCGAGGGGGTCTGCGACGCGGGCGGGGTGGCCGGCGCCGGCGGGGTGTCCTCGGTCTTGCAGGCCGTGGACGGTGTGGTCAGGTTCGGCGAGATGTCGGCGTCGACCTTCTTGCCGGCCGTGACGTGGACGCGGTAGACGGCGTTCGGCGCCCAGTCCTCGTCGAAGGTGATGGTGACGCCTTCGCGCGAGCCCTGGACCTCCTGCTCGCCGATCTTCTTCGCGTCGGCGCCGTTGTTCTCGAGGAACACCGAGACGACTGCCGAGGTGCCGGAGGCGTCCACGTCGGTGACGGTGATGACGCCCTTGGTGCCGTCGCACTTGGCTTCGGCGGAGAACTCACTGATGTTGCAGGCGAGCGCGTTGCCCGCGACGCCGAGCGCGAGCGCGGCCGAGGCGGAGGCAACACCGAGGATGCGCACGGAACGACGTGCGGTGCGGCGAGTTATGGACACGTTTGCCCTTCACGGGATGCACAACTGCGGGGGGTTGAAGGGGAGATGAGGCAACCCCGAGGCGAGTCTCACCACCCCCAGGAGACTCACAGGTTTATAAGTGCTCTGTAAGTAGTGTCAATGCATATGCGCTTCAAGGGCACTTGCTTTGCCTGTCCATTACCCGCCGAGACGTTTCAACGCCTCCGGAGCCTGCTCGATCCGGTCAACCAGGGCGATTCGGGACTCCATCGACCGCTCCCGCGCGAGTGCCTGGAGGAGGGGCCACGTGGGCAGCTTCTCCGTCCAGTGCTCCCGGTCCACGAGCACCATCGGCGTGGGCTCGCCGCGTGACTCGTAGTAGTTCGGCGTCGCGTTGTCGAAGATCTCCTGTACGGTCCCGGCGGCCCCCGGCAGGAACACCACGCCCGCGTCCGAGCGGGCCAGCAGCCCGTCCTCCCGGGTGGCGTTGGCGAAGTACTTGGCGATGTGCGCGGCGAAGGCGTTGGGCGGCTCGTGGCCGTAGAACCAGGTCGGGATGCCGACCGAGGAGCCGCCACCCGGCCAGCGGTCGCGCACCTCGAAGGCGGCGTGCGCCCAGTCGGTGACGGAGGGCCTGAACGAGGGTGCCTTGGCGAGGAGCCGGAGCGCCTCGGTGAGCATCCCGTCGTCGAACGGTGCCGCATACGCACCGAGGTTGGCGGCCTCCATCGCACCGGGACCGCCGCCCGTGGCCACCGTGAAGCCGGCTCGCGCCAGCTCCCGGCCGAGCCGGGCGGCACCGGCGTAATCCGCCGTGCCGCGCTCCATCGCGTGCCCGCCCATGACCCCCACCACCCGGGCGCCGACGAGGAGTTCGTCGAGGGCGTCGGACACGGCGTCGTCGTGGATCGAACGCAGCATGGAGGCGAAGATGTCGCCGTCCGTCTTCGTCCGCTGGAACCAGGCGTACGCGAGGGCGTCCGGTGTCGCCTCGTAGCCCTCGTCGAGGGAGTCGAAGAGTTCGTCGGGGGTGTAGACGAAGCCACGGTACGGGTCGAAGGGGAGGCCCGGGACGGGCGGGAAGACGAGCGCGCCGGCGGCACGCACCTGGGCGGCCGCTTCCGGGGCCATCGGGCAGCCGAGGAACACGGCGCCGGCGGTGTCCAGGGTCAGCAGGGTGTCCGTACGGTCCGTCAGGTCGACTGCCTGGACGCGGTAGTGGGACAGGGTGCCCTGGGCGGAGACCACCTCGTCGAACTCGGCGAGGGACTCGATCTCGAGGTCGTGGGAGCCGTCGAACGGTTGGGCGGGTGTCGTCGAATGCACCCGCCCATGCTAGGGCGGTCCTGAGCGCGTCCGTTCGGGGCGGGTGGGCCCTCGATGGCATGGCCGTGCCGCGGGCGGGTCAGCCTTCGATCGCCGACGGGTCCATCCAGATGACCTCCCAGGTGTGGCCGTCGAGGTCGTCGAAGGCGCGGCCGTACATGAAGCCGTGGTCCTGTGTGCGTCCGCTGGCCGTGCCGCCCGATGCGAGCGCCCGGTCGACCAGTTCGTCGACCTTCTCACGGCTCGGAGCGCTCAGGGCGATCAGGACCTCGCTGGTCTTCGTGGCGTCAGTGATCTCCTTGTCGGTGAAGGTCGCGTAGAACGGCTTGGTCAGCAGCATCGCGACGATGGTGTCGCTGATCACCACCGAGGCCGCGTTGTCGTCACTGAACTGCGGGTTGATCGTGTAGCCGAGCTCCGTGAAGAACTTCTTCGAGGCGTCGAGGTCGTTCACGGGCAGGTTCACGAAGATCATCTGCTGGTACATGCGGGGCCTCCCAGAGGCATCGGGTCGGACATCGGTTCCTGATGTTCGGTGGGTAGACCGGGGGGCGTCGCGAAACTCATCGGTGGGTCAGTGGAAGTGCTGCCAGCTCCGCCACGATCAGGGTGAGCGGTGCGAACAGCGCCAGGAGCGCGCCGGCGCGCAGGGCGGCGGCACCGCGCAGCATCGTGGCCGGGGCGCCGAGGCGCACCAGCGCGGCGGTGGTGTCGGAGCGGGCCTGCCTGGCCTCGACGGCCGCGGTGAGGAGCGTCGCCACGGTGCAGCCCACCACCAGCAGTGCGCCCAGGGTGGTGAGGGGGCCGAAGGACGGGTCGTTCGGGTCGTACAGCGGTGCGGTGGCGTACATGGCCGACAGTACGGCGCAGACCACGCCGAGGGGGCGGCCGATGCGGGAGGCCTCGTTCATGAGGACGCGGCCGGCCAGCAGGCGGAGGGCGCCGGGGCGGGCCGCTTGCAGGAGGAGTCCGCAGAGGTGGGCGAGGCCCGGGCCGGCCAGGGCGAGACCGAGGGCGGTGAGGAGCCAGCCGACCAGGACGCCTGCGGGGCCGCTGGTCAGGCCGGTGGGGAGTTCCGGGCCGGTGGCGGCGACGGATCGGCTTGCGTACGCCTCCACGGCGAGGCCGGCGGCGAGGACGGCGACGCCCCACGGGAGTGCGGAGGGGGCGGGGCGGGGAGCCGGGGGGCGGTGCGGGTCGTCGTCGGTGTCGGTGTCGGTGTCGGGGTCGGCTGCGTGGTTCGTGCTGCGGTGCGGGTCGGGTGCGTGGTCCGAGGCGCGGTGCGGTGCGGGGTCGGGTGCGTGGTCCGGGGTTTGCAGGGTGCCGTCCGTTGCGGCTGAGGGGGCGATCGCGCGGCCCGGCGCGGACGGGGTGCCGTTCTTCTGTGGGGCGCCTGCGTCCGGGCCCGCCCCCGACCCCGCGGCGGAAGCCCGCAGGCGCGCCCCGAATCTGCCGTACGCCCCGAACGTCTCCGGTGCGCTCGCGTAGCCGTACGCGCCGAAGCGGCCGTAGCCCCTGGGCGATGTCCGGGTCGGGAGGGGGCGGGGGTCCTTCGGGCGCAGGGTGAGGGCCGTTGCCGTCGAGGCGATGGCCGGGAGGAGGGACAGCAGGGTGAGGGCGGCCGGGAGGGGGAAGGGGGTGTTCGCGGCCAGGAACTCCGCTGCCGCGCCGTCGAAGGGCATGCCCGTGAGATCGCCGCGCAGGTGGAGGAAGACGAGGAGCGCCAGCATCGAGCCGAGCGTGCAGGACAGCGCTGTCGTCGTCGCCGAGATCGCCATCAGCCGGGCCGGGCCGAGTCCGATCGCCGAGAGGCCGGGGCGGGGTTTGGTGGCCGGGTCGGTGCGGGCGACGGCCACCGCGAAGTAGACCGTGGCGGCCAACGGCACCGCGCACCAGGCGAGCCGCAGCAGCAGCGAGGTGGCGGGGGTGCCCGGGTGGCTCATCGCGTAGCCGAGGGTGCACAGGAGCAGGAAGCCCGTGCCCGCCGACGCCACCGCCACCAGGAGGCGGCGCAGCTGGACGGCCGCGTGGGCGACGAGGGTCAGGCGGAGAGCGAGCACGCGGCCCGGCCTTCCGTCTCGGCGACCGGAGGCAGGTGCACGGTGTTCACGCGCCGCCCGTCGAGCAGCGACACCGTGCGGTCGGCGAGAGCCGCGGTCTCCGCGTCGTGCGTGGCCAGGACGACGGTGATGCCGTGCGAGCGGGCCGCCGTGGTGAGGGTGCGCAGGACGTGGCCGCGGTCCGCGCGGTGCAGAGGGGCCGTCGGCTCGTCCGCGAACAGGACCGTCGGGGCGGGGGCGAGGGCGCGGGCGATCGAGACTCGCTGGCGTTCGGCCTGGCGCAGTTCGTGCGGGCGTTCGCGGGACTTGTCGCCGATGTCGAGGCGCTCCAGCCACTCCAGGGCGGCCACCTTGGCCCGGCGGCGGCTGGTGCCGCGCAGCATCAGGGGGAGCGCGGCGTTCTCCCAGGCGTTCAGCTCCGGGACGAGTACCGGTGCCGGGTCGATCCAGCCGAAGCGGTCGCGGCGGAGCCGTTCCCGGGTGACGGGGCCCATGGTGTGCACGGGGACGCTGTTGAACCACACCTCGCCGCTCCGGGCCTGCACCAGGCCGGACAGGCAGCGCAGCAGCGTGGTCTTGCCGCTGCCGCGCGGGCCGTTGACGGCGAGGATCTCGCCCTCCCGGACGCCGATCGAGACGCCGCTGAGCGCGGGCGAGCCGTCGTCGTGCGTGTAGTGCAGAGAGCGTGCCCAGAGCACGTCGTTGTCCGGCGGGGCCTCCATGGGCGTACACCTCGGTTCAGATCCGTGATTCCCGTGTTCGTTCCCCCGTCCGGGGGAACGAAGGCAGGGCCGATCGGTCACTGGCACGCTAGGCAGGCGACGGCGGGAGGCCGGACAGCACGCGGCCCCGGGCCGCCGTTTCTCACTCGAACGGTCGACACCGGGGCCGGTGTTGATCATTCCAAAGGAAGATCAACAGGGAGGATCAACAGGGAAGCTCCACAAGCGGGGTCACAGCTTCGTCCATGCCTCCGTCAGCGTCGCGCGCAGGATCTGCTCGATCTCGTCGAACGTCTCCTGGTTGGAGATCAGCGGCGGGGCGAGCTGGATGACCGGGTCGCCGCGGTCGTCGGCACGGCAGTACAGCCCGTTTTCGAACAGCGCCTTCGACAGGAAGCCGTACAGGACGCGCTCGGTCTCCTCCTCGTTGAACGATTCCTTTGTCGCCTTGTCCTTCACCAGCTCGATGCCGTAGAAGAAGCCGTTGCCGCGGACGTCGCCGACGATCGGCAGGTCGTGCAGCTTCTGGAGGGTGGAGAGGAACGCGCCCTCGTTGTCGAGCACGTGCTGGTTGAGGTCCTCGCGCTCGAACAGGTCGAGGTTGGCCAGGCCCACGGCCGCCGACACCGGGTGGCCGCCGAAGGTGTAGCCGTGCAGGAAGGTGTTGTCGCCCTTGTAGAACGGCTCGGCCAGCCTGTCGCTGATGATGCAGGCGCCGATCGGGGAGTAGCCCGAGGTCATGCCCTTGGCGCAGGTGATCATGTCCGGGACGTAGCCGAACTTGTCGCAGGCGAACATCGTGCCCAGGCGGCCGAAGGCGCAGATGACCTCGTCCGACACGAGCAGCACGTCGTACTGGTCGCAGATCTCGCGCACGCGCTGGAAGTAGCCGGGCGGGGGCGGGAAGCAGCCGCCGGCGTTCTGGACCGGCTCCAGGAAGACCGCGGCGACCGTGTCCGGGCCCTCGAAGAGGATCTGCTGCTCGATCTGGTCGGCGGCCCAGCGGCCGAAGGCCTCCGGGTCGTCGCCGAAGAGCGGCGCGCGGTAGATGTTGGTGTTCGGGACCTTGTGCGCGCCCGGCACCAGCGGCTCGAAGGGGGCCTTCAGGGCGGGCAGGCCGGTGATGGACAGGGCGCCCTGCGGGGTGCCGTGGTAGGCGACCGCGCGGGAGATGACCTTGTACTTGGTCGGCTTGCCCTTGAGCTTGAAGTACTGCTTGGCGAGCTTCCAGGCGGTCTCGACCGCCTCACCGCCACCCGTGGTGAAGAAGACCTTGTTCAGGTCGCCCGGCGCGTAGTCGGCGAGACGCTCCGCCAGCTCCACGGCCTTCGGGTGGGCGTAGGACCACACCGGGAAGAACGCGAGCTCCTGCGCCTGCTTGAAGGCGGTCTCGGCCAGTTCCGTGCGGCCGTGACCGGCCTGGACCACGAACAGACCCGCGAGACCGTCGAGGTAGCGCTTGCCCTTGTCGTCGTAGATGTAGGTGCCCTCGCCCCGGACGATGGTGGGGACGGGCGCGTTCTCGTACGAGGACATGCGGGTGAAGTGCATCCACAGGTGGTCGTACGCGGTTCGGCTGAGGTCCTTGGTGCTCACGGTTATCGGGTTCCCCACATGTAGGTCTGCTTCTTGAGTTTCAGGTAAACGAAACTCTCGGTGGAGCGCACGCCGGGGAGGGCCCGGATGCGTTTGTTGATGACGTCCAGCAGGTGGTCGTCGTCCTCGCAGACGATCTCGGCGAGGATGTCGAACGAGCCCGCGGTCATCACCACGTACTCGACTTCCGACATGCCGGTCAGCGCGTCGGCCACAGGGTCCAGGTCGCCCTCGACGTTGACACCCACCATCGCCTGCCGACGGAAGCCCACGGTGAGCGGGTCCGTGACGGCGACGATCTGCATCACGCCCTGGTCGAGCAGCTTCTGGACGCGCTGGCGCACGGCCGCTTCGGAGAGGCCGACGGCCTTGCCGATCGCGGCGTACGGCCGCCGGCCATCCTCCTGGAGCTGCTGGATGATCGCGAGGGAGACGGCATCCAGGTGCGGGGTGCCGTTTTTGGGCTCGCGGGGCGAGTCCCTCTGGTCTGCGCTTCGACTGGCCACGACCTCACTGTGCACGACGTCTCGACAGTTCCGCAAGGCCGTAGCGATGAAATTCGTTGTTTACGAGAGTGAGACCTGCGGATTTCGCAGCCACGAAGGGAGTAGGGGTGTTGAAAACGTGGGGCAGCCGATTAGGGTGGGTGTCTCAGTGAGTGGGACAACCGAAACAGTTCGATCTGACAGGAGGCCGGCAGTGAGCACCGAGCTGCGTCGTCTGCGCAACTACATCAACGGTGAGTTCCGGGACGCCGCCGACGGACGGACCACCGAGGTGGTCAACCCCGCGACGGGCGAGGCGTACGCGACCGCGCCGCTGTCCGGACAGGCGGACGTGGACGCCGCGATGGCCGCCGCCGCGGCAGCCTTCCCCGCCTGGCGCGACACGACCCCCGCCGAGCGCCAGAAGGCCCTCCTCAAGATCGCGGACGCGTTCGAGGAGCGCGCCGAGGACCTCATCGCGGCCGAGGTGGAGAACACGGGCAAGCCCGTCGGGCTCACCCGGTCCGAGGAGATCCCGCCGATGGTCGACCAGATCCGCTTCTTCGCGGGCGCCGCGCGCATGCTCGAGGGCCGTTCGGCCGGCGAGTACATGGACGGCATGACGTCGATCATCCGTCGCGAGCCGGTCGGCGTCTGCGCCCAGGTCGCGCCGTGGAACTACCCGATGATGATGGCCGTGTGGAAGTTCGCCCCGGCGATCGCGGCGGGCAACACGGTCGTCCTCAAGCCCTCGGACACGACCCCCGCCTCCACCGTCCTGATCGCCGACATCCTCGGTTCGATCCTTCCCAAGGGCGTCTTCAACGTCGTCTGCGGCGACCGCGAGACGGGCCGCGCGATGGTCGAGCACCCGACCCCGGCGATGGCCTCCATCACCGGCTCCGTGCGCGCCGGCATGTCCGTCGCCGAGTCCGCCGCCAAGGACGTCAAGCGCGTCCACCTGGAACTGGGCGGCAAGGCGCCGGTCGTGGTCTTCGACGACACCGACATCGCCAAGGCCGTCGAGGACATCTCCGTGGCGGGCTTCTTCAACGCCGGCCAGGACTGTACGGCCGCGACCCGCGTTCTCGTCCAGGAGGCCATCCACGACGAGTTCGTGGCGGCGCTGGCGAAGGCGGCGTCCGAGACCAAGACCGGGCAGCCGGACGACGAGGACGTCCTGTACGGCCCGCTCAACAACCCCAACCAGCTCAAGCAGGTCGCCGGCTTCATCGACCGTCTGCCCGCCCACGCCAAGGTGGAGGCCGGTGGCCGACAGGTCGGCGACAAGGGCTACTTCTACGCCCCGACCGTCGTCTCGGGCCTGAAGCAGGACGACGAGATCATCCAGAACGAGGTCTTCGGCCCGGTCATCACCGTCCAGTCCTTCACCGACGAGGACCAGGCGGTGGAGTGGGCCAACGGCGTCGAGTACGCCCTCGCCTCCTCGGTGTGGACCAAGGACCACTCCCGCGCCATGCGGATGTCCAAGAAGCTCGACTTCGGCTGCGTGTGGATCAACACCCACATCCCGCTGGTCGCCGAGATGCCGCACGGCGGCTTCAAGAAGTCCGGCTACGGCAAGGATCTGTCGGCGTACGGCTTCGACGACTACACCCGCATCAAGCACGTGATGACGTCGCTCGACGCGTAGGCCTCCGGCGGTTCGGACACACTCGCGGCCCCCTGACGGGACATCTCCCGTCAGGGGGCCGCGCCGCGATGCCTGCGGCGGCTCCGGATCGGCAGCGATCCGAGGCCGCTGACACGGCGCCCTGATGCCGCGAGTCTCAGGCGAAGGTCTTCGCGTCGATCACGAACCGGTAGCGCACGTCCGAGGCCAGTACGCGCTCGTAGGCGTCGTTGATCTGCGAGGCCTCGATCAGCTCGGTCTCGGGCAGGATGCCGTGCTCGGTGCAGGAACGCTGGATCACGAAAGCCGGTGCGGTGTCAGCCGCGGGGGAAGCCCTCGTCCCCGAGGCGGAAGACGAGCTCGGCCTCGTCGCGCTTGGTGGTGTGGGCCTCCCAGTAGAGCGGGGAGATCTGCTCGGGCTTGGCCGCCTCCAGGCCGGGGATGACGGAGACACCGATCGACGAGTCGATGCCGATGTGGGCGGCCTGGACACCGGTGCCGGCGTCGGCCAGTTCCTTGTGCAGGTTCTTCACCCAGTTGCGCAGCGCAGCCGCGGCGGCGTTGACGTTGGCGACCCGCGGGTCGGGCCAGATGGAGCCGGCGCCGGTGGTGTAGAGCAGGGTGCCCGCGCCGGCCTCCCGCATGGCGGGCAGCACCGCCTGGGTGGCGGCGATGGCGCCGTACAGCTGGAAGTTCATCTCGAACTCCACATGGGACGGCTCGGTGGTGGTCGGAGCGGTCAGTGCGGTTACGCCGAAGGTGCCCACCGGGGAGTACTCCAGGACGTCGATCCCGCCGAAGTGCGTGGCGGCGTCCTTGAGCGCCTGGGTGAGGCCGTCGCGGTCGAGTACGTCCGCGGGGAAGGCGGCGGCGTTGATGCCCTCGGTGGTGAGCGTGCTGACGAGGCCGTCGAGCTTGTCGCGGTTGCGGGAGATCAGGGCGACGTCGAAGCCCCGGGAGCCGAAGGTGCGGGCGATGGCCAGGCCCAGCTGGGGCCCGGCTCCGACGATGGCGATGCTGGTCACAGCAGGTCCTTTCTCAAAAGACATGACAACAGGAGATGGATAGGTCTATCCGATTCCTGATTCGGATAGCCTTTTCCGGTTTGCTGACGTGACCGTACCATGAAACTGGATAGGCCAATCCGGTTGTCGGGCGGCCCGCTCCGGGCTGGAGTCGCTGCGACCTTTGCCGCATCGGTACGCGTGGTGATGACCCGGCTGGCCCGGGGCGGATTTTGAACACGTTCAGGGAAATGTTTTGAACGTGTTCAACTGTGGGCGTACGCTGCCGCCATGAGCGACAGAGCCGCCCTTCTGAAGGGCATCCGCGCCTGGCTGGCCGCCTTCGTCGTCTGCCTGGTGCTCAGCGGCGCCACGGCCTTCCCCCTGGTGCACGAACTGCGCTGGACCGAGGACCTGTTGCGGGCCCTGTCCGTGCCGGAGCACCTGCCCACCCTCATGGACTGGATCGAGCGCGTCCGGCACGGAGTCGACGTCGCCGACGCCGAGTACCCCTTCCTCCTCTACGGCACGGACTGGCTGGCCTTCGCGCATCTCGTCATCGCCGTCGCTTTCTACGGGCCCTACCGCGACCCGGTCCGCAACGTGTGGGTCGTCGAGTTCGGGATGATCGCCTGCGCCGGGATCGTCCCGCTCGCGCTGATCTGCGGACCGGTCCGCGGGATCCCCTTCTGGTGGAGCGTGATCGACATGTCGTTCGGGGTGTTCGGGGTGATCCCGCTGTACGTCGTACGGAAGAGGATCAAGCGGCTCGAGGCGATGGCGACGCCCCCCGACGTCCTTGCCGTGGCGGCTACTTGAGTGCGGCCATCGCGATCCGCCGGGCCACCGGGTTCATGTCCTCGCTCTTCGCGTCCGTGGAGTTGACCGAGTAGACGAGGGTGCGGCTCAGGTCCCGGGTCCCGGCGATGACCGCGTTGTAGCCGTACCGGCCGCCCGTCTTGAGCCAGTACACCTTCCCCTCGAACTCGAACCGCTGGAGCCCCGCGCTGTAGGTGGCGCCGTCGATGCCCGCCGGGACCGTGAACATCTCCCGCAGTTGCGGCCGCGGGACGACGCGGCCCCGGAAGAGGGAGGTGAGGAGTCGCTCCAGGTCCGCGGTCGTGGAGATCATGTCGCCGGCCGCGAACCGGTCCGCCTGGTTCCACTCGGTGACGTCCACGAACTCCGTCGTCCCGTCCGCCTTCTCGACCGCCTGGTAGCCGTGGTTGTGCGGGCCGATGATGCGTGGGTCGGTCCCGGGGAAGTACGTGTCCCGCATGCCGGCGGGCGCGAGCACGAGCCGGGTGGCCGCGGTGGCGTACGGCTGCCCGGTCACCTTCTCGATCAGCAGGCCGAGGATCGTGTAGTTGATGTTCAGGTAGTGCTGCCGCCTACCGGGGCGGAACTCCGGTCCCTTGGCCGCCGCCGACGCCACGACCCGCTGCGGGGTGAGCGTGTCGAAGCGGTGCGCGTACAGCTCCGCGAAGGTGTCCCCGAGACCGTCGCCCGCCGGTATGCCGCTGGTGTGGTTGAGCAGTTGCCGTACGGTGATCGGCCGGAAGTCCCTGCCGAGCAGCCCCGGCAGATAGTGCTGGATCGGCGTGCTCAGGTCGATCTTCCGGTCGGCCGCCAGCCGGAGTACGGCCGCCGCCGTGACGACCTTCGTCGTCGAACCGGCCCGGAAGCGGGCGTCGGGGTCCGCCGCCGCACCGCCGGTCAGGTCGTGCACGCCCGCGCTGCCGCGCCAGCTGCCGTCGGTGCCGCCCACCCGCACGAGGGCCGCGGTCGCGTCGGCGTCCGGGAGGCCGGCGAGCGCGGCGCTCAGTGCCTCGGTGTCCAGGGCGTTCGTCCGGTGGGCGGAGGCCGGCGCGGGGGCGGCGAACGCGGGGGCGGCCAGCGGTCCGGCCGCCGTGAGGGCGAGTACGAGAGAGGCGGCGAGGACAGTGGTGCGGCGGCGAGCGCGCATATGAGGACTCCGGTGGAGGTCGGGTCGGTCGTCGGACGGTTCGTCATGATCTTCCGACGGTGCGTGAGCCACCGGATCGCCGGCGAGGAGGGTGTCCGCCCCTGACCGGACCCCGAGCAAGTGCCTTACGGAATAGGGGAGTTGCCGGGGTGATCCCCTACGGGTGCCGAAAAAGTGTTATCCCGCGGCCGGTCCGGTCGTCCCCACGGGTGTGATCTCCGACATTGCCGGCAGCGAGGGTGCGGCTGAGAGGGTTCGGAACTGTTGCCCCTTGACCGTGTACGAGCGCGCTTTGGCGAGCATGGGCGAGCGTCGGCAGTCGAGTCTGCGGGCGGGTTTCCGGTCAGTGGGAACGGGAGTGCGTCTGTCGAATGCGTGACCTTTTCGGGTGGGGTTCGTTGGGCGGGGTGACGGGATGGTGCAGGACCGGGCGGGGGTGACGGGGTGGGTGGGTTGCGGGAGGTGGCCGCGTCGCTCGTGGTGCCCGGTCCCTCGGGTGTGGCCATCCGGGCCCGGCTGCGGGTGTCCGGGGCGGATGCGGTGGTGCTGGCCGAGGTGGGGGTGTTCCTCGGCTCGCTGGCCGCGGGTGATCTCGCGGTGCGGTCCCGGCAGGGCCTGGAGCATGATGCGGCCGCGTGGGCGGCACGGAAGCGGGAGCTGACCGGGGTCTGTTCGGCCAGGTGGGCGGGCAGCATCACCAAGGCCACGCACGATCAGTGGGCGCTGGCCCGGCGCGGGCAGGCGGCGGAGATGGCGTGGCTGCGGGGGCAGATCACGCGCATCGAGGCGCGGCTGGCGCGTCCGCTGGGCGCGAAGGCGGACAAGCGGGCGGGGCTGGCGCGGGGGTACGGGTCGCGGTCGGAGTGGCATGCCAAGTCCCGCCGCCTGCAAGCGCTCCGGTCCCGGCTGGCGGGGGTGGAGGAGGATTGGGCGGCGGGCCGGGTGCATGTGGTGCGCGGCGGGAAGAAGCTCGCCCGTCTGCGTCACCACCTGGATGCGGCCGGGCTGAGCCGGGATGCCTGGGGGGAGCGGTGGCGGGCGGCGCGGATGTTCCTGGCCGCGGACGGGGAGTCCGGCAAACGCTTCGGCAACGAGACGCCTGTGAATCTACGCGCAGAGACAACGGCGGGGAACTGCCGCGGAACCACTCCCGGCCATGGCGGCACGGCGGAAACGCGCACACCGACACTCCACGAACACGTGCGTTCGCGGAGTGGTCAGGCCCTAACGAGCCCTGTGGCGCAGTGAGTCGAGCAGGTCGACTCGATTGGTGGTGATGGAGTCCACGCCGATGTCCAGGAGGCGGCGCATGGAGCGGCGGGTGTCGGGGGTCCAGACGGAGAGGAGGTAGCCGTCGTGGTGGACGCGGGCCGCGAGGTCGTGGCCGACCAGCGTGAAACGGTAGTTGAGCCAGCGGGGGCGTACGGCGGCCAGCAGCGCGGGGCGCGGCGGCGCCAGGGTCGTCCAGGTCAGGGCGATCTCGGCGGACGGGTCGGCCGCGCGCACGGCGAGCATGGCCGAGGCGTGGGCGCAGTAGTACACCCGGTCCTGCGCCCCGGCCTCGCGTACGGCGTCCACCACCCGGCGGGCCGCCCGCACGTCCGACGTGCCGGGCAGGTCGACCATCACCCGGCTGTCGTCGGTCGCGGCCAGCGCCTCGGCCAGCGTCGGCACCCCGCCTGCAGTCAGCCCGCGCACCTCCTGTGCCGACAGTGAGCGCAGCGGCCGGTCCTGCTCCCACAACCGCTTCAGCGTCTCGTCGTGCAGCAGCACGGGCACGCCGTCCCTGGTGAGCCGTACGTCGATCTCGACCGCGTCCGCGCCCTGTTCGAGCGCGGAACGCAGCGAGTCGGTCGTGTTCTCACGGAAGCGGTAGGGGTCGCCGCGATGGGCCACGGCTGTCAGGGTCTGCATGGGCCCATTTTCCTCGGGCGACGCGTGGGCGGGTCAGGGGGTGAGCCACCCCGAGGTGTACGTCTCGATCTCGGCGGCCAGCTTCGCCTTGCCGGGCTCGTCGAGGAAGGACGCCTCGACCGCGTTCCTGGCCAGTTCGGCCAGGCCCCGCTCGTCGAGGTCCAGCAGCCGGGCGGCGACCGCGTACTCGTTGTTGAGGTCGGTACCGAACATCGGCGGGTCGTCGGAGTTGATCGTGACGAGGACCCCGGCCCGCACGAACTCCTTGACGGGGTGCTCGTCGAGCGTGCGGACCGCGCGGGTGGCGATGTTGGAGGTGGGGCACACCTCCAGCGCGATGCGGTGCTCGGCGAGGTGGGCGAGCAGCCGGGGGTCACGGGCGGAGCTGGTGCCGTGGCCGATGCGTTCGGCGCCCAGGTGAGTGAGGGCGTCCCACACCGTCTCCGGTCCGGTGGTCTCGCCGGCGTGCGGCACCGAGTGCAGCCCCGCGGCGATCGCCCGGTCGAAATACGGCTTGAACTGCGGCCTCGGTACGCCGATCTCGGGCCCGCCGAGCCCGAAGGACACCAGGCCCTCGGGCCGTAGCCGGTCGTCGGTGGCGAGCCGGGCCGTCTCCTCGGCCGACTCCAGACCCGCTTCGCCGGGGATGTCGAAGCACCAGCGCAGTACGGTCCCGAACTCGGCCTCCGCCGCCTTGCGGGCATCCTCGATCGCGGCCATGAAGGCCCCCTCGTCGATGCCACGGCGGGTCGAGGAGAACGGGGTGACGGTCAACTCGGCGTAGCGCACCTGCTGCCGGGCCAGGTCCCGGGCCACCTCGTAGGTCAGCAGCCGTACGTCCTCCGGGGTGCGGATCAGGTCGACGACGGACAGGTAGACCTCGATGAAGTGGGCGAAGTCCGTGAACGTGAAGTAGTCGGCCAGGGCCTCCGGGTCGGTGGGGACCTTGGAGTCGGGGTGGCGGGCGGCCAGTTCGGAGACGATGCGCGGGGAAGCGGAGCCGACGTGGTGCACGTGCAGTTCGGCCTTGGGCAGTCCGGCGATGAAGGCGTGCAGGTCGCGCGAAGTGCGCGGGCCGCGTTCGGCGTCGGCGTGAGCGGTCAAGGGGTCCTCCCCGGGACAGGCGTCCCGGGCGCTGTGGCGGCCGAGCGGGACGCGGGTGATCGGCTGATCGGTGACTCGGGGATCATCGTAGGCCTGCCGTACGGCGGAAGGGCCCGGGCCTTAGCATGACGGCACGTACAACAGAGGGGACCCCGCGCATGTCCGACGACGCGCAGACGCCGGAGGCACCGGAGAACGCGGCCGCGCACCGGCCGGCTCCGACCGGCGACGCGGCTCCCCCGGTGTCTTTCGGCAAGGAGCCCGCGGACACCGAGTCGGCAGACAGGGTCTCCTTCGACAAGGGAACGGCTCCACGGGCGCCGTCGGTGCGGGACACGGCCTCCGAGACTGCCGGGGCGAGCCCCTGGGCGCCACCGGCGGACGCGGCTCCGGGCGACGGCCCCGGCCACACCATCGCCTCGGGCGTCCCGATCACCTCGGGCGGCTCGCCGGCTCCCGCACCCCCGTCCGTCCACCACCAGCAGACGGCCGTGTCCACGCCCGGCGTGGACAGCGGGGCGGACGACCGGGCGGTCAATGGCCCGAACTACGGCCCCGACTACGGCCCGAACTACGGCGGCGCGCCGGCTCAGCCGTGGGCCGGCCCGTTCGCCGCGCCGAACCCGGGGGGTCAGGGCGGGCAGGGCGTCCCGGGCGGTGGCTTCCCGCCGCCGTACCACACGGCACAGGCAGGCGGCCCGGCCGACGCTCCCGGCAACCCCTTCGCGGCCCCGGCCCACGGCGGCGAGCACGTCCCCCCGCCACCCATCGCACCCGACGGCCCCGGACAGCTGCCGTACGGCTACCCCGGCGCTCATCCCGGTGGCTACGGCTACCCGGCACAGCCGGGCTACGGCGGCGCCCACGGCCCGCAGGCCCCTGGTGCGCCCGGTTACTACGGCTGGCCCGGTATGCCGCCGATGGCGAACAACGGGATGGGCACGGCCGCCCTTGTGCTCGGCATCCTGTCGGCCATCGTGTTCTGCCTCTGGCCGATCGCCATCATCATGGGCGTCCTCGGCGTGATCTTCGGCGCGATCGGCCGCAAGAAGGCCAACCGGGGCGAGGCCACCAACGGGGGCCAGGCCCTGGCCGGCCTCATCTGCGGCGCCGTGGGCATCGTCCTGGGCATCGGAATGATCGTCCTGCTGATCGTGGCGCCCTGAGGTGAGGTGAGCGGGGGCCAACCGGCCTCGTCCGGCTAACCGGCCTCCGCCCGCAGCCGCTCCCGTGCCGCCATCAACGCGAACCCCAGCAGGTTCGGCCCCCGCCACCGCTCCGGATCAGCCGCCGCCTCGTCGTCCGCGGCGAGGCCGATGCCCCACACCCGGTCGACGGGGCTCGCCTCCACCAGCACCCGGTCGCCCGTGCCCAGCAGGAAGTCGCGCAGCGCGGCGTCGGCGGTGAACTTGTGAACGCTGCCCTCGACCACGATCCGGAACCGCTCTCGTTCCCATATGGCCTCGTCGAAGCTCCGCACCAGCCGCCCGGCCTTCTTCGCCTGCGACGGATGCCCCGCGGCCAGCACACGCCGCTCCCCCTCCGCGTCGCCGAAGAGCCGTGCCTTGCCGGCCATCATCCAGTGCTCGGCCGTGGCGTATTCGACACCGTCGACCACGAACGGTGACGGCCACCACTGGCTCAGACAGCTCGCTCCGACCTGGCCGTCGGGCCGCGGACGGTGTCCCCAGAAGTGCAGGTACTTGATCCTCGCCCCCGCGTGGACCTCCCTGACCAGGGCTTCCCAAGAATCGATCTTCCCCATGCACGCGAGTCTGGCACGCACCACTGACACCTCGTCCTTCCTTTTCCATGTCGACTCGACACCTGGTCGACAGATTCCGTCGCGTAACCAAAAGGCAACAACGGAATCACTTGTTGGAGTCCCCTTGCTCTGTCAGGATCGGCACTCAAATCGAGCTGGAGCTACGCCACCCGCCCCCGATGCAAGCGGGGCGACGGCGGAGGAGAGCGACATGCAGAACCCGGGTACAACGGGCGTCACGCCGGACCGATTTCCCGCCCAGGAGCGTTTCGGGAACGGTGCGCAGTTCATCGCGGGCCGTCTGACGAAGGGCACCTCCGGTCGCACCCATGCGGTCGTCGACCCCGCCACCGGCGAGGAGGTCCACACTTACGAACTGGCCGGCCCCGACGACGTCGACGCGGCCGTCGCCGCCGCGCGCGAGGCGTTCCCCGGCTGGTCGCTCGCCACGCCCGGGGAACGCTCCGACGCGCTGCACCGCCTCGCCGCCGTGCTCGCCGAGCGCGCCGAGGACTTCGCACGCGCCGAGTCGCTCCAGTGCGGCAAGCCGCTGAAGCTGACCCGCGAGTTCGACGTCCCGGGCACGATCGACAACACCGCCTTCTTCGCGGGTGCCGCCCGGCACCTCCAGGGGCAGTCCGCGGGTGAGTACTCCGGCGACCACACCTCGTACGTCCGCCGCGAGCCCATCGGCGTGGTCGGCTCCATCGCGCCCTGGAACTACCCCCTCCAGATGGCCGCCTGGAAGATCCTCCCGGCGATCGCCGCGGGCAACACGATCGTGCTGAAGCCCGCCGAGCTCACCCCGCTCACCTCCCTGCTCTTCGCCCAGGCCGCGACCGACGCGGGAATCCCGGACGGTGTCATCAACATCGTCACCGGCACCGGAAGGGAGGCGGGCGAGCACCTGGTCGCTCACCCCGATGTGGCCATGACCTCCTTCACCGGCTCCACCGCCGTCGGCAGGCGCGTCGCCGAGATCGCGACCGCCACCGTCAAGCGGATCCACCTGGAGCTGGGCGGCAAGGCCCCCTTCGTCGTCTTCGACGACGCCGACCTGGAGGCCGCCGCCAACGGCGCCGTCGCGGGCGCCCTCATCAACACCGGCCAGGACTGCACGGCCGCCACGCGCGCGTACGTGCAGCGTCCCCTCTACGAAGCGTTCGTCGCACGGACCGCCGCCCTCATGGAGAGCGTCCGGCTCGGTGACCCCTCCGCCCCCGGCACCGACCTCGGCCCGCTGATCTCGCACGTCCAGCGCGACCGCGTCGCCGGTTTCGTCGACCGGGCGCGTGCCTACGCGCGCGTGGTGACCGGCGGTGAGGCCCCTCAGGGCGACCTCAAGAACGGCGCTTACTATCGCCCCACCCTGATCGCGGACGCCACTCAGGACAGCGAGATCGTGCAGTCGGAGATCTTCGGGCCGGTGCTGGTCGTGCTGCCCTTCGACAGTGACGACGAGGGGATCCGGCTGGCCAACGACACCCCGTACGGCCTCGCCGCCTCCGCGTGGAGCCGGGACGTCTACCGGGCCAACCGTGCGACCCGTGAGATCAAGGCGGGCTGTGTGTGGGTCAACGACCACATCCCGATCATCAGCGAGATGCCGCACGGCGGCTACAAGTCGTCCGGCTTCGGCAAGGACATGTCCACGTACTCGTTCGAGGAGTACACCCAGATCAAGCATGTCATGTTCGACAACACCGCGGTGGCCCGCAAGGACTGGCACCGCACCATCTTCGGGGACCGATAGAGCGACGACCGGCCGCCGACCACGGTCGGCCCGACCCCTCCCGAAAGGGCACCACGCGCATGGAGCAGTACGAGCCCGACCGCCTGACCCCGGCCCGAGCGGCCGCCATGCGGCGCAGCTTCCGCAACGGCAGGGCAGCCATGACCCGCCGGTCGCTGCTGCGCGCCTCCGCGGGCGGCGCGCTCGCGGTCGGCGGACTGGGGGCGCTGAGCGGCTGCGGGATCCCCGCGGCCGGCAAGACGCAGGGCGGCACCTCCGCAGAGGACCACTCGGCCAAGGAGAAGACCGTCAACTTCTCCAACTGGACCGAGTACATGGATGTCGACGACAGCGGCAAGCACCACCCCACGCTCGACGCCTTCGCCAAGCGAACCGGCATCACGGTCAAGTACACCGAGGACATCAACGACAACAACGAGTTCTTCGGCAAGATCAAGCCGCAGCTCGCCGCGGGCCAGGACACCGGCCGGGACGTCATCGTCCTCACCGACTGGCTGGCCGCCCGCCTGATACGCCTCGGATGGGTCCAGAAACTGGACCCGTCCAACCTGCCGCACGCCTACACCAACCTGGCGGCGCAGTTCCGCGACCCCGACTGGGACCCGGGCCGCGCCTACTCCTACCCCTGGCAGGGCATCTCGACCGTCATCGCCTACAACAAGAAGGCGCTCGACGGCGTCGAGGTGAAGTCGGTCTCCGACCTGCTCGACAACCCCAAGCTCAAGGGGCGCGTCGGCTTTCTGTCGGAGATGCGCGACAGCATCGGCATGACGCTGCTGGACATGGGCAAGGACCCGGCGAAGTTCACCGACGACGACTTCGACGCGGTGATCGCCCGCCTCCAGAAGGCCGTCGACAAGGGTCAGATCCGCCGCTTCACCGGCAACGACTACACCTCCGACCTCACCTCGGGCGACTTCGCCGCCTGCCTCGCCTGGGCCGGCGACGTCGTGCAGCTCAAGGCGGACAGCCCGGACATCGACTTCATCATCCCGGACAGCGGCTACCTGACGTCGACCGACAACCTGCTGGTCCCCAACAAGGCGCGCCACAAGACGAACGCCGAGCGGCTCATCGACTACTACTACGAGCACGAGCCGGCCGCGGAGCTCGCCGCGTACATCAACTACGTATGTCCGGTCGACGGAGTGAAGCCCTACCTCGCGAAGATCGACGAGGACGCGGCGAACAACCCGCTGATCATTCCCGACAAGGCCATGGCAGCCAAGTCCCGTGCCTTCCGCTCGCTGAACAGCAAGGAAGAGACGGCCTACGAAGGCAAGTTCGCGAAGCTCACAGGGGCGTGACCACGATGACGAATGACAGCAGCGGCGACGTCCGCCTCTCCGGGATCAGCAAGACCTACGGCTCCTTCACCGCCGTGCACCCGCTCGACCTGACCGTGCCGCAGGGCTCCTTCTTCGCCCTCCTCGGCGCCTCCGGCTGCGGCAAGACCACCACGCTGCGCATGATCGCCGGTCTGGAGGAACCTTCCTCCGGCACCGTCTTCCTCGGCGACCAGGAGGTGACCCACCTGCCGCCGTACAAGCGGCCGGTGAACACGGTCTTCCAGTCCTACGCCCTCTTCCCGCACCTCGACATCTTCGAGAACGTCGCCTTCGGTCTGCGCCGGCGCGGCATCAAGTCGGTGAAGAAACAGGTCGAGGACATGCTGGAGCTCGTCCAGCTCGGCGAGCAGGCGCGCAAGAAGCCGCACCAGCTCTCCGGCGGCCAGCAGCAGCGCGTCGCCGTGGCCCGCGCGCTGATCAACCACCCCAAGGTGCTGCTCCTCGACGAGCCCCTCGGCGCTCTCGACCTGAAGCTGCGCCGCCAGATGCAGCTGGAGCTCAAGCGCATCCAGACCGAGGTCGGCATCACCTTCGTCCACGTCACGCACGACCAGGAGGAGGCCATGACGATGGCCGACACGGTCGCCGTGATGAACGCGGGCCGTGTCGAACAACTGGGCTCGCCCGCCGACCTCTACGAGAACCCCAAGACCACCTTCGTCGCCAACTTCCTCGGCACCTCCAACCTCATCGAGGCCGAGGTCGACGCCAAGAGCGGCGACGACATCGTCCTGAAGGCCGGCGGCGGCAAGCTCGTCCTGCCCGGGGCGCGCTGTTCCGCGCCCACGACGACCGGCGGCAAGGTGCTGGTCGGCGTCCGCCCGGAGAAGATCTCACTCAGCCACGCCGACGAGGCGGGTGAGATCCCCGAGGGCCGTAACCGCATCACCGGCAGGATCGCCGACTCCAGCTTCATCGGGGTCTCCACGCAGTACGTCATCGACAGCCCCGTCTGTCCCGAGTTCGAGGTGTACGCCCAGAACATCGACCGCGACGCCCGGCTGGTGCCCGGCGCCGAGGTCGTCCTGCACTGGAACCCGGCGCACACCTTCGGCCTGGACGCCGCTCAGTCCCTGCTTGCTGGGACAGTGGGCTCCGCGGGCGTGGAGACAGTCGGGGAAGAGGCCGCCTGATGTCGACGCTCACCGAGGCGCCCCCACCGCTCGCCCCCGAGGCGCCCGTGACGAAGCCACCGCGCAAGAGGGGCCGCTGGACGCCGTACTGGCTGCTGCTGCCCGGCCTGCTCTGGCTGATCGTCTTCTTCGCGCTGCCGATGATCTACCAGGCCTCCACGTCCGTGCAGACGGGCTCCCTGGAGGGGGGCTACAAGGTCACCTGGCACTTCGCGACCTACTGGGACGCGCTGAGCGAGTACTGGCCGCAGTTCCTGCGCTCGGTTCTCTATGCGGGCGCCGCCACCGTGCTGTGCCTGGTGCTGGGCTATCCGCTCGCCTACCTGATCGCCTTCCGCGCGGGCCGCTGGCGCAACCTGATCATGATCCTGGTGATCGCGCCGTTCTTCACCAGCTTTCTGATCCGTACCCTCGCCTGGAAGACGATCCTCGCGGACGGCGGCCCGGTCGTCGGCGCGCTCAACACGCTGCACGTCCTGGATGTCACCGGTTGGCTCGGCTGGACCTCGGGCGACCGAGTGCTGGCCACACCGCTCGCGGTGGTGTGCGGTCTGACGTACAACTTCCTGCCGTTCATGATCCTGCCGCTCTACACCTCCCTGGAGCGCATCGACGGACGGCTGCACGAGGCGGCGGGCGACCTGTACGCCCAGCCGTTCACGACCTTCCGCAAGGTCACCTTCCCGCTGTCCATGCCGGGCGTGGTCTCCGGCACCCTGCTGACGTTCATCCCGGCGGCCGGCGACTACGTGAACGCCGAACTCCTCGGCTCCACCGACACCCGCATGATCGGAAACGTCATCCAGACGCAGTTCCTGCGCATCCTCGACTATCCGACGGCCGCGGCACTTTCCTTCATCCTCATGGCCGCGATTCTCCTCATGGTCACCTTCTACATCCGCAGGTCCGGGACGGAGGATCTCGTCTAAATGCCCTTCGTCAACTGGCTCAAGCGCCATTTCGTGGTCATCGCGGGACTGCTGACCCTCGCTTATCTGCTGCTGCCCAACATCGTCGTCACAGTGTTCTCCTTCAACAAACCGAAGGGGCGCTTCAACTACGCCTGGCAGCAGTTCTCCACGGACGCCTGGAAGGACCCGTGCGGCGTCGCCGGCATGTGCGGCTCACTGTCGATCAGCCTCCAGATCGCGTTCTGGGCGACGATCGGTGCCACCCTCCTCGGCACGATGATCGCCTTCGCGCTGGTCCGCTACCGCTTCCGCGCGCGCGGCGCCGTGAACTCGCTGATCTTCCTGCCGATGGCGATGCCCGAGGTCGTCATGGCCGCCTCGCTGCTCACCCTGTTCCTCAACATGGGCGCGCAGCTCGGCTTCTGGACGATCCTGATCGCGCACATCATGTTCTGCCTCAGCTTCGTCGTCACCGCGGTCAAGGCGCGCGTGATGTCGATGGACCCGCGTCTGGAGCAGGCGGCCCAGGACCTGTACGCCGGTCCCGCGCAGACCTTCCTCAGGGTCACCCTGCCCATCGCGGCCCCCGGAATCGCCGCAGGCGCGCTGCTCTCCTTCGCGCTCTCCTTCGACGATTTCATCATCACCAATTTCAACGCGGGCTCGACCGTCACCTTCCCCATGTTCGTCTGGGGCTCGGCACAGCGCGGAACGCCCGTTCAGATCAATGTCATCGGCACGGCCATGTTCCTCGTCGCCGTACTGTTCGTCCTGGTCTCCATGGTCATCGGCAACCGCCGAAACAAACAAAAGGCATAAGCCTTCCAGTGAACCCTTCGTAGGGAGTTGAAATCATGGCCCCAAGCGCCATGAACCGGTGGATCAAGTCTCTTTCCGAAGCACAGCCGGTCCCGTACTGGCTCGAAGACCCCGGCAAGCCCCACCCCCAGCCCGCGCTCACCGGCGCCGAGACCTGCGACCTGCTGGTCGTCGGCGGCGGATACAGCGGACTGTGGACCGCCCTGATCGCCAAGGAACGCGATCCGCAACGCGATGTGGTGCTGCTGGAAGGCCGTGAGGTGGGCTGGGCCGCCTCGGGCCGCAACGGCGGTTTCTGCGCCGCCTCCCTCACGCACGGCCTGCCCAACGGCCTCACCCGCTGGCCGGACGAGATCCACAAGCTCCAGGAGCTGGGCGCCCGCAACCTCGACGAGATCGAGAAGGCGGTCGCCCGCTACTCCCTCGACTGCGACTTCGAGCGCACCGGCGAGATCGACGTCGCCACCGAGACGTACCAGGCGTGGGAACTGCGCGACTGGTACACGGAGCTGGAGGAGAAGGGTCTCGCCGACGGCATCGAGTTCCTGGACGCCGACGCCGTGCGCGAGCAGGTCGCCTCGCCCACCTTCCAGGCGGGCCTGTGGGACCGCCGGGGCGTGGCCATGCTCAACCCGGCCAAGCTGGCCTGGGGCCTGAAGAAGGCCTGCCTCGACCTCGGCGTACGCGTCCACGAGCACACTCCCGCCCTGACCCTGAAGCCGTACGGCGCCGGCATGGCCGTACGCACCCCGTACGGCGAGGTCCGCGCCCGCCGGGTCGCGCTCGGCACGAACATCTTCCCGAGCCTGGTCAAGCGCGTACGGTCGTACACCGTTCCGGTCTACGACTACGCGCTGATGACCGAGCCGCTGACCGCTGGGCAACTGGCGTCGATCGGCTGGCGGAACCGGCAGGGCCTGGGGGATTCGGCGAACCAGTTCCACTACTTCCGGCTGAGCGCCGACAACCGGATCCTGTGGGGCGGCTACGACGCGATCTACCCGTACGGCGGGCGGGTGCGCGCCGAGTACGACGACCGCCCGGAGACGTACGCCAAGCTCGCCGGGCACTTCTTCACCTGCTTCCCGCAGCTGGAGGGCGTCCGCTTCACGCACACGTGGGGCGGGGCGATCGACACCTGCTCGCGCTTCTCGGCGTTCTTCGGCACCGCCCACCACGGGAGGGTCGCCTACGCGGCCGGCTTCACGGGCCTGGGCGTCGGCGCGACGCGCTTCGGCGCGGACGTGATGCTGGACCTGCTGGCGGGGGAGCGGACCGAGCGCACCGAGCTGGAGATGGTGCGCAAGAAGCCGCTGCCGTTCCCGCCCGAGCCCTTCGCCTGGACCGGCATCGCGCTCACCAAGTGGTCGTTGGCCAGGGCGGACGCCCAGGGCGGCCGACGCAACCTGTGGTTGAAGACGATGGACAAGCTGGGCCTCGGATTCGACAGCTGACCGCGGGTGTGATCCGGTTCACTCCATCGAGGCGTGTCTGGCCACGAAGGAGGACGGCTGAGCGCTCCGCCGGCAGCGCGATGACGAACCCGCGAGCCGGTGGGGGCCGGTCGCGCCCACGCGGCGGAGCCGCACATCGACACAGCCCCGCGCCCCCTTACGGGGCGCGATACCGCACCGGACCTCGTCAAGGCCGCTCAGCGAGCCCTGCGCGCCGCAGAAACCTCCACAGCGCGAAGAGCAGCACCGCACACAGACACCAACTGGCCGCGACATCGAGCGGCCAGTGGTAGCCGTGCCTGACCAGGCCGAAGCTGACGCCGAGTACGAGGGCGAGACAGCCGGCGACGAGCAGCCGGCGGGCCCCGGCCGAGCGGAGCAGGGGGAGGAGCAGCAGGGTCGCGGAGCCGTAGGCGATGGCCGCGGTGGCGGTGTGACCGGAAGGGTAGTAGCCGACCCCGGGCGGCACGGCCGGGGTGCCGTGGCGGGCGGTCCACTCCTTCACGGGCACGACGATCGCCGGCACCAGAGCGAGCAGCACGGCCGCGGCGAGGGGCGGCAGCCACCAGCGGCGCGCCCCCGTGGCCCGGCCCAGCCGGGCGACCCACCCCGCGACCAGGGCCAGGACGGGCAGTGCCACCGTGACGCTGCCGAGGTCGGAGAGCAGCTCGGAGGCCCGGTCGGGGTGGACCAGGGCGCGGCTGACCCGTTCGTCCACGCGCAGCAGCGGGCCGTCGGCGACGATCTGCCAGGTGATGAGCGCGAAGAGGAGCGCCGGCACTCCGGGCAGGAGCAGGAGGAAGGACGCCGGTCGTTCGGCGGTCGGCGGCGCGGGAGCGCCCTCGGCCCGCGGGTCAGGGCAGCTCGGCATGGACCCAGCCTGCCAGGTACCGCCGGAACCGCGCACGGTCCCCCAGGCCCTGTCGGCCTACCCGCGCGGCGCCGCGCCGCGTCCGCCGGACAGGCGGCTGAGCCTCTTGAGCTTTCTGAGGCCCCTCTTGCCGATGCGCCTGCCGAGGCCGGTGAGCCCGCCGCGCCCGCCCTGCTTGCTCCCCTTCGCCTTCTTCTGAGCGGCGGCGGTGACGTCCAGGCTGAGATTGGCGTACCCCTGGGTGTAGTACGGCTTGACGGCGAGGCGTCCGCTCCGGCCGCCGCGGGCCGGAGCCAGGTCGTCCGCCTTGCGGGCGCCGAACCTGCGCTGGGTGCTCAGGCCCTGGGTGAGGACATTGAGGTACACGTCCCAGATACCCGTCGGCAGCGGGGCGCCGTCCATGGCCCTGGTGATGTCGATGTCGGCGGTGAAGCCCGAGAGCCTGTGGTCGAAGGCGTGGCCCTGTTCGGGGGTGAGAGCGGGCAGCGCTGTGCGGCGGGTGGGGACGCGTACCTCGCGGCCGTCGTTCCGCAGCCGCAGGACCAGCTCGGTGGCGGGCTTGCGGGTGTCCACGTGCTCGATGTAGCCGTAGCCGCGCAGCCGCAGTACGCCGCGTCGCCGGGCCTCGTGCCACTCCACGGCGTCCAGCCGGTCGTTCTGCTGGAGTTCGTCGGTGATGTCGTAGCAGGAGTCGGGGATGCCGGCCTTCTCGTCGCGGAAGTACGGGTAGACGGCGTAGGCGCGCCCGTTCTCGACGACCGTGCCGTACGGGGGCTGTCGCTTGCGGCTCGCCTCGGTGCGGAAGTCGATGATGTCGATCAGTTCCTGCTGCAGTCCGTGCTGGGCGCAGTGGGCGAACAGGCGGAGCCACGCGGTCATCCGGGCGTCGAGTTCCGGGGTGTAGAACGCGTCCAACTGCTCCTTGGCGATCCCCATGGCCTTCAGCCGGTCGCTCTCCTCCATCAGTGGGAAGCGCCAGGAGAAGGAGTCCAGCAGGCCGCCCCTGAAGTGCCGCAGCAGCGCGGCGTCGCGAACGGGCCCGGGTTCGCTGTACGCGGTGATCGCGGTCATCAGGCGCCGGGCGACCTCGAAGCGTTCCATCAGGTCCCGGTAGTTGCTGGTGATGTTGCCCTGGTCGTCGCGCTTGACCTTGAAGTAGCAGTCCTCGTCGGCGACCACGGAGATCGCGGAGGCCAGCAGATAGGCCTTGGTGACGAAGATGCGGTCCTCGCCTATGTGGACGTCCTCGTCGAAGCGCAGCCGGTGCTCGTCCAGGAAGGAGCGCCGGAAGAGCTTGTGCGGGGTCAGGGCGTACCAGACGCGGGAGGTCGCCAGATCGACGACTTCCTGGTTGGCCTCGAACATGGAAACGGGCACCGTGCAGTTGATGCCGACGTACTTGCCCAGCGTCACATCGGAGCTGTTGCGCTCGGCCATGTCGATCATCCGCCGCAGCGCGTTCGGGCCGAGGTAGTCGTCGGCGTCCAGGAAGAAGACGTACCGGCCCCGGGCCAGTCCGAGGGCGACGTTGCGCGGGCCGCTCGGCCCTCCGGAGTTCGGCTGGTGTACGACGCGCACCGTGTCGGGATGCTTCGCGGCGAAGCGGTCCAGCTCTTCCCCCGTGCCGTCGGTGGACCCGTCGTCGACGGCCAGGCACTCCAGTTCGTAGGTGCCCAGTGACTGCTCGACCACCGACTCGAGGCAGCGGGTCAGATAAGGCATGGCGTTGTAGGCGCCAATGATGACTGTGACCGTCGGGTCCGACACCAATTCCCCCCCGGGAACTATTCATGACAACTTCAGTCACAGTTTTACCTGTCGTTTACTGCTTATGCAAAGACGTGCCGTGTTGCTGGCGCGTCAACAGTTGATTTCCGGCCTCGGCGGGTCATGGCGGCACTTTCTCTCGCGACAGCAGAACGCCGCCCCGCTCACGAGGGTGAGCGGGGCGGCGTGGGTGGCAGTACGCAGGTCGGCCGCCCCGGAACCGGGGGGATGGTTCCGGGGCGGCCGTCCGGATCGGAACGCCGCGCGCCCCGGGGGGTTTGGGGCGAGCGACCGTCCGATCGGTGAGGAAATCCGGAGCCAGAGGCCCCGGCTGTGTGCGCGAGGGCACGACCAGGTCGAAGCTGGGGAAGCCCCGGCCTGATGTCACCCACAGTCCCCTGTGGGCGAGGGTGTAACTCTCATCCCGGTAGAACCTACGGCAGCCGATCCCCGTAAGACAGGCGGAATCGGGTCCTGCCATCCACCTCGCACACGTTCTTCACACGCTCTGCCGCTCACCCGTCAGACGTGCGGGAGGGGGGCTCAAATGCGAGCGAAGGCCTGCTCGATGATGTCGAGGCCCTCGTTCAGGAGGTCCTCGCCGATGACCAGCGGGGGCAGGAAGCGGAGCACGTTGCCGTAGGTGCCACAGGTCAGGACCAGCAGGCCCTCCTGGTGGCAGGCCTTGGCCAGGGCGGCGGTCGCCTCCGGGTTCGGCTCCTTGGTGGTGCGGTCCTTGACGAGCTCGATGGCGATCATCGCGCCGCGGCCGCGGACGTCACCGATGACGTCGAACTTCTCGGCCATGGCGGTGAGGCGCGCCTTCATGATCGCCTCGATGTTCTTCGCCTTGGCGTTGAGGTCGAGCTCCTTCATCGTCTCGATCGCGCCGAGCGCGCCCGCGCAGGCCACCGGGTTGCCGCCGTAGGTGCCGCCCAGGCCGCCCGCGTGCGCGGCGTCCATGATCTCGGCGCGGCCGGTGACGGCGGCGAGCGGCAGACCGCCCGCGATGCCCTTGGCGGTGGTGATCAGGTCCGGGACGATGCCCTCGTCCTCGCACGCGAACCACTGGCCGGTGCGGCAGAAGCCGGACTGGATCTCGTCGGCGACGAAGACGATGCCGTTGTCCTTGGCGAACTTGCTGATGGCCGGAAGGAAGCCCTTGGCCGGCTCGATGAAGCCGCCCTCGCCGAGCACCGGCTCGATGATGATCGCGGCCACGTTGTCCGCGCCGATCTGCTTGTTGATCATGTCGATGGCCTGGGCGGAGGCCTCGGCGCCCGCGTTCTCGGGGCCGGTCAGCCAGCGGTAGCCGTACGCCACGGGCACGCGGTAGACCTCGGGCGCGAACGGGCCGAAGCCGTGCTTGTACGGCATGTTCTTCGCCGTCAGGGCCATCGTGAGGTTCGTACGCCCGTGGTAGCCGTGGTCGAACACGACGACCGCCTGGCGCTTGGTGTACGCACGCGCGATCTTGACGGCGTTCTCGACGGCCTCGGCGCCGCTGTTGAACAGGGCGGACTTCTTGGCGTGGTCACCCGGGGTGAGCTCGGCGAGGGCCTCGGCGACCGCCACGTAGCCCTCGTACGGGGTGACCATGAAACAGGTGTGGGTGAAGTCGGCGAGCTGCGCGGAGGCACGGCGTACGACGGCCTCGGCGGAGGCGCCGACCGAGGTCACGGCGATGCCGGAGCCGAAGTCGATGAGGCGGTTGCCGTCGACGTCCTCGATGATGCCGCCGCCCGCGCGGGCCGTGAACACAGGGAGCGTGGAACCCACACCGGCCGCGACCGCGGCGATACGGCGGGCCTGCAGCTCCTGCGACTTCGGGCCGGGGATGGCGGTGACGACGCGGCGCTCCTGCGGAAGGGCGGTCATGGGGGCTCCCTGATGATCTTGCGGACCGGAGATTCCGGGTGGGCGTTTTCGGACGCTTGCCTTCTTTTCTCGCAGGCTAGGACGGGGAGCGAGGGGTGGGCATGCTCCATGTGGGCGCTTTCGGCGGCTCCGGTTGTCCGTCGTGGACATAGAGGGGCGGCGGTGTGTCACCCCGAGCCCGGCCGCGTAAGCGGTGAACTCCCCTGCGGGGGCATTAGATTGGCTCGCTGACGGTGGACGGAGCGGCTGGTCAGGGGGCAGGGCGATGGACAGCGACGGGACGCAGGACGCGCGGGGTACGCATGCGAGTCCGGTGCCGCGCCCGGCCGGGTCACCGGACGTGCCGACGGCGCCGGCGGTGCCGTCACTGCCTACGCGTGCCCCGGCGGTGCCGCCACCGCCCACTCACGCCCCCGGTGTGCCGCCCCGCCCGACCGTCGCCGACTGGCTCGACGAACCCCGGCCGCAGGCCCGGCCCGGGATCTGGCGGTTCGGATACCGGCTGCCCAAGGCCGCCCGCACGGCGCAGCGGCTCGCCCCGGTCACCGTCGTCGGCGTGCTGGTCCCGCTCGTGGCCGCGCTGATCCTGTGGTCGCTGTGGCGCCGAGGCAGCCTCCCGTACCAGTGGGCGCTGCTGCGGCTGTTCACCCCGGACGACTGGTGGTGGGGCGGCACGCCGGCGTCTCCCAAGGGCATGCGGGGCGCCGAGGCCAGGGTGGTCTACGACGGCGTCTTCTTCGCCGTGCTGGTGTACGCCATGGGCCGCCTGGGCAGCTGGGGCGACATCGTCCGGCACCTGGTCACCCGGCGCGAGCAGCCCGCGCGCGCCCTGATCGCGGCTCTGGGCGCCCTGGTCACGCTGAGCTTCGTCTTCCCGAGCGCCTTTCCCGGCGTCGGCTGGGACGCCCTGCCCGTCGTGGACCCGCTGTTCTCCCTCGTCGTCCTCATCACCGGCGGCTACGACGTCTTCACCTCGGCACTGACCACGGACGCGCTCTACGCCCTGATCACCCTGCTCGTCCTGTGGCCCTTCGCCAGGATCGGCGGCTGGTGGTCCTTGGCGCGTACCTGGCTCGCCGCGCGCGGCCGCGTGGCGGCGGACCGGGCCCCGCAGCCGGCCCCCGACGAACCCCGGGCGCGCTGGCCCGAGCTGCGCCGGGCCGGGCAGCACGAAGCCGCGGACGTCCTCACCGCCGAGGTGCTCGCCGGCCGGATGAACGACGTGGACTGCGCCCGGGTGGAGCACGCCTGGAAGCAGGCCAGGAGCCAGGCGCGGCAGGCGGCCTTCACCGACGCCGTGCTGCGCCAGGGCGCCGCCGCGCTCACCCACCCCTCCGGCGCCCGTGACCTGCCCGGCCGCGGCGCCCGGCACGACCTGCTCGTGGGGCAGGTGCGCATCGGGCGGTGGGCGAGCGGTGACCGTACGCCGCTCGCGTACGGCGGGGTGGGTGCGGCGCTCGGGCCGGAGACGCTCGGGACGTCGCTGCTCGTCGTGGGGCCGTCGGGGGCCGGCAAGACCCGGCACGTGATCGCCCCGGTGGTCGAGTCCCTCGCCCTCCAGGCCCTGACCGGCCGGTGCGCCGTCGTCGCCGTCTGCGCCGCCGGGACGCCCCTCGGCCCGGACTCGGCGTTCGACGTCGTGGTGCGCGTCGGCAACCCCAGGTCCGTCCACGACCTGGACCCGTACGCCGAGTCCGACGATCCCGACGAGGCGGCCGCCTTCCTCGCCGAGGCGCTGGCCGGCGACCTCGACACCGTGGACGCCCAGCGGGCCGCGACGGCGCTCGCCCAACTGCTCGGCCCCTACCGGGCGGCGTACGGCGAGTTCCCGTCCCTGCCCGTCCTGCGGGAGCTCCTGGAGGGGGAGCCGACGGTGCTGGCGGCCCTGCGCGAGGCCCTGGCGGACGAGCGGCACACCGCGATGCGCAGGGAGCTCGACGCCCGGGTCCGGCAGAACGGCACCCCCGCCGACCCCGCCCCCGTTCTCGCCGACCGGCTCGCCCTGCTGGACCGGCCGGTCTTCGCCGACTTCTTCGGCGCGGGCGACGACACGATCCGCCCGTTCTCGCTGCGCGCGGTGGCCCACCACCCCCTCCGCGTCCGCATCGACCTGCCCGAGCACGGCCACGAGGAGGCGTCCCGGCTGATCACGCGGCTGGTCCTGGCCCAGTTCGCCGCCGTCGCCCGCGACGGCGACCGGGCGCACTTCGCCGGCCTGGTCCTCGACGACGCGACCGGCACCGTCACCACCGAGTCCGTGCGCCGGATCCAGCGCCTGCGTTCGCAGAACGCGGGCGTCGTGCTCGCGCTGCGCACGGTCGCCGACGTCCCCGAGACCCTGCACGGGCCGCTGTACGGGGCGGTCGGCTGTCGTATGGCCCTCGCCGGGGTCACGACCTGGGACGGCAGCCGGTTCGCGAGCGCCTGGGGCACCGAGTGGGTGGAGACGCGGGACGTGGCCAAGCACACCGTCTTCGCGGACCAGCCGATGACCCGCGCCATCCACGCCCTGCGCAAGCTGGTGACGGGCAAGGCGGTGACCACGGAAGCGGTGACGGTGCGCCAGGTCGAGCGGGAGCGCTGGTCGGCGTCCGAACTGGCGCACGGGGTGCCGCCGGGGCACGCGGTGCTGTCGCTGACGACGGTGCGGGGCGACCACGCGCCGCCGCTGCTGCTGGAGCTGGGTGAGGAACGGGCAGCGCGGGGCCACTGAGCTGCACGTGTGGACGTACGGTCACCGCGCGACCGTACGGTGAGGCAGAATCGGCATAGGTTGTTCATACGTAGCGGCCAAAAGATCTCGATGATCACATGGACCACACGGACCACACCGAACACACAGACCTGAAGGCCTCATGCCCCCCACGCTCGCCTCACTCGTCCACCACTCCGCGCTCAAGCTGACCGTGCGGGCGGGAGAGGACCGCCTGGACGTGCCCGTCCGGTGGGCGCACGTCAGCGAGCTCGCCGATCCCGTCCCCTACATGGAGGGCGGAGAACTGCTGCTGATCACCGCGCTGAAACTGGACGCGGAGGATCCGGAGGCGATGCGGCGCTATGTGAAGCGGCTGGTGGGCGCCGGGGTGGTGGGGCTCGGCTTCGCCGTCGGGGTCAACTACGACGAGATCCCGAAGGCGCTCGTCGACGCGGCCGGGCAGGAGGGGCTGCCGCTGCTGGAGGTGCCACGCCGCACGCCGTTCCTCGCGATCAGCAAGGCCGTCTCCGCCGCGATCGCCGCCGACCAGTACCGCGCGGTCACCGCGGGCTTCGCCGCCCAGCGCGAACTGACCAAGCAGACGCTGAACTCCGGCCCCGAGGGCCTCCTCGCCGCGCTTGCCGCACAGGTCGACGGCTGGGCCGCGCTGTACGACGCCTCCGGCGCCGTCGTCGCGGCCGCGCCTGAGTGGGCGCTGCGGCGGGCCGCACGGCTCACGGCGGACGTGGAGCGGCTGCGCGAGCGGCCCGCCCCCGCCTCGTCGGTGGTCGGCGGCCCCGGGAACGAGGACCGGGTCGAACTCCACTCCCTCGGCACCGGCAGGCGCCCCCGGGCGGCCCTCGCCGTGGGCACGGCCGCCGCGCTCGGCACCGCCGAGCGGTACGCCGTCCACTCGGCCATCGCGTTGCTCACCCTGACCACCGAACGGTCCCGGTCGCTGCACGCGGCGGAGCAGCGCGTCGGCGCCGCCGTGCTGCGCATGCTCCTCGCCGGGCAGCCGGACCATGCCCGCGCCGTCGCGGGGGACCTCTACGGCGGTCTGCTCGACGCGCCCTTCCGGGTCATCGTCGCCGAGTCGGCGTCGGCGTCCGCCGCTGCCGTGCGTGCGCACGCCGACACGCACGCGCGTGTGGCCGCCGGCAAGCCGTCCGCGGCCGCGCTGGCCGCCGCCGAGGCGAGCGGTGATCCGCTCGCCGGGCTGGCCGAGACCGCCGAGTCCGCGGCGGCGCGGTCCGGTGAGGCCGTGCTCGTCGTCCCGGAGGGGGAACGGCTGGTCGTGCTGGCCGTGGACGGGGGCGCGGCCGTGGCGGCGTGCGGGGAGTACGCGACGGCGCTGGAGACGGCGCGCGCCACGGGCGCGCGGGAGCAGGCGGCCGGCGGCGAGGAGGACGAGCTCGTCGTGGGGCTGTCCGCGCCGGCCGGGCCGATCGCGGCCGCGGCGGCGTACAAGCAGGCCGAGCAGGCGCTGTCCGTGGCCCGCCGGCGCGGGCGGGTGTTCGTGGAGCACGAGCAGCTGGCCGCGGGGTCGGTGCTGCCGCTGCTCGCCGACGACGCGGTGAAGGCGTTCGCGGACGGGTTGCTGCGGCCGCTGTACGAGCATGACGCGACCGGGCGGGGTGACCTCGTCGCCTCGCTGCGTGCGTGGCTGTCCCGGCACGGGCAGTGGGACGCGGCAGCGGCGGACCTGGGGGTGCACCGGCACACCTTGCGGTACCGGATGCGGCGGGTGGAGGAGATCCTCGGGCGGTCGCTGGACGATCCGGACGTACGGATGGAGCTGTGGCTCGCGCTGAAGGCGACGGCGGGGGGCGGGGAGTGAGGACGAGCGCCGGAGGGCTGGAATTGGCCCGTCCGTAGCGTCCCGGCCCTGCACCACTCCTACTCGGACAAACGACCCCCCGATCGCCCGGCCCTACCGTGGACGACGAAAGCCAAGAACGTCCCCTACGCGGAAGGGCCGGGACTCGCACATGCCCCAGAACAAGAATGTGGGGGCCACCCACGCCTTCTGGCTCGCCGGCCGCCAGGCCACCGGCGAGGACAGCTTCGACGTCACGTCCCCGTGGGACGGCCGCCTCGTCGGCAAGGTCAGTGTGCCGACGGACGCCCAGGTCGAGGAGGCCGTGGCCGCCGCGTACGCCGTCCTTGAGGACTTCTCCGCCACTCCGGCCCATGTGCGCGCCGCCGCCCTCGACCACGTCAGCAAGCGTCTGGTCGAGCGCACCGAGGAGATCGCGCAGCTCATCTCCGCCGAGAACGGCAAGCCGATCAAGTGGGCCCGTGGCGAGGTCGGCCGCGCCGTCTCCGTGTTCCGGTTCGCCGCCGAGGAGGCCCGCCGCTTCAACGGCGGCGAGGCCCAGCGCCTCGACACCGACGCCGGCGGCCAGGGGCGCCTCGCCCTCACCCGCCGCTTCCCGAAGGGCGTCGTCCTCGGCATCGCGCCCTTCAACTTCCCGCTGAACCTGTGCGCCCACAAGATCGCCCCGGCGATCGCGGCCGGCGCGCCCATCATCCTCAAGCCGGCTCCGGCAACCCCGCTCTCCGGCCTCATCCTCGGCGACCTGCTCGCCGAGACCGACCTGCCGGCCGGCTCCTGGAGCATCCTCCCGGTCTCCAACGACCGTATGCCCGCCCTCGTCCAGGACGAGCGCCTGCCGGTCATCTCCTTCACCGGTTCGGAGAAGGTCGGCTACGCGATCATGGACTCGGTGCCGCGCAAGCACTGCACCCTGGAGCTGGGCGGCAACGGCGCCGCCGTCGTCCTCGGCGACTTCGCGAGCGACGCGGACCTCGACTGGGCCGCGACCCGCATCGCCACCTTCTCCAACTACCAGGGTGGCCAGTCCTGCATCTCCGTGCAGCGGGTCATCGCGGACGCCTCCGTTCACGACCGGCTCCTGCCGCGCATCGTCGCCGCCGTCGAGGCGCAGGTCACCGGTGACCCGAACGACGACAAGACGGACGTCGGTCCGCTGGTCAGCGAGGACGCCGCCAAGCGCGTCGAGTCCTGGGTCGACGAGGCCGTCGCCGCCGGTGCCGCCCTCCTCACCGGTGGCAAGCGCGACGGCGCCTCGTACGCGCCGACCGTCCTCACCGACGTACCGTCCGACGTCACCCTCTCCTGCGAGGAGGTCTTCGGGCCGGTCCTCACCGTGCAGAAGGTGAACGGCGAGGCCGAGGCGTTCGCCGCCGTCAACTCGTCCAAGTACGGCCTCCAGGCGGGCGTGTTCACGCACGACCTCCAGGTCGCCTTCCGCGCCCACCGCGCCCTGGAGGTCGGCGGTGTCGTCGTCGGCGACGTGCCCTCCTACCGTGCCGACCAGATGCCGTACGGCGGCGTCAAGCAGTCCGGTGTGGGCCGCGAGGGCGTGAGGTTCGCCATGGAGGACTACACCTACGAGCGCGTGCTGGTGCTCACGGGCCTGGCCCTCTGATCCACCTCGCACAGACCCCGAAGGGGCCCGGCACCGACCCAATGTCAGGTGCCGGGCCCCTTCTCTGCGTCAGCTTCGTCCGGACCCTCAGCCGGAGAAGCCGACGTGCGCGAGCCGCAGTGGGCCGCGCAGCCTGAGGTGCAGGTCGTGCACGCCCTCGGCGGCGATCCCGGCGCCGAGGGTGGTGTAGTCGTACGGGCCGGAAGCGGCCGTCGCCGACGTCAGGACGGCGAGCGGGGTGGTGCCGTCGAGGGACAGCTCGACCACGCCCTCGCCCGTCACGGTCACCGACACCTCCGTGACGCCGCTCTCGAAGTCGCAGTGGCGGTAGACCAGTTCACCGGTTCCGCCCGTCGCGGGCGTCACCGCGTCGCCGGACGTCTTCGTGCGGTCGACGATCGCGATGCCGCTCTGCTCGTCGAAGTCGGCCGCGGCCAGGCCGCGTTCACGTACCCGGCGTGGTGCGCCGGGCTCGCCTTCGAGGCGCACGGTCGTGCGGAGCCGGACGTCCTCGCTGGAGGCGCCGACGAGGAGCTCGTACGGGCCCGGTTCCAGGCGCCACCGGTCCTGCGCCACGTCCCAGAACTCGAAGGCGGAGGAGGGAACTTCGAAGGTCACCTCCGTCGACGTGCCGGGGGCCAGCGTGATCCGGCGGTGTGCCGCCAGCTCGCGGCGCGGGCGGACCACCGACGGGTCCGCGGCGCGGACGTACAGCTGGGGAACCTCGTCGGCGGTGACGTCGCCGGTGTTGGTGACCGTGAAGGATACGTGGACTGCGCCGTCGGTTCCGTCCGTGACGCTCGCCGACAGGTCCGCGTACGAGAAGGACGCGTAGGACAGGCCGTGGCCGAAGGGGAACAGCGGGGTGCCCTCGAAGTACAGGTACGTCTGGCGGGCGCCGATCACGTCGTAGTCGAGGAGTCCGGGCAGGTCGGCGTCGTCGGCGTACCAGGTCTGCGGCAGGCGGCCCGCGGGGGAGACGTCGCCCGCCAGGACCCGGGCCAGGGCGGTGCCGGCGGCCTGGCCGCCGTGCGCGGTCCACAGCACGGCGGACAGCTCGGCCGGTTCGACCGCGTAGGGGTACGCCGAGACCAGGGCCAGCACCGTGCGCGGGTTGGCGGCCCGGGCGGCGCGCAACAGCCGCTCCTGGTGGGCGGGCAGGCGCAGGGTCGTACGGTCCTCGGTCTCGCGGCCGTTGATGTGCGGGTCGTTGCCCGCCACCACCAGGACGGCGTCGGCCTGCGCGGCGGCGCGGGCCACCGCGTCCTCGCCGCGCTCGACGATGACGAGCTCGAAGATCTCCGGGTTCTCGTCGGCAACCTTCACGCCGTCGGCGGCGACAGAGACGTGCCGACCCGTACCGACGTGCTTCAGGAGGTGACCGTTCGCATGGGGTTCGAGGCGGAACGTCTCCTGGACCACCCAGCCGCCGGGCTGGTCGGCGGCGGCGCGGACGTAGCCGTCGTCGGCGACCGAGAGATAGCGGCCGTCGGGGGCGCGCAGGGTGAGGAGGTCCTCGCCCCAGTCGATCAGCGCCAGCTCCGTGCCGGTGGCGTCGGTGGTGAGCGGGGGCAGGTCGGTGCGGCCCGCGAGCAGGGCCGGGTCCAGGGCACCCTCGGCGCCCCGCACCTCGTCGTCGGCGCCGTCGGCGGCCTGGACGTGCAGGAACGTCCCCGCGGAGGTCTTCAGCAGCACCCGGTCCACGCCCTCGGCGAACTCGACGCGCTCGGCGCCGAACCGCTCGTACACGGCCTCCAGGGGAGTGGAGCGGTGGATGAGCGTGCCGCTGTACCAGTCGAGCTTGCACTCGTCGGCGAGCAGGCCGACCACCGCGAGGCGGGTGTCGGGGGCGAGGGGCAGCAGGCCGTCGTTCTGGAGCAGCACGATCGCCTGCTCGGCGGCCTCCTGGGCCAGGGCGCGGTGCGCCGGCGTGTCGAAGTCCTCGGTGTCCGCGTGCGGGTCGTCGTGCGGGTCGAACTCGCCGAGGCGGAAGCGGACGGAGAGCTGGCGGCGCACGGCGGTGTCGACGTCCGCCTCGGTCAGCAGGCCCTGCTCCAGGGCTCCCCGGACCCGGGCGGTGATCTTCGAGCCGTCGGTGCCGTGGTCCGTGAAGCTGTCGACGCCGGCGAGGAGCGCGGCGGCGGTCGCCTCCTCGTGGGTGTCGAAGTAGTGCTCGGAGTCGACCAGGTTGGAGGGGGCGCCCGCGTCCGAGCAGACCAGGAGGTCCTCGTCGGTCCAGGCGCGCAGGTGCTCGCGCAGATACGGCGAGACGTGGTTGGGGCGGCCGTTGACCAGGTTGTAGGCGGGCATCACGCCGGCCACCGTGCCCGCCTCTACCGTCTCGCGGAAGGCGCGCAGGTCGTACTCGTGCAGCACGCGCGGGCGCACGGAGCTCGACGAGGTGTCCCGGTCGGTCTCGTTGTTGTGGGCGAGCCAGTGCTTCAGGACAGGTGCCGTGCGCCAGTACGTCGGGTGATCGCCGCGCAGACCGAGCGTGTACGCCGTGGCGATGGCCGAGGTCAGCTTGGGGTCCTCCGAGTAGCCCTCCTCGTTGCGGCCCCACAGGGGGTGGCGCAGCAGGTTCACGGTCGGGGCCCAGACGTTCAGGCCGACCCGGTCGTCGCGGGACCGCATCGCGCGGATCTCCTTGGACACCGCCTCGCCGACCCGGCGTACGAGCTCGGTGTTCCAGGTCGCGCCGAGGCCGACAGCCTGCGGGAACACCGTGGCCGGGCCCATCCACGCCACGCCGTGAAGGGCCTCCTGGCCGGTACGGAACGCGGCGATGCCCAGGCGCTCCACGGCCGGCGCGAACTGGTGCAGGAAGGAGACCTTCTCGTCGAGGGTGAGCCGCCCCAGCAGGTCGTCGATGCGCTTCGCGAACGGCAGTTGCGGATCGCGGAAAGGCGGCGTAGGCGGCGTTTGTGCGGTCACGTGGGGATCCCCTTGCGATGGAGCGGTGAGGCGCTTTCGAAGCGCTTCGATGCTCATTCGACCGGGGGGTGGGTGTCAAGACACCTCGAGGCAACAAGTCCGACGCGAAGCTGACATGGCAAGCGGCATATGAAGGTGAAACGAAACCTCATACCTCGGAGGAATCTTGGATGCGACTCTTGTGCGCCCCCTAACCTTCACTTAACCTCGCAGCAACATCGAAGCGCTTCGACTACGAGGAACGGCGCCAACAGGTGCGCCTTCCACGGCCCTTGGTCGGAGGACCGCTTCAGCTCAGCCAGTTTCACTCAAGACACCACAGCCGACGGCCACCGCCGGGTGTCCTGGTGCGCCATGAAGGGTTGACGCAATGACGCCGAACGCCGCTTCCGCTTCCGCCGCTCCCAGCCGGAGAAGCTTCCTCGCCTCCACGGCGGTAGCCACCGCCGCGGTAGCGGGGGGGATGCCGCTGCTCGCCGCCTGTGGGGGTTCGGACAGCGGATCGCACGAGGGCACCACGTCGGGCAAGAGCGCCGACAAGATGCTGCCGACGTTCGTCGCCAGCACGGTCGCCCAGCCGGACCTTCCGTCGAAGAACGGTTCCGCGGCCGGCTACACCGGCAAGGTCGACCTCGCGGCCCTCGCCACCTCGGTCCCGGACAAGCTCGGCACCGGCGCCTCCTTCAAGATCATGTCCCCGTTCTGGGGCACCCCGCCGAAGCCCGGCTGCGCCTACTACACCGCGCTCGACGCCGCGGTGGGCACCAAGGTCACCTGGCAGAACCAGGACGGCAACACCTACGGCCAGAAGCTCGGCGCCGTCCTCGCCTCCAGCTCCATACCCGACATGGTGGTCGTGCCGGGCTGGGAGCTGGTCGGCAAGATCTCGAACGCGGTCACCGCGAAGTTCATGGACCTCAGCCCCTACCTGGCGGGCGACAAGGTCAAGAAGTACAAGAACCTGGCCGCCATCCCCTCCGACGCCTGGCGCATGGGCATCTTCGGCGGCGCGCTGCGCGGCATCCCGATGCCGGCCGCCACCGCGAACTGGATCGCGCCCTTGTACCGCAAGGACCTCTTCGACAAGAAGGGCTACTCGGTACCCAAGTCCCCCGACGAGTTCATGAGCTGGGCCAAGGAGGCCACCAGTCCCAAGGCCAAGGTATGGGCCTTGGACGGCAACATGGCCTGGTCCGCGTGGAACATCTTCGGTGTCCGCGGCTCCGGGACGATCGGCTGGGACATCGGGTCCGACGGCAAGCTGACGTACCGCATCGAGCAGCCCGAATACCTCGAGGCTCTGGAGTGGGTCCGCAAGCTGTTCGACGCGGGCGTGGTCCATCCGGACGACAAGGCGCGCTCGGGCGACGCGGGTCAGCGCTTCACCGCCGGGCAGATCCTGGTCTGGAACACCAACGTCGCCGACTGGTACGGGAAGACCGCAGAACAGGCCCAGTCCAACCCTGACTTCCACATCGAGGCCATCGACATCTTCGGCGCCGACGGCGGCAACCCGACGCTGTACGCGGGCCAGCCCGCCACCATCTGGTCGCTGATCCGCAAGGGCGCCTCGAAGGAGACCGTGGAGAACGCGCTGGCCGCCGCCAACTTCGCGGCCGCGCCCTACGGCACCAAGGAGCGGATGCTCGTCGACTACGGCGTCGCGGGCACCCACTACTCGGTCAAGGACGGCGTCCCGGTCAAGAACGACCAGGGCAACTCCGAGGTGATCAACGCCTGGGTGATGCTGGCCGCTCCCGCTGCCTACTTCGCCCACCCCGACTTCCCCGACGTCGCCCGCAAGCAGGTCGAGTGGCAGCAGCGGATGGGTGCCTTCATGAAGAAGACCTCGACGTTCGGCATGAACATCGTCGAGCCGTCCCGGTACGCGAACCTCTCCAGCCAGTTCGAGCAGCTGGAGATCGACTACGTGCGCGGCAACAAGAAGCTGTCCGACGTGCAGCAGGCCATCTCCACCTGGAAGTCCTCCGGCGGCGACAAGCTGCGCGACTGGTACAAGAAGCTCATCGACGAGAACGGCAGCGGCAACTGATGTCCCTCACGGCCGGGAGCAGGCCCGACGGAACCCGTCCCCCCGCGGCCGTCGAGGAACCGACGGCCGCAGTCGCCACCGCCGCGGCGAAGGAACGGGTGCCGCGCAAGGCGGGCAGGGCGGGCCGGATTTCCTGGCGGATCCGGCTCCGCCGCGACCGCGCGCTCATCCTGATGACCCTGCCCGTCATCGCCCTGCTCCTGCTCTTCAACTACGTCCCGCTGCTCGGCAACGTCGTCGCCTTCCAGGACTACGACCCGTACGTCTCCACCAACGGCATCACGGCGATCTTCCACAGCCCCTGGGTGGGCGTTGAGCAGTTCTCGCGGATGTTCGACGACCCGCTGTTCTGGGACGCCACGCAGAACACCATCGTCCTGTTCATGCTCCAACTGGTGCTGTTCTTCCCGATCCCCATCGCCCTCGCGCTGCTCATCAACAGCGTGATCCGGCCCCGGGTCCGGGCCGTGGCGCAGGCGATCATGTATCTGCCGCACTTCTTCTCGTGGGTCCTCGTGGTCACCGTCTTCCAGCAGATCTTCGGCGGCGCGGGCATCATCGCGCAGACCCTCGAGGACCACGGCTGGAGCGGCTTCGACCTGATGACCAACGCAGGCCTCTTCAAGTACCTGGTCACCGCGCAGGCCGTGTGGAAGGACGCCGGCTGGGGGATCATCGTCTTCCTCGCCGCGCTGGCCGCCGTCAGCACCGATCTGTACGAGGCCGCCGCCATGGACGGCGCGGGGCGCTGGCGGCGCATGTGGCACGTGACCCTGCCCGCGCTGCGCCCGGTGATCGCGCTGTTGCTGGTCCTGCGGGTGGGGGACGCGCTGAGCGTCGGATTCGAGCAGTTCCTGCTCCAGCGGGACGCGGTCGGCGTGGGGGCCAGCGAGGTCCTCGACACGTACGTGTGGAACCTGGGTATTCAGAACGGCGACTTCAGCTACGCGGCCGCGGTCGGTCTCGTCAAGGGAGTCATTGGAATCTGTCTCGTCCTGGGCGCGAACAAGTTCGCGCACCTGCTGGGCGAGCAGGGGGTGTACCAGAAGTGAGCCTCAACACGCAGCTCATCCGCAGCCTCAAGGCGCCCGCCCGCCCCGTGTGGGAGGAGCCGCCCAAGAAGGCCGGACTCACCCTGAAGGGCGGCTTCCTCGCGCTCTGCTGCCTGGGGGTGCTCGGTCCGCTGTGGATCGTGATCGTCACCAGTCTGTCCCCCAAACCCGTGATCGACCGGGCCGGCGGCCTCGTCGTGATCCCCAAGGGCATCACCTTCGTCAACTACACAGAACTGCTCAGCGGCGGCCAGGTCAGCCGGGCGATCATGGTCTCGCTCGGCGTCACGCTCTTCGGCACGCTGTTCTCGATGACGGTGTCGGTGCTCGCGGCCTACGGCCTGTCCCGGCCGGGCACTCTGGGCCACCGGTTCTTCCTGATGACCATGATGGGGACCATGTTCTTCGGGGCCGGCCTCATCCCGACGTACCTTCTGGTGCAGTCGCTGGGCCTCACCGACACCTATCTGTCCCTGATCCTGCCGAGCGCGGTCAGCGTCTTCAACATCCTCGTCCTGCGGGCCTTCTTCATGGGGATCTCCCCCGAACTCACCGAGTCCGCCCGCATCGACGGGGCCAGTGACGTGCGCATCCTGCTCACCATCATCATGCCGCTGTCGCGGGCGGTGCTGGCCGTCATCTCCCTGTTCTACGCGGTCGGGTACTGGAGTGCCTGGTTCAACGCCTCCATCTACCTCACCGACCAGCAGATGATGCCGCTGCAGAACGTGCTCATCCAGCTGGTCCAGAAGCACAGCGAGGCGCCGACCGGCCTCCAGCAGGCGGTCCGCACGGGTCAGCTGTCCGCGCTGGGGTTGCAGATGGCTGTCATGGTCCTCGCGCTGATCCCCGTCGCGATCGCGTCTCCCTTCGTCCAGCGGCACTTCAAGAAGGGCATGCTGACGGGGGCGGTGAAGGGCTGATCCCGGTCATCCCGGTGGGGGCTTCCGAGCGTCGGCGGCTGCGGTCGGTTGGGGCCGGCCGCCGCGCCCGCGCGGCGGAGCCGCATGGAGAAACAGCCCCGCGCCCCCAGGCACGTCCACTCCCTTTTCTTGCAGAACGAGGTTTGTCATGGTTGCGTCCAGCCTGAGCCGACGTGCCGTTCCTGCCGGGACCGCGGCCACCGCCGCGTCGACCGGCATCCCTGTGGTGCAGGGGCGTGCATACGGCGCCGAGGCCGCCGCCCCCGCTCACCGCCGGCGCAACGCCGACGTCGGCGGTACCGGATTCGTCTTCTCGAAGGTCGACAGCTGCTGGGCCTCGTACACCCTCGGCTTCGGCAAGGCGGCCGACCGCGCCGACCACCCGGCGATCTACCAGGTCGGCTCGACGGAGGCCATGACCGCCGTCCACCGCTCCGACGACGGGGCGAAGACCTGGGTGCGGATCAACGACGACCAGCACCAGTGGGGCTGGACCGGCGAAGTGATCGTCGGCGACCCGCGCGTGTACGGCCGCGTCTGCCTGGCCACCAACGGCCTCACCATCCAGTACGGGGAGCAGGTCTGATGCCACGACTCAGTGACGCCACCCGCGGCCGTGTCCTCTTCGGCGGCGACTACAACCCCGAGCAGTGGCCCGAGAAGACCTGGCACGAGGACGTCCGGCTGATGAAGGACGCCGGCGTCAACTCCGTCACCCTCGGCGTCTTCTCCTGGGCGAAGCTCGAACCCGAGCCGGGCGCCAGGGAGTTCGGCTGGCTGGACCGGCTGATGGACCTCATGCACGAGAACGGCATCGGAGTCGTCCTCGCCACCCCCACCTCCTCGCCTCCGCCCTGGATGGGGCGCCTCCACCCCGAGACCCTGCCCCGCGACGCCGAGGGCCGGGTCGAGTGGTGGGGCGGCCGTCAGCACTTCTCGCACTCCAGCGCCACCTACCGCCACTACGCCGCCGCCATCACCGAGGCCCTGGCCGCCCGCTACGCCGGCCACCCCGCCCTCACCATGTGGCACATCAACAACGAGTACTGCACCTTCGACTACGGCGACGAGGCGGCCGCCGCCTTCCGTCGCTGGCTGCGCGAGAAGTACGGCACCCTCGACGCCCTCAACACCGCCTGGGGCACGGCCTTCTGGAGCCAGGGCTACGACAGCTGGGACGGCATCCTGCCCCCGCGCCACGCCCACTACATGAAGAACCCCACCCAGGTGCTCGACTTCCGGCGCTTCACCTCCGACATGCTCCTGGAGTGCTACACCGCCGAGCGTGACATCGTCGCCCGGCACACCCCGCACATCCCCGTCACCACCAACTTCATGCCGCTGTGGATCGGCCAGGACGCCTGGCGCTGGGCCGAGGAGGAGGACGTCGTCTCCGTCGACATCTACCCCGATCCGCGCGCCCCCCTCGGCGCCCAGAACGGCGCCCTGGTCCAGGACATGACCCGTTCCCAGGCCCGCGGCCCCTGGATGCTGATGGAGCAGGCGGCGGGACCGGTGAACTGGCGCGGCGTGAACCACCCCAAGCCGCGCGGCCTCAACCGGCTGTGGTCCCTCCAGGCCGTGGCCCGCGGCGCGGACGCCGTCTGCTACTTCCAGTGGCGCCAGTCCCGGCAGGGTGCGGAGAAGTTCCACTCCGGGATGGTCAGTCACGCGGGGGAACAGGGGCGTACGTACCAGGAGATCAAGCAGCTCGGCACCGAACTCGCCAGGATCGGCGGCGAGGTGTCAGACCGGCACAGCGTCTCCGACGTGGCGATCCTGCACGACTGGAACGCCTGGTGGGCCGGCGTCCAGGAGGGCCGCCTCTCCACCCAGGTCGACCATCCGGCCGTCCTCGGCGCCTGGCACCGAGCCCTCTGGGAGGCGAACGTCACCACCGACTTCGCCCACCCCGAGCACGCCCTGTCCGGCTACAAGATGGTCGTCGTCCCGCAGCTCTACCTCCTCACCGACGCCGTGATCGAGAACCTCCTGGCCTACGTCCGTGGCGGCGGCACCCTCGTCTCCGGGTTCCTGACCGGTGTCGCCGACGAGGACGACCGGGTGCGCCCCGGCGGCATGGACGCCCGGCTGCGGGAGCTGTTCGGCATCCGCACCCTGCACGAATGGTGGCCGCTGGACGCGGGCGAGACCGTCGAGTGCGACGGCTTCCGGGGCACGCTGTGGTCGGAGGAGATCGAGGCGGCCGACGAGGTGACCGAGACGGTCCCGTACAAGGGCGGCGAGCTCGACGGACTGCCCGCCGTCCTGCGCAGGGGCCGCGCCTGGTACGTCTCGACGCTCCCGGAGCCGGAGGCGCTGCGCGCCCTGCTCAGCGGTATCGCCGCCGACGCGGGAGCCCGGCCGGTGCTCGCCGGGCTGCCCGCCGGGGTCGAGGCCGTGCGCCGCGGTGAGCTGCTGTTCCTGCTCAACCACGGGCGCGAGCCGGTCACCGTCGCCGTCCCGGACACCCACGAAGACCTGCTGACGGGGGAGACGGTCACGGACCGGATCACCCTCGGGCGCTATGGAGCGGCGGTGCTCAAGCCATGACGACCGGTCCCGTCCACGGCACCTGGGAGCCGGCTCCGGCCGCCCGCTGGGAGGACGCCTTCCTCAGCGGCAACGGCCACCACGGCGCCCTTGTGTTCGGCGACCCGAACGTCGATCGTGTCATCGTCACCCATCACACCCTCGTCCGCCCCAACGGCGGCGAACACGCCCGGCCCCCTCGGCTGGCCGCCGAACTGCCCGCACTCCAGGACCGTTTGCTCGCCGGCGAGCTGACGGCCGCCGAGAGCTTCACGGACGGACGGCCGCTGCAATGGGTGCAGCCCTTCCACCCCGCCTTCCGGACGGAGCTGCGCGGCCCCACCGGTACCTGGCACCTCCCCCAAGTTCTCGACTCCGCTCGAACAGGGGGGACCCCCACCCGCCGGACCGTCGACTTCACCACCGGCGAGGTGACCGCCCACTGCGGGGACCGGACCAGCCGCGTCTTCGTCTCCCGCGCGGACGACGTGATCGTCCAGCACGTCACCGCCCCGGACCTCACCCAGGACATCTCCCTGGACCACCGCCTCCCGGGCGCACCCGACGGTCTGGGCGTCGGGCACGGCGCCCTGCGCACCCCCGACGGCGCGCTGCTCACCCTCCGTGTCCGCTACCCCGGCAGCGACCGCGCGTACACCGGAGTGAGCCTGGTGGTGGTCGAGGGCGGCAGCACGACCCTCACCCCGCCGGGCGTCAGAGTCGAGGGCGCGGCCTCGGTGCTGCTCCTCACCCGGGTACGGCGGCACACCGGCGAGCTGGACGTCGCCGAGGAGGCGCGAGCCCTGCGCGCACTGCTCACCGAGCAGCCGTACGAGGACCTCCTCGACCGTCACCTCGCTCACCACCGCACCGCCTACGACCGCGTCACCCTCGACCTGCGTGCCGACCCGGCCGAACGTGCCCTGCCAGGCTCGGAGTTGCTCAAGCAGCCCGGGAGCGCGGCCCTCCTGGAGCGCCTCTTCGCGGCCGGCCGCTACCACCTGCTGTCCGCCGGCGGCCTGCTCCCGCCCCGCCTCACCGGTCTGTGGACCGGCGACTGGGACACGGCGTGGTCCGGCGCCTTCACCACCAACGCCAACCTCAACCTCCAGACCGCCTCGGCCACGGCCGCCGCACTGCCCGAAGTCACCGAGGCGCTCGCCCGCCTCGTTCACCGTCAGCTCCCCGACTGGCGGGAGAACGCCCGCACGATCTTCGGCGCCCGCGGTGTCGTCGCCCCCTCCCACACCGACGGCGAGTCCGGGCTCACGTACCACTTCAGCCGTGAGTACCCCCTCCACCTGTGGACCGCCGGCGCGGACTGGCTGCTCAAACCGCTCGTCGACCACGACGAGACCCGCGGCGAACGAGACCGGCGCACCGCAGCCGCCCTCGCCGAGGCCGCCCTCTTCTACGAGGACTTCCTCACCCGCACCGACGACGACGGCCACCTCGTCGTCGTCCCCTCCTACTCGCCCGAGAACCGGCCCGCCAACGCGAGCTGGGGTGCCCTCAACGCGGCCATGGACCTCTCCGCGGCCCGGCACGCCCTGCTGACGGCGGCCGCGTACCACCCCGAGCACGCCGACCGCTGGCGCGCCCTCGCCGACCGGCTGCCACCGCACCGGATCAACGCCGACGGAGCGCTCGCCGAATGGGCCCACCCCGGCCTGGACGACACCTACGACCACCGCCACCTCAGCCACCTCTACGGCGTCTGGCCGCTCGACGAGATCAACCCCTACGACACCCCGGACCTCGCGGCCGCCGCCCACCGCGCCCTCGAACTGCGCGGCGCGGAGAACGACTCGGCGCACGGCCATCTCCACCACGCCCTGATCGCGGCCCGGCTCAGGGACGCCGGCCGGGTCGCGCACGCGCTCGGCGACGTGCTCGGCGGTGACTTCTTCCACGACTCCCTGATGAGCGCGCACTACCCCGCCCGCGACGTCTACAACGCGGACGCCGCGCACGCCCTGCCCGCCGTGCTGATCGAGATGCTGGTGCAGTCCACCCCCGACCGGCTGGTCCTGCTGCCCGCGCTCCCGGCCGGCCACCCGACGGGCGAACTGTGCGGGGTGCGCACCCGGTTCGGCGCCGGACTCGACCTCGCCTGGACCCCCGAGGGCGCCACGGCCGTCCTCAGGCCGACCCGCACCCACCGCATCGAACTCGTGACTTCCTCCGGTGCGGAGCCGCTCGACCTCGTCGCCGGAGAAGACCGCGTCCTCACCCTGGGGACGTGGTAGCCCCCGCACCTCCCCCCACCATGGAAGGGACACCATGGCAACACGCACGCTCGGCAGGGTCGCCAAGGCGCTGCTCGCCCCGGCCCTCGCACTCGGTGCCACGGTCGGCCTCGCGTCGGCCCCCGCCTCCGCCGCCGTCTGGAGCTCCTGCGACCAGTGGGGCAACACCAGCCTGAACGGCTACACGCTCTACAACAACATCTGGGGATCCGGCGCCGGCAGCCAGTGCATCTGGGCCAACTCCGGCACCAACTGGGGCGTCTGGGCCAACCACCCCGACACCGGCGGCATCAAGTCCTACCCCAACTCCAAGAAGGTGATCAACAAGTCGATCACCTCGCTCTCCTCGCTCACCAGCAGCTACAACGTCACCGTCCCGTCGTCCGGCGCGTACAACACGTCGTACGACATCTGGGACACCGACTACGACTACGAGATCATGCTCTGGGTCAACAAGACCGGAGCCGTCGGCCCGCTCGGCACCTCGCAGGGCAACGTGACGCTCGGCGGCCACACCTGGACCGTCTACAAGGGCAACAACGGCGCGAACGACGTCTTCTCCTTCGTGCGCACCTCGAACTCGTCCTCCGGCACCGTCGACGTCCTCCCGATCCTCAAGTGGATCAAGGACACCAAGGGCTGGTTCGGCAACGAGACCATCGGAGACGTCCAGTTCGGCTACGAGATCACCTCGTCGTCGGGCGGGATGGACTTCCAGACGAACAACCTGACCGTCTCGGGTAGCTGACGGCCCGTAAGAAAATCAGCGGCACGGAACCACAGCACCACGGCACCATGAAGCACGTCGGGGAGCCGGTCCCGTCCCGGGGCCGGCTCCACCATCCACCGGAACCTGCGAGGTGACCCCTACTGTCCGGCCCACTCACGCAGCGCATCGCGCTGCTCCGCCCGCTCCGCACCGTACCCCGCCCCCTGCTGGCGGGGCTTTCGTTGCTCCTGCTCGCCCAGGCCCTGCTGCCCGCTGCCACCGCGGTCGCCATGGGGCACCTCATCGGCCGCGCCGAGGGACTGACCGGCGACGGAGCCCTCGGCGGCCTCCTGTGGCCACTGGCCGCCTTCACCGTCCTCCTCCTCGCCGCGCACCTCCTCGAATCATTCATCGAACCCCTGGACTGGCTGCTCAAGGCCCGGATCGTCGGCGCCCACCGGGCCGCGCTCCTGCGCCGGGCCGTCTCCGTCCCCACCATCGGAGGTCTGGAGCAGCCCAGGACCCAGCAACTCGTGCAGGCCGCCTCCGCGGACCCGGAGAACTGGACCGAGCGGACCCCGGCCGACGGCGCCGCCGCCCAGCTGCGGTTCATCAGCGCCGTGTGCGGCTTCGTCGCCTCCGCCGCCGTGCTGGCCGCCTTCGCGTGGTGGGCGGTGCCCGTGATCCTGCTGCCCGTCGTCGCGCTGCGCATCCGCTCCGTACGCCGCTTCCTGGACCTGATCCGGCAGTGGCTGACCGGCGCCGACCGCGCACAGCAGGGCGGGGTGTGGGCCGAGGCGATGACGTCGCCGAGCACCGGGAAGGACGTACGGACCTTCGGTCTGGCCGAGTGGATGCTCGCCGAGCAGCGGCGGCATCTGATGGCCATGTTCGAGCCGCTGTGGCGCCGGACCGTCCCCCTCGTCTGGGAGAACATCGGGCACGGCCTCGTCGTCCTCGGCTGCCTGCTCGCCGTGTTCGTACCGGCAGCGGCGGGCGGAGCCGACGGCACGCAGTCGGCGGCCGTGGCCACGGCCGTGCTGAGCGCGGGCTGGTCGCTGGTGACCCTCGTCGACTACGCCGACGGGCGCGACGTCGCCGGGGCCGAGGCCGCACTCGAAGCCACCGCGGAGCTGGAGGAGCTCCTGCCGGTGCCCGTGCCGCGCCAGGGCACCGAGGTCCTCCGTGAAGGCCCCCTCCACGTCCGCTTCGAGAGCGTCTCCTTCCGCTACCCCGGCACCGAGCGCACCGTCCTCGACGGCCTGGACCTGGAGATCCGCCCCGGCGAACTCCTCGCCGTCGTCGGCCTCAACGGCGCCGGAAAGTCCACGCTCATCAAGCTGCTCTCGGGCCTGTACGAGCCGACCGGCGGCCGCATCACCGCGAACGGCACCGACCTGGCCGGCCTCGCGCCCGATGCCTGGCGCCGCCGTATCTCGGTCGTCTTCCAGGACTTCGTGCGCTACGAACTCTCCGCCGTCGACAACGTGGCGCTCGGCCAGGCCTTCGTCCCGCGCGACGACACCGCGCTCGAAGCCGCCGCCCGCGACGCCGGGCTGACCGCCGTCCTCGAGCGGCTGCCGGGCGGCTGGGACACCCCGCTCGCCCGCTCCCGCACCGACGGCGTCGACCTGTCCGGCGGGCAGTGGCAGCAGGTCGTCCTCGCCCGCGCGCTGTACGCCGTGCACACCGGCGCCCGGCTCCTCGTACTCGACGAGCCGACCGCCCACCTCGACGTACGGACCGAGTTCGACGTCTTCGACCGGCTCTCGCGGGCCCGCGGCGACGACACCTCCGTCGTCCTGATCTCGCACCGCCTGTCCACCGTCCGCCAAGCCGACCGGATCGTCCTGCTGGACGGCGGCCGCATCACCGAGTCCGGCACCCACGACGAACTGATCACCCTGCAGGGCACATACGCCGAGATGTTCGCGATCCAGGCCGAACGCTTCCAGCGCGGCCACGAGGACCGCATCGAGGAAGGGGAGTATTAGTGAGGCGCACACTCGCGCTGTGGGGCGAGCTGTTCGCGCTCTCCTGCCGCCGCATCCCGGCCGCCACCGCGGCCACCCTCTCCGTACTGCTGCTCGGAGTGGCCGCCACCACCGCAGTCGCGCTCTCCCTGCGCACCGCCGTGAACGGCATCACCACCGGCGACCACGACACGGCGGTCCTCGGCGCGGTCTGCGCGGCATGCGCATACGCCGCGACCCGCACCCTGAACCGCAGCAGCCAGTCACTGATGATCATGTCGACCGAGAAGATCGGGCTGACGGACATCCATGAGGGCATCCACCGAGACATCGCGACCCTGGAGGGCCTCGAGCACCTGGAGCGTACGGACTACCTGGACCGGGTGACCACGGTCCGCACCTCCGCCTGGGGCATCGTCGCCAGCATGTGGAGCGCGATCGCGATCTTCACGGACGTGCTCCAACTCGTGGTGCTGCTCCTGCTCCTCGGGACGGTCAGCCCCTGGCTGCTGCTCCTGCTGCCCGCCGCCGCACTCCCGCTGTGGGCCAACGCCCGCGGCCAGCGGCTGATCAACGCGGCGGAGACCGACACCGCCGAGTACCACCGCGTGCAGCGCCATCTGTTCAAGCTCGGCACGCGCGCGGCGACCGGCAAGGAGCTCAGGGTCGCGGGCGCGGGGGAGGAGATCGTACGGCGGCAGAGCGCGGCCTTCGGGAAAGCGATGGAAGGCCGCTACCGGGCCCGGATGCGCTCCGCATGGCTGCGAGCGGCAGGCTGGACGGTCTTCACGCTCGGCTTCGGCGGGGGCCTCGCGCTCGTCGGCCACCGCACGGCACAGGGCCTCGGCACGCCCGGCGACCTGGTGCTGACGATCACCGTCGCGGCGGCGCTGCGCCAGTCCGTGCAGCAGGCGGTGATGCGAGCGGGCGGGGCGATCGACTCGATGCGGCTGATCGGCCCGTACCTGTGGCTGCGCGAGTACGCCGCCGAGCACCGGAACCGTACCGCAGGCACGGCGCCCAGCCCCGACGCGCTCCGCGAGGGCATCACCCTCACCGACGTGTCGTACGTCTACCCCGGCACGGAACGCCGCGCGCTGGACGGGATCAGTGTCACGCTGCCCGCCGGCGCCGTGATCGCGGTGGTCGGCGAGTTCGGCTCGGGCAAGACGACGCTGGTGAAGCTGCTGTCGAAGTTCTACCGGCCCGACGAGGGGCGGATCACCGTCGACGGAACCGATCTCGCCGAGCTCGACACGGATGCCTGGCGGGCCCGGACCAGCGCCGCGTACCAGGACTTCGGGCGCTTCCACACCGTGTTCGCCCAGACCGTCGGACTCGGCGACCTGCCGCACATCGACGACCGCGCGCGCATCGCGGATGCGGTCCGCGCAGCCGACGCCGAGGGCCTGGTGGCCCGCCTCCCGAACGGCCTGGACACCCAGCTCGGCCGCGAACTGGGCGGCGTCGACCTCTCCGAAGGCCAGTGGCAGAAGACCGCGCTGGCCCGCGCCTCCATGCGCCGCGACCCGCTCCTCTTCGTCCTCGACGAACCGACGGCCTCCCTCGACGCCCCGAGCGAACAGGCCATCTTCCAGCGCTACATGGACCGCGCCCGCACCCTTGCCACCCGCACGGGCGCCGTGACCGTCATCGTCTCCCACCGCTTCTCGACAGTGAGCGGCGCCGACCTGATCCTCGTCCTCGACAAGGGCAGCCTGACCGAGCACGGCACACACGAGGAACTGCTGGCGCTGGACGGGCGGTACGCGGATCTGTACGGCATCCAGGCGACGGCGTATGCCGCGCCCTGAGCCCCGCGGCCGGGTGCTGCTGAAGGTGTCAGTGCGCCGCTGGCTGTTGGCGGGCGTCACCCGGTGACCCCCTTCTGCGCTCCCGGGCCACGGGGGTGACGTCGAGGTCGCACCCACGCATGGCGGAGGGCGGCCGTTCCCCCCAAGGACCGGCCGCCCTCCCTTCCCACGCGGCTACCCCGCTACCGGCAGCCGCGCCCCGTCCCGCAGGAACAGCGGGATGCGGTCCAGCGGAGCGTCGACCGTCACCGCCGCACCGCCCTCGTACGTCTCACCCGTCCACGCGTCCGTCCAGCTCGCGCCCGCCGGGAGGTACGTCGTGCGGGCCGTGGCGCCCGCGGTCAGCACCGGGGCGACGAGGAGGTCGCGGCCGAACAGGTAGGCGTCGTCGACCGACCAGGCCGCCTGGTCCTCGGGGAACTCCAGGAACAGCGGCCGCATCGTCGGCAGGCCCTCCTCGTGGGCCTCGCGCATGACCTTCAGCACGTACGGCTTCAGACGCTCGCGCAGCCGCAGGTACCTCTCCAGGATCGCGCCGGCCTCCTCGCCGTACGACCACACCTCGTTCGGGCCACCGGTCATCTCCGGGCCCAGCGGCATGCCCGGGTCGCGGAAGCCGTGCAGTCGCATCAGCGGGGACAGCGCGCCGAACTGGAACCAGCGGATCATCACCTCGCGGTACGCCGGGTCGTCCGGGTCGCCGCCATGGAAGCCGCCGATGTCCGTGTTCCACCACGGGATGCCCGACAGCGCGGTGTTGAGGCCGGCCGCGATCTGGCGGCGCAAGGTCGCGAAGTCGGTGCCGATGTCGCCGGACCAGAGGGCGGCGCCGTAGCGCTGGCTGCCCGCCCATGCCGAGCGGTTGAGGGAGATGATCTCCTCCTCGCCGGCCGCCCGCAGGCCCTCGTAGAAGGTGCGGGAGTTCTCGGCCGGGTAGAGGTTGCCGACCTCCAGGCCCGGGCCCGCCCAGTAGCGCAGGTTCTCGTGGAAGCCCGGCTTCAGCTCCGGCTCGCAGGCGTCCAGCCAGAACGCCGTGATGCCGTACGGGTCGAGGTAGTTCTCCTTCACCCGCGACCAGACGAACTCCCGTGCCTCGGGGTTCGTGGCGTCGTAGAAGGCGACCTGGACGGTGGAGGCGACCTCCTTGTCCGGCCAGTCGGCGTGCGCCATCGGGCCGTACTGCGTGCCGATGAAGTGGCCGCGCTGCTCCATGAGCTGGTGGTTCTCCGACAGCGGAGAGACGGACGGCCAGACGCTCACCACCAGCTTGATGCCGAGCTCCGCCAGCTCGCGCACCATCGCCGCCGGGTCCGGCCACTCCTTCGGGTCGAACTTCCAGTCGCCCAGGTGCGTCCAGTGGAAGAAGTCGCAGACGATCACGGAGATGGGCAGGCCGCGCCGCTTGTACTCCCGCGCCACGGCGAGGAGTTCGTCCTGGGTGCGGTAGCGCAGCTTGCACTGCCAGAAGCCCGCCGCCCACTCCGGCAGCATCGGCGTACGGCCGGTCACCGCGCTGTAGCGGCGCTGGGCGTCGGCCGGGTCGCCCGCGGTGATCCAGTAGTCGATCTGGCGGGCCGAGTCCGCCACCCACCGGGTGCCGTTGCCGGCCAGCTCCACGCGGCCGATCGCCGGGTTGTTCCAGAGCAGGGTGTAGCCGCGGCTGGAGGTGAGCACCGGGATGCCGACCTCGGCGTTGCGCTGGACCAGGTCCAGGACCAGGCCCTTCTGGTCCAGCCTGCCGTGCTGGTGCTGGCCGAGGCCGTACAGCTTCTCGTCGTCGTAGGCGGCGAAGCGCTGCTCCAGGCGGTGGTAGCCATTGCCGACCGCGGTGTAGAGGCGCGGCCCCGGCCACCAGAAGTGCGCACGCTGCTCCGCGAGCAGCTCCGAGGAGTCGTCGGTGCGCAGGAAGCGGATCGCGCCCTCGACGTCGACCTCGACGGTCAGGGCGCCCACGGTCAGCCGACCGGTCCCGCCCTCGATCTTGACGGTGCTCTCGGTCGCCGGCGCGTCGGACAGCAGCGCACCGGGCAGTCCTTCGAGGACCGGTCCGCCGAGCCGGGCGCGCACCCGGACCGCGTCCGGGCCCCACGGCTCGACGCGTACGGTCTCCTGGCGGCCGCTCCACTCCAGCGCGCCACCCCGCTCACGGAACGTACCGAGGGTGGGGGACGACTGCGCGAGGCTGACCTTGGGCGGGATTTCGGCAGGCTGATTCACGTGGGGTGCTCCTGTGCTCCTGGAGGAGTGCAGACATGATGGTGCCCTGGCAGGGCACGGTGGTGTGGTGTGGTGCGGTGGCTGAGGCGTCAGGCGGCCGGCGCCGGTCCCGAGCTCGCCCGGACCGTCAACTCGGGGGCGAGCAGCACGACTTCGCCGTTGCCCCGGCCGTCCAGCTTCGCGACCAGGTGCTCCACGGCGTACCGGCCCATCTCCTGCGCCGGGATGGCCACGGAGGTCAGCCGCACCGAGGCCTGGACGGCGACCTGGTCCGGGCAGATCGCGACGACCGAGACGTCCTCGGGCACGGCGCGGCCCTGCTGGCGCAGCAGCGCGAGCAGCGGTTCGACCGCCGACTCGTTCTGTACGACGAACCCCGTGGTGCCCGGGCGTTCGTCCAGGATCCGGGCCAGCGTCACGGCCATCGCGTCGTACCCGCTCTCGCACGGCCGGTGCAGCACCCGAAGGCTCAGCTCCCGGGCCCGGGAGCGGAGTCCGTCGAGCGTGCGCTCGGCGAAGCCGGTGTGCCGTTCGTACACCGCGGCGGCCTCGCCGATGACAGCGATGTCGCGGTGCCCCAGCTTCGCCAGATGCTCCACGCACAACGCGCCGGTCGCGCTCCAGTCCAGGTCGACGCAGGTCAGCCCGGAAGCGTCGGCGGGCAGGCCGATCAGGACGGACGGCTGGTCGGTGCCGCGCAGCAGCGGCAGCCGTTCGTCGTCGAGCTGGACATCCATCAGGATCATCGCGTCGGCGAGGCCGCTGCCGGTGATGCGGCGGACGGCGTCGGGACCCTCCTCGCCGGTGAGCAGCAGGACGTCGTAGCCGTGCGTGCGGGCCGTGGTGGCCACCGCGATGGCGATCTCCATCATCACGGGCACGTACATGTCCGTGCGCAGCGGGATCATCAGCGCGATGATGTTGGACCTGCTGCTGGCGAGGGCGCGGGCGCCGGCGTTGGGGTGGTATCCGAGTTCCCGGATGCTCTGCTCGACCCGCTGCCGGGTGGTCGCGGAGATGGACCGCTTGCCGCTGAGGACATAGCTCACCGTGCTCGCCGAGACTCCGGCGTGCTGGGCGACCTCGGCGAGGGTGACCATCCAGCTCTCCAAGTTTTGTGAAGCGCTTCGACAGTGCGCATTGCGAACAAGGGCGGGTGAAGGTGGTTCGACAGTAGCCCTAGCGGGGGTGGGTGTCCATAGGTCGTCGAAGCGCTTCGATTCCTTTTCCCTGCGGTCGGCCCGTGGGGCTTTTTGCGACCGGCCAGTATGGCTTTTGACGACTCGCCCGTGGGGCTTTCCGCGAGGGTGAGGCAACCTTCGCGGCCGTCGGCGGCCACTGACACGACGTACCTGAACCGTCCCTCGGAAGGACCCTCGACGCAACACGGCGGACCCCACCGGGCGGGCCCGCCGGCCAGCGAGTACGGGAGCGTCGGCCTGGGCGGCGCGACGGCGTCGACATCGGCTGAGGCCGGCCGTGTGTCTCGAACATCGGCTCGCCCCCGTTCACCCCGTGTCATCATGACGTTCACGGTGGCGCCGGGGGGCGGTGCCGCGTGGGGACACGAGGGGGGCTCGTGGGGACGACGGTGCTGGGGGAGTTGCGCGGGGCGCAGAAGTCGGCGAAGGGGGTGTCGCTGTACTCGCGGTACGTGAACCGGCCCACGGGCCGGTTGCTGGCGGCGGGCGCGTATCGCGTCGGACTGACACCCAATCAGGTCACGTTGGTCAGCGCGGCGTTCACCTTCGCCGGCATCGCGGCCGTGGCGCTCGTACGGCCTTCCTGGCCGCTGGCGGTACTGGTGTACGCGGCTCTCGTGGTCGGCTTCGCCTTCGACTCGGCGGACGGGCAGCTCGCCCGGCTCACCGGGAAGGGCGGGCCGGCGGGGGAGTGGCTCGACCATGTGGTCGACTGCGCGAAGATGGTCGCGCTGCACACGGCCGTGCTGATCGCCTTCTACCGCTTCTTCGACCTTCCCGGTGCCGGCTGGCTGTTGCTGCCGCTGGGCTTCCAGCTCGCGGCCGTGCTCACCTTCTGCGCGGGCCTGCTCACCGAACAGCTCAAGCGGGGCCGGGCCGCGGCAGGCGCCCCGGCGGCTCCGCCCTCCCGGCTGCGGGCCGTCGCCCTGCTGCCGGTGGACTACGGGGTCTTCTGCCTGGTGTTCCTCACGCTGGGAGCGCCGCAGGTGTTCCGCGCGGCCTACGCCGTCCTTGCCGTCGTGCACACCCTGTTCCTCGTGGCGTTCCTCGCGAAGTGGTTCAGGGAGCTGTCCGCGCTTCCCCGGATCCCGGCGTGACCAGGGCGTCCAGCGCCCTGCCCAGCAGGGTGCTGGACGTGTGAACGGTGTACGGGAAGTAGACGACCTCCACACCGACCGTGGCGAAGTCGCGCTCCAGCTTCCGCCCCTTGTCGGTGCCCCGCCAGTCGTCCCCCTTGAAGATCACATCGAAGCGGACCTGCTGCCAGGTCTCCAGCTTGTCCGGGACGGTCTCGACGAACGCGGCATCCACATGGCGGACGCTGCGCACGATCTCCAGGCGCTCCGGCAGCGGGACCACCGGACGGCGTCCCTTGGCGAGTTCGGCCATCTCGTCGGAGACCACCCCGGCGACGAGGTAGTCGCACTGGCTGCGGGCGTGTCTGAGGATGTTCAGGTGGCCGATGTGGAACAGGTCGTAGACGCCGGGTGCGTAGCCGACACGATGGACCATTGCGTTCTCCCCCCACAGTGAACGTCAATCCGGCAACATCAGTTGATGGTCCCAACGACCTTACTGTGAAGCCAGCCTGGAGATCCGGTGAACGGTTAAGGTGGGCAGGGATCACTTCTGGGGGGAAGGGGACCGGCGTTGACCGGAGTTGAGCCCACACATGCCCGCATCGAGCACGGCACTCTGACCGGCCGCTGTCTGCTGCTGGTGTCCACCAACTACGCGCCCGAGCACACGGGCATCGGCCCGTACGCCACGCAGCTCGCCGAGCACTGGGCCGCGCGCGGCGCCGACGTCCATGTCCTCGCGGGCATGCCGCACTACCCGTCCTGGCGTCTCGACCCGGAGTACGCGGGCCGCTGGCGCGCGCGGGAGTCGCGGGGCGGGGTGACCGTGCACCGGCGAAGACACACCGTGCCCACACGGCAGACCGCCCTGCGCCGGGCCCTGTTCGAGGCCTCACTGCTCTGCCACCAGCTCGCCGCACCGCCCCGCATGCCCCGTCCGCACGCGGTCGTCGCGCAGCTGCCCAGCCTCGCCGGCGCGGTGGCGGCGGCCCGTATCGCCCACCGCCACCGGGTGCCGTTCGTACCCGTCGTGCAGGACCTGATGGGGGCGGCGGCCGCGCAGAGCGGGATCAGCGGCGGCGACAAGGCGGCCGCCGTGGCCGCGCGGGCCGAACGGTACGCGTTCGACCGGGCGGCGCTCGTCGGCGTCATCCACGACACCTTCCGGTCACGCGTCGAAGCCATGGGCGTCGACCCGTCCCGCATCCGGCTCGTCCCCAACTGGTCCCATGTGGAACGCCCTTCGCGCCCGCGCGCCGAGACCCGGGCCCGGCTCGGCTGGCCCGAGGGCCGGCAGGTCGTCCTGCATTCCGGGAACATGGGTCTCAAGCAGGGGCTGGAGGTGCTCGTCGACGCGGCCCGGCTCGATCCCGGGGTGGACTTCGTCCTGATGGGGGACGGAAGTCAGCGGGCGGCACTCGGGGAGCGCGCCCGTTCCGTGCCCAACCTCCGCTTCCTGCCGGCCGCCGAGACCGCCGACTTCCCGGACGTCCTCGCCGCCGCGGACGTCCTCGCGGTCACCCAGCGGGCATCCGTCCTCGACATGAGCGTGCCGTCGAAGCTCACCTCGTACTTCGCCGCCGGCCGGCCGGTGCTCGCGTCCGTCGCCGCCGAGGGCGGTACGGCCGACGAGGTGCGCCGCTCGGGCGCGGGCGTCCTGGTCCCGCCCGAGGACCCCGCGGCACTGCTGAACGCCGTACGGGAACTGGCGGCCGATCCCGGGGCGGCCGACCGACTCGGAGCCCGTGGCCCCGCGTACGTGGACGAACGGCTGAGCCGTACGGCCGGACTGGGCCGGCTGGACGACCTGCTCGCCGAGGCACTGGACAGGGGCACCACCGTGCACGAAGGGGTACGACGCACATGAACGAAGAGGCACGCGGGCAGCAGGACGAACCGGAGCTCCTGCGCGACCAGGTCCAGCAGATCCTGCGGCACCGTGTCCTGCTCGCCGGCGGGCTGCTCGCCGGGCTGCTCGCCGGGGGCTGGTTCGCCTACGGGACGACGGCGACGTACGAGTCCTCCAGCGAGGTCCTGGTCCGGGCGGCGACCATCAACCCGTACGCGACCAACGGAGTCGCCGTCGACAAGCAGATCAACATCGGCAGCGAGCGGCAGACGGCCGGCGGCAACGCGGTGGCCGAGCGGGCCGCCGAGAAGCTGGGCGCGAGCGCCGCCGACATCGGTGACCTGCAGCGCCACCTCCAGGTCACCAATCCGTCCGACACGCTGGTCCTGAAGTTCACCTACGTCGGCGACACCCCGAAGGAGGCCGCCCAGGGCGCCAACGCCTTCGCGCGGGCCTACCTCGACTACCGCGAGACGCTGACCACCGGCACGGTCGCGAAGATGATCGCCGGCTACAAGAACCAGCTCGACCCGCTCGCCAAGCAGCGCGAGAACCTGCTCAAGCAGATCGACAGGCTCCAGAGCGACACCGAGCAGAGCACCGCACTGGCCGCGCAGGCCAACCTGCTCAGCCAGATCACCGAACTCACCAACGACATCAGCGAACTGAAGGCCCTGGACACCACCCCCGGCTACATCACCGTCATCGCCGAGCGGCCCACCGGAGCGGAGGGTCTGGGCACGCCGATGCTGATCGCGCTCGGCGGGGTGGTCGGCCTGGCCCTGGGGCTGCTCGGCGCCTGGCTACGGATGATCTTCGACCCGGCGGCACGGTCGGCCGAGACCGTCGCCCGCGCCCTGCGCGCGCCGGTGCTGGGCAGTCTGCCCCGGGTTGCCGACGGGCCGCTGCTCGCGGCCGGGCGGGCGGACGGCAACCTCGCCGAGCAGTACCGCTCGGTGGCCTTCCGGCTCGCGTACGACCGGCACTTCGCCGACCGCCGCCGGCTGCTGGTGGTCGAACCCGGCGGTGAGGGGGCCACGGCCGCGGCCGTCGCCGTCAACCTGACCGCCTGCTTCGCCGAGACCGGCATGTCGGCCCTGCTCGTCGAGGCCGACCTGCGCCACCCCGACCTCGCCGACCGGCTGCCGGAGGCACCGGGATCCCGGGGGCCCGGATGGGCGAACGGGCAGGCGGACGGCATTCCATGGCCCGGCGGCCGGCACCTCGTCGTGGACGCGGGCGAGTCCGGCACCTTCGAACTCGTCCCCGGCACCCGCGTGCCCCACGTGGCCCGCGCGCTCACCTCCGCGGCCACCACCCGCCTCATCGACCAGGCGGACGCCCCGAACACCACGGTCGTGGTCCTCGCCCCGCCCGTCCTCTCCTATGCCGACGCGCTCGCCCTGGTCGACCGCGTCGACGGCGTGGTCGTGGTGTGTGATCCGCGCACGGTCGCCCGTACCGCCCTGGAACGCATCCGCGAGCTCATCGACGGGGCCGGCGGACAGGTCCTGGGCGCCGTCCTGCACCCGGCCGGACGGCAGCGCAAGACCCGCCGCAGGGAGGGCCCCACCACCGCCGCGCCGGTGCCGGAACCGGCGCTCCGCGCCCGGCCGGTCGCCCCCGACACCCTGTCCTCGGGCACCCGGTGAGAGTCGCGTGAGGGCGCGTACGGCCCTCCTGTGCTCGGTGCTCGACCAGGCGGTGAGCGCGCTCACCAACATCGCCGTCCTGGTCCTGGTCGCCCGGCACGGCGAGGTCGACACCTTCGCCCTGTTCGCCACGGCGTACATGGTGTTCAGCGTGCTCCTCGGCGGTTTCGGGGCGTACGTCGGGCAGGAACTCGTCCTGCACCGCGGCGAGCCGGAGACCCTGCGGCAGGTCTGCCGCAGCGCACCCGCGTTCACCGCGTGCGCCTCGACCGTGCTGGGTGTGCTGCTCGCCGGGGGTGCGGCGACGGCGACGGCGGACGCGGCGGTGTACGCGGCGCTCGGCCTCGTGCTGCCGGTCACCCTCACCCAGGACACCCTGCGGTACTGCTTCTCGGTCCTGCGCAAGCCCCAATACGCCTTGCTGACCGACCTGTTGCGGCTGGTCGTCGCGTTGCCGGCCCTGGCCGTGCAGCCGAACGACTCCTCCGCGGCCCGTACGACGCTGGTCTGGGGCCTGTCCGCGCTGCCCGCCCTGCTGCTGGCCCTGGCACTGCTGCGGCCGCATGTGTCGGGCGCGCGGATCGACCTCAGGCGCTATGTCGTACGCGGCCACCTGGGCCGCCGCTTCCTGGTCGAGTTCGGTGTCGGCAACGCCACCAGCCAGCTCGCCGTGCTGGCCCTCGGCCTCTTCGCGACGCCTCTCGCGGTGGGCGCGCTGCGCGGTGCGACCACCCTTTTCGGGCCGCTCAACGTGGCGTTCAACGCGGCCACCGGCTTCGGCCCGCCGCTGCTCAACCGCCATCGCGCGCCTCGCCGGGCCGCGTTCCTCGCGGGCACCGCCCTCGCCGCCGTCGCCGCCGGCTGGGCCGCCGTCCTGTACGCGCTGCCCGCGCGCTGGGGCAGCCAGCTCCTGGGCGACACCTGGGAGTCGGCCGCCAGGGTCCTGCCCGCGACCGGCGCCCAGTACGCGGCGATGGCCTTCGGCGTGTGTGGGCTGCTCGCCCTGCGGGTGCTCTCCCCGCGCGCCACCCTGCCCGTGCAGCTGGTGTTCTCGCCGGTGTCGGCCGGGCTGCTGCTCGCCGGGTACGCGTGGACCGGCGTCGCCGGTGCCGCCTGGGGCCTGTGCCTCGGCTCGGTGCTGAAGGGGGCGGCCGCGTGGGTGTGGGCCGCCCGGACGCCCGAGACGACGGAAGCGGTCAGCGCAACTGCCGCCACCGCTCCGGGCGTAGCGTCGTGATCAGGGCCAGGCACATCATCCCGACGGCGACCCGTCCGGAGGCCTGGAGCAGCGGTCCCCTCAGCAGGATGAAGGAGTAGCCGGCCAGGAGCGGTACGGCGAGGGTGAGGATGCTCGCGGGGCCGGGCCGCGTCACGGCGTGCGCATAGCGCCGGTCGACCCGTGCCGACGCCCAGCCGATCAGCCCGAACCCGGCAACCATGCCCAACGAACCGAAGTCCAGCCAGAGTTCGGCCCACAGGGGCGAGGAGCGGTTGGTGTTCGTGGCCGCCATCCACTCGCTCACCATCACCCCGGTGTCCTTCGGTTTCTCCGTCCACACCGACCGGGGCACGAAGAACAGCACCGAGCCGGCCAGCTGGCGGCCGTAGGTGTGACCGTTGCCCGCGTCCGCGTAGGTGAGGGTGTTGGCGAACATGGTCATCTGGTCGTAGTCCTTGAGCACCAGCGGATCGAGCACCGAAGTGGTCTCCGTGGTACGGGTGTTGGCCGCGTCGTAGCGGAACTTGTCCGCGAACGGGAAGATCAGCACGGCCGCCGCGACGCCCAGGGACAGCGCCGCCCGGTACATCGTCGGACTCTGCGGGAACACCGTGAACAGCAGGGCGAGCAGGACGGTCAGGAACCAGTAGCGGGGGTTGGAGATCGGGTTGTTGACGATCGCGTTCAGCCCCACGAGCGCGACCAGAGTGATCCACGGCAGCGGCCGGCTGCGCGCCCGCGGCGAGGTGATCAGCCAGCGGGTCACCACCATCAGCGCGAGCAGTGCCGGCACGGTGCCGAAGCCACGCAGGATCGCCGTACCGGCCTGCGAGCCGGCGCTGGACACCCCGCTGTTCTCGATCGACTCGGTGATCTCCATCCGGCTCGCGAAGAACACCGCGAGCCCGCCGAGCTTCAGGACGAACAGCCCGCTCCCGGCGAACGCCACCGCCACCAGAACGGCCAGCCGCCGGCGCGAGACCGTCGCGGGCCGGAACACCGTACGGGCCGTCGGCCGCGCCCCTGGCCGCACCAGCAGCGCCCCCACGTCGAAGGCCGCGCACGCCACCAGCACCAGCGCCACCGCCAGTGCCAGGTCGGACCGTGAACCCGCCACCGGCACCGGCGTCTTGCCCACCACGTCCTGCGCGAGCGGCGCGATGCCCATCGCCATGTAGACGAACAGCCAGAACGTGCCCTGGAGCAGCTTGCGGTGCCGGCCGAGGATCATCGCGGACAGCCGGGTGCCGGCGTACACCGTGAGGACCAGCTGGAGCCAGAACGCCTGGTCGCGCAGGCCCGCGCCCGGCTGCAGCGCGACGAAGGCGGGCATCAGCACGGTCAGGCCCAGCACCAACGGCAACGCGAGCACACGCCGCAGCGCGCCGCGCGGAGAACTCCGCAGCGCAGCCGTCGGGTCGGCGCGCAATGGTGATACGAAACCCGGTGTTCCCGCCGCCATGAATCCCCCTCCGCTTTTCGTTCACAGAGTCTACGGATTTGTGTGCGAAAGGGGTGTGGAATGCCTAGGCTGGATCACATCCGAGGGGGGTAACTCTTGCGCGATCTGCGGACGTTCACGCTGTCCGGATACGACAAGGGGCGCGGGATCGCGATCCAGGCGCTCTGGTTCTGTGTGATGAACACGCTGTTCATGGCCTGGTTCTGTCCGGCCCGGCTGCGCGTCGCGCTGCTGCGGGCCTTCGGGGCGCAGATCGGCGAAGGCGTGCTGATCAGGCACCGGGTGCGGGTGCTGTGGCCTTGGAAGCTCAGCGTCGGCGACCACACCTGGATCGGTGAGGGCGCCTGGCTGCTCAACCTCGAACCGATCACGATCGGCTCCCATGTGTGCCTCTCCCAGGAGGCGTTGCTGTGCGCCGGCAGCCACGACCACCGCACCACCGACTTCCGCTACCGCAATGCCCCCGTCCGGATCGAGGACGGGGCATGGATCGCGGCGCGGGCGACGGTGCTGGCGGGGGTGACGGTGGGCCGGCACGCGGTGGTCGCCGCGGGCACGGTGCTGGGACACGACCTGCCCGAACTGACTCTGCACACGGCCTCGGGCACACGCGCGCTGAAGGAGCCCACCCCGTGAGAGCGCTGCACGCCGTCACCCTGCACACACCCACCCAGGCCTTCGGCGGTCCGGTCCGGGTCGCCGTCAATCTGACCGGGGGCCTCGCCGCGCTGGGCGTGGAGACCCGGATCGTCGCGCTGGGTTCCGGTTTCGACGGGCCGCTCCCGGCCGACGTGGACGGCCGGCCCGCCCGGCTCTACCCCGCCCGCCGGGTCCTGCCCGGCGCCGGCTTCAGCGGGATCACCTCACCGGCCCTGCTCGCCGGCGCCCGCCGTCTGGTCCGCGAGGCCGACGTCGTCCATGTCCACCTCGCCCGCGACCTGGTGACCCTGCCGGTCGCGCTGGCCGCCCTGAGCGCGGGCCGCCCACTGGTGGTCCAGACGCACGGCATGGTCGACCCCAGCGACAAGGCGCTCGCCAAGCTGCTCGACGCCGTCGCCGTACGCCGGGTGCTGCGCCGCGCGAACGCCGTCCTGCACCTCACGTCGTACGAACGCGCGGCCCTGAACAAGGTGCTGGGCGGCGAGGACCCCGGCAACGGCATGCGTCTGGTCAACGGCGTGCCCGCACAGGACCGCCGTCCCCGCCCCGACGGGCCGCCCCGCCTGCTCTACCTGGCCCGGATGCAGGCCCGCAAGCGCCCGGCGGACTTCGTCGCCGCCGCCCCCGAGGTACTGCGCCACCACCCCGACGCCCGTTTCGTGCTGGCCGGGGCCGACGAGGGCGAACTCGGCACGGCGCTGAAGCTCGCCGAGTCCCTGGGCGTGTCCGACTCCGTCGACTACCTCGGCACCCTCGCTCCGGGCGCCGTCCTCGGCGAACTGCGCAGAACCCATGTGCACGTACTGCCGTCGGTGGACGAGCCGTTCCCGATGTCCGTCCTGGAGGCCCTCTCGGTGGGCGTCCCCTCGGTGGTGACCCCGACCAACGGCCTGGCCGACGACCTCGGCCGCTCCGGGGCGGGGCGGGTGGCCAGGACCCCGGAGGCCCTGGCCGCCGAGATCCTCGCCCTCCTCGATCCCGCCGCCCATGACGCCGCCTCCGAGGCGGCGTGGCAGCTGTCCCGTACGTCCTTCTCGCTGGAGGCGGTCGCCGACCGCCTCCACACGCTGTACGGCTCTGTGCTCAGACCCGGCCCCAGGCGTAACACCCGTTGGACGTGAAGGTCCTGGTGCCCTTCTCGACCGTGATCGTGTGCTCGGTGCCGGATGTCGTGTCGAGGGACCACGAGCAGTCCTTCGTCGGGGTGAGGGCGCGGTAGGTGCCGGGGGCGGGAGCGGCATGTGTGCCGTCCCCGTACCCGCCCTCGGCGTCCTCGACGAGTGACTCGAGGTCCGGGCACAGTCCCTTCACCGCGTCCTCGGCCCCCGTGATCTCGCCGGCGACGATCGCGCCCACGGTCGCGTCCCGGTCGATCTTCGCCGTGGCCGCGAGCCGGTCGCAGGTCTCCTGGCCGGCCTGCAGGATCGCCGCCGGATCGGTCCCCTTGGGGACGCGCCCGGACAGGTACTTCTTCTCCTTCTCGGTGAACGAACCCGCGGCCGGGGTGAGCCGATCGTCGGGAACGGTGTTCTTCGGGCCCAGGGCGGAGCCCCCGGAGGACCCCTCGGACGCCTCTGGCGCCGCGGCCGACGACCCGGACGGTGACGAGCCGGACGGTGATGGAGAGGACGCCGCCGAGGCGGCCGGGTGCGGAGTGCTCCCGGCCGCCTCGGTGTGCTGCCCGCCCCCGTTGCCGCACGCGGCGAGCAGGGGCAGGAGCAGCAGCGCCGCCAGGGCGCCACGCCTCACGGGGCCGTCCCGAGCGCGTAGTGCTGGGCGACCTGGCCGGCCGTCAGGACGTTGTCGTACACGGCGACTTCGTCGATCAGTCCGGTGTAGAACCGGCTCGACGGCGCATTGGTCCAGGAGTCCAGGTTGTCGCCCCCGACCCTCCAGTACCCGCTGTACTGCCGGCTGCCGGTGACGAAGGCGTTGGACGTGCGCAGTGTCCCGTCCACGTACAGCCTGATGCCGTTGCCGCCCTCGGTGGCGACCACATGGTGCCAGGCGCCGTCGTTGAACGACTGGGTCGTGGTGATGGTCCTGACCGCGCCCGGGTAGACGCCGAAGACGAGCCGCCCGTTGTTGGTCATGTAGATGTGCTTGTCATAGACCGTGGACGGCAGCTGCACCTTGTTGGCGAAGCCGATGAGCTTGCCGCCGGTGGTGCTGGTGGTCTTGAACCACAGCTCCAGCGAATAGGCGGACGGGGTGCTGTGCACCTTGTCGCTGTACGTCCACTGGCTCGACGAGCCCGTGTAGCGCACCGAGGAGCCGGACTTGGCGGCTCCGTCTGCGACGGCCTGGGTGGGCGCGTTCCAGTGGACGCCGCTGTCGTCCCCGGCGGAGCTGTCGGCGGCGTACGGGTTCGAGGTCTCGTTGAACCGCCAGTACAGCGAGGCACCGTCCCCGCGCACGGCCGACGCGTAGCCGTCCGGCGCGCTCGCCACGGTCACCGACTGGGCCGTGGACTTGGACGTCGTGTTCGTCCCGTCCGAGGCACTGATCCGGTAGGAGTGGGTCTCGCCCGCCGCGACGCTCGTGTCCGTCCAGGTGAGCTGGGGGCGGGACCAGGGCAGCGAGGTGCTGCTCAGCGTGTACACCGGGGTGGTCGCCCCGTCCTTGTAGACACGGTAGGTGAGGGCGCTGTCGTCGGTGTCGTAGCTGGAGCGCCAGTGCACCGCGACCTTCCCCGCCTCGACGCTCTCCACCTTGACCTGCGGGACGGTCGGCGCCCCGGTGTCCGGGCCCGAGGACACCCGGGTCAGGGACTGCTGGGCGGTGCCGTTGACGGTGGTGAACTCGCCGCCGACCCACAGGTAGTCCGTGCCGCCGGAGGGGGCCAGGGTGAACACGCGCGGCCCGATGCCCTCACCGATGCCGTCGTTGGTGTCCGGGGCCCAGCCCACGAACGTCGGGTCGGACGTGCCCTCGGCGAGCAGATGGTGGCGCTGCCCGTCCGGGAACTCGTTCATCGAGGAGCAGTCGTGGGCGTGCGAGGCGCTGTAGATGAGGCCCTGGTACAGCTGCAGGGCCTGGGTGGCGCCCAGGCAGGTGTCGCGCCAGCGCTGCGCGAAGGTGTCCGGTTCGAAGGCCGTACGTCCGTCGAAGACCCCGCCGCCGGTGCCCTCGCTGGCCGTGTACACGCCCGTGGCGTCGGCGGTGATGTCCTTGACGACGGAGGTGTCCGGGAAGAAGCCCCTCGGGTACGTCTTCGTCACCGCGCCCGTCGTGGCGTCCGTGACGGCCAGCGCGTGCGAGTCGCTGCCGTTGACGGTGAAGAAGTCTCCGCCCACCACGACGTGCTGCCCGTCCGCGGTGACCTCGACCGCCCGCCCGGGTTCGTCCGCGTTCGCGGTCCAGCCGGTCAGCGCCCCGGCCGTGTCGATGGCGGCGAACCGCTCGCGGGTCTGGCCGTTGACGGTGGAGAAGTCCCCTCCGAGATACACCGTGGAGTCCGTGACGGCCAGCGCCCGCACGGTGGCGGACACCGTCGGATGGAAGTCCGCGCGGGGCGTGCAGGTGTCGATGTCGATAGCGGCCAGGCTGTTCACCCCGACCCCGTTGACCGCGCCGAAGTACCCGCCCGCGTACAGGGTCCGTCCGTCCGGCGAGACCGCCAGCGCCCGGACGGTCGCGGTGCCGTCGCCGACCGTGAACGACAGGGAGCAGCCGGTGGGGGTGCCGGTCGCCGCGTCGAACGCCGCGAAGTTCACCGCGGACTGCTCGGTGTCCGCCCCGGCGGCCGCGCCCGAGGGCCGGATCGCCGAGAAGGTGCCCCCGGCGAACACCTCCCCGCCGGACTGGGCGAGCGCGTACACGACGCCGTTGGTCTGCCAGGTGGTCAGGTCGTCGGCGGTCAGGGCAACCGGCGGGGTGAGGGCGGCCGCGTCGGGAGCGGCGAGCGGAACGCTCAGCAGCGGAGCGGCCAGCGCGAGCGCCAGGGCGGCGAGGCTCGGGCGGGGTCTGGATCTGCGGCTCATGGGTCTCAGGTGCGTGGATCTGCGGTGCATTGGTTCTCCTTGCGATACGTGCGACATGAACGTGTGGTGCTGTGCAGGAGCCGGGCGGCCCGGGGGAGGGGTGGCCGGACCGCCCGGCAGTCCGCGGAGGGACTCAGGAGGGGCTGGACGTGAGCAGGAGCTGGGGCCGGTGGTCCTCGGTGCCGACCTCGCTCGACCACAGCCGCAGCGCGTCCGTGCCCGTACCGGTCAGCGCCACCGACGACGCCGACCCGAGCAGGTCGCCCGACCGGCCCGGATTCGCCACCGCGCCACCGAGCAGCCCGGCGGCCGGGGCGAGTGCGGAGCCGAGCGCGCCGCCGAGGGTGCGGCGGGCGCGTCTCATCTGTCCACCCGGACCGCGGTGCCGGCCAGCTCGTCCTCCAGCTTGCGTACATCGGCGTCGACCATGATCCGGGCCAGCTCGCCCACCTTCACCGAGGGCTTCCAGCCCAGCAGCTCCTCCGCCTTGGAGGCGTCCCCGATCAGCGCGTCGACCTCGCTCGGGCGCTCGTACTTGGGGTCGTAACGCACGAACTCCGTCCAGTCCAGGCCCGCATGGGCGAAGGCCACCTCCAGGAACTGCCGTACGCTGGCCGCCTCGCCGGTCGCGACCACGTAGTCGTCCGGCCGGTCCCGCTGGAGCATGAGCCACATCGCCTCGACGTACTCGGGCGCGTATCCCCAGTCGCGCACCGCGTCGAGGTTGCCGAGGTAGAGGCGGTCCTGCAGGCCGGCCTGGATCCGGGCGACCGCACGGGTGATCTTGCGGGTCACGAAGGTCTCCCCACGGCGCGGGGACTCGTGGTTGAAGAGGATGCCGTTGACCGCGAACATGTCGTACGCCTCGCGGTAGTTGACGGTCGTCCAGTAGCCGAAGACCTTGGCGCAGCCGTACGGGCTGCGCGGATGGAACGGCGTGCGCTCGTTCTGCGGCGGCGGGGTCGAGCCGTACATCTCCGAGGACGAGGCCTGGTAGAGGCGGGTCTCGATGCCGCTCGCCCGGACCGCCTCGAGCAGTCTGATGGCGCTCAGCCCGGTCACGTCGCCCGTGTACAGGGGCGCGTCGAACGAGACCCGGACATGGGACTGCGCGCCGAGGTTGTACACCTCGTCGGGCCTGAGGTCCCGCAGCAGGTTCACCAGCGCCACCCCGTCCGAGAGGTCCGCGTGGTGCAGGACGAAGGACCGCTCCGGCTGGTCGGGGCCCTGGTAGATGTGGTCGATCCGCTCGGTGTTGAAGCTCGACGACCGGCGTATCAGGCCGTGCACGGTGTAGCCCTTGCCCAGCAACAGCTCCGCCAGATACGAGCCGTCCTGACCGGTCACCCCGGTGATGAGTGCCGACTTTCCCATCTGTACCCCCTCTGACGCGACACAACAGGTCGCGTTTTCATATGTGTTGAACCAATTTCTTGAAGAATGTCCCCTGGGCGTGGTCGTCGCTGGCACAATCCGCGCCATGACTGCTGACCCTTCGCCCAAGCCCACGCCTCCCCTGCTCCCGCGCCCGGCCCGGGTGTTCGTCGCGGGCCATCGCGGCCTGGTCGGTTCCGCGGTGGTACGCCGGCTCGAAGCCGACGGACAGGAGGTGCTCACCCGCGGCCGGGACCAGCTCGATCTGCGCGACGCGGCGCGGACCGAGGCCTTTCTGCGCGACGTCCGCCCGGACGCCGTCGTGCTGGCCGCCGCCAAGGTCGGCGGGATCATGGCCAACAGCACCTACCCGGTGCAGTTCCTGGAGGACAACCTGCGGATACAGCTGAGCGTCATCGCCGGCGCGCACAGCGCCGCGGTGCCGCGGCTGCTCTTCCTCGGCTCGTCCTGCATCTACCCGAAGCTCGCCGAGCAGCCGATCCGCGAGGAGTCCCTGCTCACCGGGGCGCTGGAGCCGACCAACGAGGCGTACGCCATCGCCAAGATCGCCGGCATCACCCAGGTCCAGTCGTACCGCCGCCAGTACGGCGCCGCGTACATCAGCGCCATGCCCACCAACCTCTACGGCCCCGGTGACAACTTCGACCTGGCCACCTCGCATGTGCTGCCTGCCCTGATCCGGCGCTTCCACGAGGCCCGCGTCACCGGGGCGCCCGAGGTCGTGCTGTGGGGCACCGGAACCCCGCGCCGGGAGTTCCTGCACGTCGACGACGTGGCGGCGGCCTGCGCCCTGCTCCTGGACCGTTACGACGCCGACGGGCCGGTCAACATCGGCTGCGGCGAGGACCTCCCGATCAGCGAACTCGCGGCAGTCGTCGGCGAGGTGACGGGCTACCAGGGAGAGATCGTGTGGGACACGAGCAAGCCCGATGGCACCCCGCGCAAACTCCTCGACGTCTCCCGGCTGACCGCGCTCGGCTTCAAGCCCGCCGTCGCCCTGCGTGACGGGATCGCCTCGACGTACGAGTGGTGGCTGGGTCGGCAGACCGGCTGACCGGTCTCCTCCCGCGCCACTGTCGCCGTTCTCCCGCACCCCGGCACGGGTGCGGGAGAACGACGACAGCGCCCCGGGCCGTACCGGACCGAGGTGACCGCTCATCGGAGGATCCCCTCAGTACGCCCCACGGCCGTCGACGACGGCGCGCAGGGTGCGGGTCATGATCTCCACATCGGTGGCCACCGACCAGTTGTCCACGTACCAGAGGTCGAGCGCCACCGTCTCGTCCCAGGACAGGTCGGAGCGCCCGCTGACCTGCCACAGCCCGGTCATGCCCGGCTTGACGGAGAGGCGCCGCAGCTCCGTGGGGTTGTAGCGGGCGACCTCCTCGGGCAGCGGCGGGCGCGGGCCAATCAGGGACATGTCACCCCGGAGGACATTGAAGAGCTGCGGCAGCTCGTCCAGGGACAGTCGGCGCAGCACACCGCCGAGCCGGGTGACGCGCGGGTCGCGCCGGATCTTGAACATGTGCCCGTCGTGCTGGTTGGCCCCGGCCCGGGCGAGCTCGGCCCGGCGGGCCTCGGCGTCGACGACCATCGTGCGGAACTTCCACATCGTGAACGGCTTCCCGCCCAGCCCGCGGCGCGTCTGCCGGTGGAAGACGGGGCCGGGCGAGGAGCAGCGGACCGCCACCGCCAGCGCCCCGAACAGCGGCGCCAGCAGCACGAGTCCGACCGTGGCCCCGGCCCGGTCGAGGAGCGACTTCAGCCACGGCTGCCCGCCCTCCTGGGCGGGCGGTGCCACCTGCAGCAGCGTCAGCCCCGCCGCCGAGGTGGGCCGTACCCGGGCCTGGGCGACCTCCGTGAGGCCCGGCACCACGGCCAGCTGCAGTCCGGCGCCGTGCAGCGCCCACGACACGTGCCGCAGCCGTTCACCGGTCATCCGCAGCCCCGGCGCCACCAGCGCCACGTCCGCCGCGGAGGCCTCCACGGCACGCAGGACGACATCCGCGTCCTGCGTGAGGTCGGAGGGGACGGCCGCCAGCCGCCCCGGGACCGGCATCCCGCACCCCAGGGGCTGGAAGCCGACCGGCACCACACCCACCACCACGTACGGGTGATCCGTGCGGGCGGCGAGCCGTCCCACGACGTGGTCCACGGCGGTCGGCTCGCCCACCACCAGGGCCCGTCGCACCGCCCGCGCCTGCCGGCGCTGCCGGTTGAGATGCAGCCGGGTCACCGGTGCGACCGTGGCCGTGACCGCCAGTCCCGGCGCCACCGAGGCCAGGGCGAGGGTGGGCCGTGGCCCGTTCCGCGCATCGAAGAGGACCAGCGCCAGCGCCAGGATCCCGGCCAGCAGCACCCAGTCCCGCACGGCGGCCAGCACACCCCACGACTCCCCGAGGCGCTGGCCCGCGTACCGGCGTCGTAAAGTCCGGATGAGCGCCCACACTCCGGCGCCGACCAGGCCGCCGATCACCGGCACCTCCTGTCCGTCCGCATCCAGGGCCGCGGCGAGCGGAACCCCGATTCCGCAGGCGTCGGTGACGACCGCGAGCGGCCGGTACCAGCGGGCCTTTCCGTCTCCCGTGCGGACCCTCGGCCCGGCCCGGTCCGGCTTCGGTCTGGCCGCCCCGTCCTCGTCCGCGAACGCGACCGCCCGGTCCGGGCCGCCCGCCCCCCGGCGATTCGTTTCCTCTCCCAGCCCCCCGGTCGCCTCCGCCCCCGGTTCCCCAGCGGATTCCGACACGCCGACATCCCGCATGTGCCCCCCAGCCATACGTCGCCGTCACAAGCCGCAGCCGCCCATCGAACTTCCCCACCGGGCGAATGCGACCAAGTGATCGAGGACCTTAGATCACAACTGTGCTTGTTGGTTGCAGTTTTCGCGGAATTCACAGAAATCTGGTGGAGAAGTTGCTGGTGTTCCTTCACGTGATCATCACGTGACGGTTGGAGGGTCGCACGGAAACAAGGGGGCAGCCGTCCCCCGGGTGAGCGCCAGGGGTGGTGGGTCCGCCCGGTATCGGGTACATACGATCAAGTAGCACCAGTCAGTAACAGACGGCACCCAAGATCCCTGTTTACGGCGAGGTGAGCCTTATGCCCGAACCACCGACCAAACCCACCGTCACGGAACGTGAGGCACGTCAGGTGGCGGAGGCCGCCCGGGAACAGGACTGGCGCAAGCCGAGCTTCGCCAAGGAACTGTTCCTGGGCCGCTTCCGGCTCGACCTGATCCACCCCCACCCGCTGCCCGCCGACGAGGACGCACAGCGCGGCGAGGAGTTCCTCGCCAAGCTGCGCGACTTCTGCGAGACGAGGATCGACTCCGCGCGCATCGAGCGGGACGCGCAGATCCCGGACGAGGTGATCGACGGGCTCAAGGAGCTCGGCGCCCTCGGCATGAAGATCGACACCAAGTACGGCGGCCTCGGCCTGACCCAGGTCTACTACAACAAGGCCCTCGCCCTGGCCGGCTCGGCGAACCCGGCGATCGGCGCGCTGCTCTCCGCCCATCAGTCGATCGGCGTACCGCAGCCGCTGAAACTCTTCGGCACCCAGGAGCAGAAGGACACCTTCCTGCCGCGCTGCGCCCGCACCGACATCTCCGCCTTCCTGCTGACCGAACCGGACGTCGGCTCCGACCCGGCCCGGCTCGCCACGACCGCGGTCCCGGACGGGGACGACTACGTCCTCGACGGGGTGAAACTGTGGACGACCAACGGGGTGGTCGCCGACCTCCTCGTCGTCATGGCCCGGGTGCCGAAGTCCGAGGGACACAAGGGCGGCATCACCGCCTTCGTCGTGGAGTCCGCCTCCGAGGGCGTCACCGTCGAGAACCGCAACGCCTTCATGGGCCTGCGCGGCCTCGAGAACGGCGTCACCCGCTTCCACCAGGTGCGCGTCCCGGCCGCGAACCGGATCGGCCCGGAGGGAGCGGGCCTCAAGATCGCCCTCACCACCCTGAACACCGGGCGGCTGTCCCTGCCCGCCATGTGCGTCGGCGCCGGCAAGTGGTGCCTGAAGATCGCCCGCGAGTGGTCGGGCGTACGGGAGCAGTGGGGCAAGCCGGTCGCGCTGCACGAGGCCGTCGGCTCGAAGATCAGCTTCATCGCCGCCACGACCTTCGCCCTGGAGGCCGTACTCGATCTCTCCTCCCAGATGGCCGACGAGAACCGCAACGACATCCGCATCGAAGCCGCCCTCGCCAAGCTGTACGGCTCGGAGATGGCGTGGCTCATGGCCGACGAACTCGTCCAGATCCGCGGCGGCCGGGGCTTCGAGACGGCCGCGTCACTGGCCGCCCGCGGCGAACGGGCGGTCCCCGCCGAGCAGATCCTGCGCGACCTGCGGATCAACCGCATCTTCGAGGGCTCGACCGAGATCATGCACCTGCTGATCGCACGCGAGGCGGTCGACGCCCACCTGTCGGTGGCGGGCGACCTCATCGACCCCGAGAAATCCCTCTCCGACAAGGCGAAGGCAGGCGCGAACGCGGGCGTCTTCTACGCCAAATGGCTCCCCAAGCTGGTCGCGGGCCCCGGCCAACTGCCCTCCTCCTACACCGAGTTCAAGCAGGAGGTGGACCTCTCCACCCACCTGCGCTACGTCGAACGCCACGCCCGCAAGCTCGCCCGCTCCACGTTCTACGCCATGTCCCGCTGGCAGGGCCGCATGGAGACCAAACAGGGCTTCCTGGGCCGCGTCGTCGACATCGGCGCGGAACTCTTCGCGATGAGCGCCGCCTGCGTCCGCGCCGAGCTGCTGCGCGGCCAGGGCGACCACGGCCGCGAGGCCTACCAGCTGGCCGACGCGTTCTGCCGCCAGTCCCGCATCCGCGTCGAGGAACTCTTCGACCGCCTGTGGACCAACACCGACGACCTGGACCGCAAGGTCGTCAAGGGCGTCCTCGCGGGCGCCTACGAGTGGCTCGAACAAGGCATCGTCGACCCGTCAGGAGACGGCCCCTGGATCGCCGACGCGACACCAGGACCGAGCGAACGGGAGAACGTCCACCGCCCCATCCGCTGACGCGGGCGTGGAGCGCCCCGCGGCTCGACGGTCGCCGCGACCGCCGAGCCGCAGGGCCGGGGAGCCACGAGAGGGACGCCCTGTCCTGCCGGGCGGCCGTTGCGGCCACAATGGGGGGATGAGCGACAGCCCAGCCCCTCTCGCAGACCCACACCTCGTCTACGACCCCGTCGCCCCGGACGGCCCGCGGGACGTGGTGATCCTCGGCTCCACCGGTTCGATCGGCACCCAGGCGATCGACCTCGTCCTGCGCAACCCCGGCCGGTTCCGGGTCACCGCCCTGTCCGCCGCCGGCGGCCGGGTCGAGCTGCTGGCCGAGCAGGCCCACCGGCTGCGGGTGCGCACGGTCGCCGTGGCCCGCGAGGACGCCGTACCGGCGCTGCGCGAGGCGCTCGCCGCGCGGTACGGGGCCGGGGAGCCGCTCCCCGAGATACTGGCCGGGCCGGACGCGGCCACGCAGCTCGCCGCCTCCGACTGCCACACCGTCCTGAACGGCATCACCGGCTCCATCGGCCTGGCCCCGACCCTCGCCGCCCTGGAGGCGGGCCGCACCCTCGCGCTGGCCAACAAGGAGTCGCTCATCGTCGGCGGCCCGCTGGTCAAGGCGCTCGCCAAGCCCGGCCAGATCATCCCGGTGGACTCCGAGCACGCCGCCCTCTTCCAGGCGCTGGCAGCCGGCAGCCGGGCCGACGTACGCAAGCTCGTCGTCACCGCCTCCGGCGGCCCCTTCCGCGGCCGGACCAAGGCGGAACTGGCGAACGTCACCGTCGAGGACGCCCTCGCGCACCCCACCTGGGCCATGGGCCCGGTGATCACGATCAACTCCGCGACCCTCGTCAACAAGGGTCTGGAAGTCATCGAGGCGCACCTCCTGTACGACATTCCCTTCGACCGCATTGAGGTCGTCGTGCACCCGCAGTCGTATGTTCACTCGATGGTTGAGTTCACGGACGGATCCACGCTCGCCCAGGCGACGCCCCCCGACATGCGCGGGCCGATCGCCATCGGCCTGGGCTGGCCGGAACGCGTCCCGGACGCGGCGCCCGCCTTCGACTGGACCAAGGCCTCGACCTGGGAGTTCTTCCCGCTCGACGACGAGGCGTTCCCCTCGGTCGGCCTCGCCCGGCACGTCGGGCAGCTCGCGGGCACGGCCCCGGCGGTGTTCAATGCCGCCAACGAGGAGTGCGTAGAGGCGTTCCGCAGCGGCGCGCTGCCGTTCAACGGAATCATGGAGACGGTGACACGGGTGGTCGAGGAGCACGGTACGCCGCGCACGGGAACCTCACTCACCGTGTCGGACGTCCTCGAAGCGGAGGCCTGGGCACGTACCCGGGCCCGGGAACTGACAGCACAGACGACGACGGCGACCGCGGAGGCCCGTGCATGACGACCCTGATGATGATCCTCGGCATAGTCGTCTTCGCGGTCGGCCTGCTGGTCTCGATCGCCTGGCACGAGCTGGGACATCTCTCCACGGCCAAGCTCTTCGGCATCCGGGTGCCGCAGTACATGGTCGGCTTCGGCCCGACCATCTGGTCGCGGAAGAAGGGCGAGACCGAGTACGGCGTCAAGGCCGTCCCGTTCGGCGGCTACATCCGCATGATCGGCATGTTCCCGCCCGGCGACGACGGCCGGATCACCGCCCGCTCCACCTCGCCGTGGCGCGGAATGATAGAGGACGCCCGCTCCGCCGCCTTCGAGGAGCTCGAGCCGGGCGACGAGACCCGCCTCTTCTACACGCGCAAGCCGTGGAAACGGGTCATCGTGATGTTCGCGGGCCCCTTCATGAACCTGATCCTTGCGGTGGCGCTGTTCCTCACCGTCCTGATGGGCTTCGGCATCTCCCAGCAGACCACCACCGTCAGCTCGGTCTCCGAGTGCGTCATCGCGCAGAGCCAGAACCGGGACACGTGCAAGGACTCAGACGCGCCCGCGCCGGCCGCGGCGGCGGGCCTGAAGGCCGGCGACAAGATCGTCTCCTTCAACGGTGTGCGGACGGACGACTGGAACCAGCTCTCCGACCTCATCCGCGCCACTCCGGGCAAGGAGGTGCCGATCGTCGTCGACCGCAAGGGCCAGGAAGTCACCCTGCACGCGAAGATCGCCACCAACCAGGTCGCCAAGAAGGACTCCAGCGGCCAGATCGTCCAGGGCCAGTACGTCACCGCCGGCTTCCTCGGCTTCAGCGCCGCCACCGGCGTCGTACGCCAGGACTTCGGCGACTCCGTGACGTGGATGGGCGACCGGCTCGGCGAGGCCGTCGACTCCATCGCGAGCCTGCCCGGCAAGATCCCGGCCCTGTGGAACGCGGCCTTCGACGGCGCCCCGCGCGAGGCCGACTCCCCGATGGGCGTGGTCGGCGCGGCCCGCGTCGGCGGCGAGATCTTCACACTGGACATCCCGCCGACCCAGCAGCTCGCCATGGCGCTGATGCTGGTCGCGGGCTTCAACCTGTCCCTGTTCCTCTTCAACATGCTCCCGCTGCTCCCGCTGGACGGCGGGCACATCGCGGGCGCGCTGTGGGAGTCGCTGCGGCGCAAGGCGGCGCAGGTGCTGCGTCGGCCGGACCCGGGTCCGTTCGACGTGGCGAAGCTGATGCCGGTGGCGTACGTGGTGGCCGGGATCTTCATCTGCTTCACGGTCTTGGTGCTCGTGGCAGATGTCGTCAACCCGGTCAAGATCAGTTAGCAACCGTGGCCACACGGCGTTCGAAGCGGCCCGGAACACTGTGTTCCGGGCCGCTTCCATCGAGTGGGTTTACGGATGGGGGAGGTGCCGGCCCCTGGCTCGGTGCCGTAATCTCGAAGCCTGGAACCCGCCGGAATCTGCCTCCGACGGGCGGACCTGGACCTTGATCCACGACTTGGGGTTGCACAGCAGATGACTGCGATTTCTCTCGGCATGCCGTCCGTTCCGACCAGGCTCGCCGAGCGCCGCAAGAGCCGGCAGATCCAGGTCGGGTCCGTGGCGGTCGGCGGCGACGCCCCCGTGTCGGTCCAGTCGATGACCACGACCCGTACGTCCGACATCGGCGCCACCCTCCAGCAGATCGCCGAGCTGACCGCCTCCGGCTGCCAGATCGTCCGCGTGGCCTGCCCCACCCAGGACGACGCGGACGCCCTCGCGACCATCGCCCGCAAGTCCCAGATCCCGGTCATCGCCGATATCCACTTCCAGCCGAAGTACGTCTTCGCCGCGATCGAGGCGGGCTGCGCGGCGGTGCGCGTGAACCCCGGCAACATCAAGCAGTTCGACGACAAGGTCAAGGAGATCGCCAAGGCGGCGAAGGACCACGGCACCCCGATCCGCATCGGTGTGAACGCGGGTTCGCTGGACCGGCGCCTGCTCCAGAAGTACGGCAAGGCGACGCCCGAGGCGCTCGCCGAGTCCGCCCTCTGGGAGGCCTCCCTCTTCGAGGAGCACGACTTCCGGGACATCAAGATCTCGGTCAAGCACAACGACCCGGTCGTGATGGTCGAGGCGTACCGTCAGCTGGCCGCCCAGTGCGACTACCCGCTGCACCTCGGTGTGACGGAGGCCGGCCCCGCCTTCCAGGGCACGATCAAGTCGGCTGTCGCCTTCGGCGCGCTCCTCTCGCAGGGCATCGGCGACACCATCCGCGTGTCCCTCTCGGCCCCGCCGGTCGAGGAGGTCAAGGTCGGCAACCAGATCCTGGAGTCGCTCAACCTCAAGCAGCGCGGCCTGGAGATCGTCTCCTGCCCGTCCTGCGGCCGCGCGCAGGTCGACGTCTACAAGCTGGCCGAAGAGGTCACCGCCGGCCTCACCGGCATGGAGGTCCCGCTGCGCGTCGCGGTCATGGGCTGCGTCGTCAACGGCCCCGGCGAGGCCCGCGAGGCCGACCTCGGTGTCGCCTCCGGCAACGGCAAGGGCCAGATCTTCGTCAAGGGCGAAGTCATCAAGACCGTCCCCGAGTCCAAGATCGTCGAGACCCTCATCGAGGAGGCCATGAAGCTGGCCGAGCAGATGGAGGCGGCCGGGATCGCCTCGGGCGAGCCGTCGGTCTCGGTGGCGGGCTGAGCGGACCGACGGACGGGGGCGAGGTCCGGTCGCTCCTCGTGAGCCGGGCCGACGGGAACTGGGCTGACCTGGGCCGAGGCCGCCCTCGGAGTGGGCACACCGTTCCCGCGCCCAAAATCGATCGCGCCCTGACCCCTCGTCCGTGTTGACTCCCGCAGGTGACGAACCTGCGCACCGACCGCCTGATCCTGCGCCCCCGGCGTGAGTCCGACCTCGCTCCGTGGGCCGCGATGAACGCCGACCCCGAGGTCCGCGAACACCTCCCGGGCCTCCTCACCCGCGAACAGAGCGACGCCTCGGTGGCCCGTTTCCGGGCCGGGCTCGACGAGCGCGGCTGGGGCTGGTGGGCGCTGGAGGTCGCGGCCACCGGCGAGTTCATCGGGTTCACCGGGCTCGACCCCGTCGACGCGGACATGCCGTTCACCGGAATCGAGGTCGGCTGGCGGCTGGCCCGCCCGGCCTGGGGCCACGGCTACGCCACCGAGGCCGCCCGCGCCGCGCTCGCCTTCGGCTTCGAAGACCTCCGCCTCGCCGAGATCCTCGCGGTCACCGCCGTCGGCAACCTCCGTTCCCGGGCGGTGATGAGCCGCCTCGGCATGACCCGCGATCCGGCCGACGACTTCGACGACCCGGGCGTGCCCGAGGGACCGTTGCGGCGGAGCGTGCTGTACCGGCTCCGCGCCGGCACCCGGCCTCAGGCGTGACGCATCCAGACGTCGGGCTCCTGTCGTACGCCCTCGCCCGCGTCCCGGCCGATGCGCAGCAGACTCAGCCCGTCCGGGATCACGTCCTCGTGCGCGTCGGTTCTCCCGGTCCTCAGGACCATGCGACGTTCGTAGGGCAAGGGGGCCTGCCGGACGGGCGGCGCGTCACATTTTCGGCAGGTACAGTGCGGAGATCAGCAGACCCCAGTGTGAGGCCCCGCACTTGTTGACCCAGACCACCTCCCGGGTCCTCGAACCGAGCGACCTGGACGCCGCCCTCGCCGTCCTCGACCGCGAGCCGGTCAAGAACGCCTTCGTGACCTCACGGGTGCAGGTCGCGGGCCTCGACCCCTGGCGTCTCGGCGGCGAGATGTGGGGCTGGTACGAGGACGGCATGCTGACGTCCCTCTGCTACGCGGGCGCCAACCTCGTCCCCATCTGCGCCACACCCCGTGCTGTACGCGCCTTCGCGGACCGTGCGCGCAGGGCCGGCCGCCGCTGCTCCTCCATCGTCGGTCCCGCCGAGGCCACCGCCGAGCTGTGGCGGCTGCTCGAACCCAGCTGGGGCCCGGCCCGTGAGGTCCGCCGCCACCAGCCGCTCATGGTCACCGACCGCATGCCCGACGACATCGCCCCGGATCCCTATGTCCGTCGCGTCCGCAAGGACGAGATGGAGACGATCATGCCGGCGTGCGTGGCGATGTTCACCGAGGAGGTCGGCATCTCCCCGATGGCCGGCGACGGTGGCCTCCTCTACCAGGCCCGCGTCGCCGAACTCGTCGGCTCCGGCCGCTCCTTCGCCCGCCTCGACGAACACGGCCGGGTCGCCTTCAAGGCGGAGATCGGCGCGGCCACGCCCCAGGCCTGCCAGATCCAGGGCGTGTGGGTGGCCCCCGAGTACCGGGGGAGGGGCCTCGCGGCTCCGGGCATGGCGGCGGTGCTGAGGTACGCGCTGGCCGATGTGGCGCCGACGGTGAGCCTGTACGTCAACGACTTCAACACCCCGGCCAGGCGGACGTACCTGAGGGTGGGGTTCCAGGAGGTCGGCGCGTTCATGAGCGTTCTGTTCTAGCCGCACTCCTCCAGCCGCACCTCACAGCGCCGTTCTGAGCCTCGTAGGAGCCCTGTAGTCTCCCCGGCATGCTGCGCATCCCCGGTCACGGACACCGCAACCCCGACGACGTCGTGATCGGCCCTCTCGACCTGCCGGCCCGTGTCGACGACGCGCTCGCCGTGCAGGCCGTCGCCTTCGGGCTCGGCGCCGAGGAGGTCGCCGTGCGGCGCCAGATCGTGCTGCGGCACATGACCTACCCGGGCGCCCGCGCCCTGGGCGCCACGACCGCCGACGGCCGCCTCGTCGGCTTCGTCTACGGCATGCCCAACGACCGCACCCATTGGTGGTCCACCGTCGTGGAGCCGTACCTGCGCGCCCAGGGCCGCGATTTCTGGCTCGACCACTCCTTCGTGATCACCGAGCTGCACGTCCACCCGCGCTACCAGAACCGCGGCGTCGGCCGCTCCCTGATCACCACGATCACCGACGCCGCCGCCGAGCCCCGCTCGATCCTCTCGGCGATCGACACCGACAGCCCGGCCCGCGGCCTCTACCATTCCCTCGGCTACGAGGACCTGGCCAGACAGGTCCTCTTCCCCAGCGCCCCGAAGCCGTACGCGGTGATGGGAGCCCCCCTCCCGCTCCGCCGGCACCAGGGCAGGCCCTAACCGATTTCCACCGGGATGGACCGCCCGGCTAACCTCCTAGCCATCACCCTTACCCGGCAGGAGTACGAGAACCATGGCGAACGCACCGGTCCAGCGCATGTCGAATCTGATGGCGAAGACGCTGCGCGACGACCCGGCGGACGCCGAGGTCCTCAGCCACAAGCTGCTCGTCCGCGCCGGCTACGTCCGCCGCACGGCCACCGGTGTGTGGACCTGGCTGCCGCTCGGCAAGCGGGTCCTCGCCAACGTCGAACGGATCGTCCGTGAGGAGATGGACGCCATCGGCGCCCAGGAGGTGCTGCTCCCCGCCCTGCTGCCGCGGGAGCCGTACGACGCGACGGGCCGCTGGGACGAGTACGGCCCCGAGCTGTTCCGCCTCCAGGACCGCAAGGGCGGCGACTACCTCCTCGGCCCCACCCACGAGGAGATCTTCACGCTGATCGTGAAGGACCAGGCGTCCTCCTACAAGGACCTGCCGGTCATCCTCTACCAGATCCAGACCAAGTTCCGCGACGAGGCCCGTCCCCGCGCCGGCATCCTGCGCGGCCGCGAGTTCCTGATGAAGGACTCATACTCCTTCGACCTGGCGGACGAGGGCCTCGCCCAGTCGTACGCCCTGCACCGCCAGGCGTATCAGCGGATCTTCGAGCGCCTCGGCCTGGACTACCGCATCTGCGCCGCGACCGCCGGCGCGATGGGCGGCTCCAAGTCCGAGGAGTTCCTCGCCCCGGCCACCGCCGGCGAGGACACCTTCGCCGACTGCCCGAACTGCGACTTCGCGGCCAACACCGAGGCGATCACGTACGAGCTCAAGCCCGTCGACGGCTCCGGCGTGCCGGCCGCCGAGGAGATCCCGACCCCCGACACCCCGACCATCGAGACCCTCGCGGCCTCCCTCGGTGTCCCGGCCTCCGCCACCCTGAAGAACCTCCTGGTGAAGGTCGACGGCGAGATCGTCGCCGTCGGCGTCCCCGGCGACCGCGAGGTCGACATGGACAAGGTCGAGGCGCACTTCGCGCCCGCCGCCGTCGAACTGGTCACCGCCGAGGACTTCACCGGACGCCCGGACCTGGTCCGCGGCTATGTCGGCCCGCAGGGCCTGGGGGAGAAGGTCACGTACATCGCCGACCCGCGCGTGGCCCCCGGCACCGCCTGGATCACCGGCGCCAACAAGGAGCACACGCACGCGAAGAACGTCGTCGCCGGCCGTGACTTCGAGGTCGACGAGTACGTGGACGTCGTCGTGGTGCAGGACGGCGACCCCTGCCCGAAGTGCGGCACCGGGCTCAAGCTCGACCGCGCCATCGAGATCGGCCACATCTTCCAGCTGGGCCGCAAGTACGCCGACGCCCTCAAGCTCGACGTCCTCGGCCAGAACGGCAAGCCGGTCCGCGTGACCATGGGCTCCTACGGCGTCGGTGTCTCCCGCGCGGTCGCCGCCCTCGCCGAGCAGACCGCCGACGAGCAGGGCCTGTGCTGGCCCAAGGAGGTCGCGCCCGCCGACGTGCACGTCGTCGCCGCGGGCAAGGCCCTCCAGACCGAACTGGCCCTCGACGTCGCCGAGAAGCTGGCCTCCGCCGGTGTCCGCGTCCTGGTCGACGACCGGGCCGGCGTCTCCCCGGGCGTGAAGTTCACGGACGCCGAACTCATGGGCGTACCGCAGATCCTGGTGGCGGGCCGCCGCTCCGCCGAGGGCGTCCTGGAGCTCAAGGACCGCAAGACCGGTGAGCGTGAGGAGCTGACCGTCGACGAGGCGATCGCCCGCCTCGTGAACTAAAGACACCTCTCAGGGACTTCTGTCGAGGCGTACGGACGCCTCGACAGTCTTCTCTCAGCCGTTCCCCGACCGTAGGACGTGACACAGCGTCGCTCGGGAGGGGAACGGTCGTGATACGGACTCATGGCCGCGTAGGCCCACGAGCAGGCGGCCCTACAGCCAGCTCGCGAACTCCAGCAGCAGTTCCGCGTCCTGGGGGCGGCCGACCCGGCGCGCGCGTACCCCGGACTCCACCGCGCGGAACAGGGTCCAGCCGCGCAGTCGCTCCTGGTCCACCTCCAGCGACTCCGCGAGTCGCTTCACGCGGCGCCGGGTGATCGCCGCCCCGGAAGGGGCCGCGATCAGATCCTCCACCCGGTCGCGGACCAGTCGCGCCAAGTCGAACGCGCACTCGCCGACCACCGGATCGGGGCCCACGGCCAGCCAGGGCATCCGCTCCCCGGCCAGCACCTTGCTCTGCCGGAACGTTCCGTGCAGCAGTCGGTGCTCGGGGGGTTCGGCCAGCAGCTCCTGGCGGGCCGCGAGGGCCACGTCGACGAGCGGGGCCACCTCGGGATCGGCCGCGGCGCCGGCCCGCATCGCCTCGGCCTGCCGGCCGGTCCGCTCGGTCACGGTCTCGAAGACATGGGCGGCAGCGTCACCGGGGGGCTCGACCCACAATCGGCGCAGCGTGCCCGCCGCCTCCAGCAGCGCCTTCGCCTCGGGCAGCGACCGCACCGACACATCAGGGTGCAGCCGCTCCAGAAGCAGCGCGCCCTCGGTCGTGACAGTTTCGAGCAGCTGTACGGCGCCCAGGCCGCCCCAGTGCGCCAGCGCGGCCCGCTCGCCCTCCGGGCGGGCCCGGCGTGGGGCCAGCTTCAGCACGGCCGGAGTGCCGTCGGCCCTCCGTACCAGTACCACCAGACTGCTCCGGCCGCCCGGCACCTGCACCCGCTCGACGGTCAACTCGCGTAGAGCGACGGCCTGTCGGGCCAGCTCGGGCAGCTTCTCCAACCAGTCGTCACCGTCCGGTGCCGTCTCGCCGAGCGCCCGCACCAGACGCTGCGGCGGTTCGAAAGCCATGCGCGAGTCGTTCCCTTCCTCTCCGGGCCTCTCCCGGTTACGCCGTCGGTGTCGCCGAGGACGGGGTCGCGGTCGCGGTCGTGCCCGCAGCCGCACCCGTGTCCGCCCGCTCGGCGAGACCAGGGAAGGCTACGCTCCCGCCGCGCCAGCGCACCGCCCGGACCGCCGCCTCCCGCAGCGCCCCCGCCGCCTCGCCGCGCCGTGCGCCGCCGCTCGCCCGCACCAGGTCGGAGTACACCCCGGCCACGCGCTCCTCCAGTTCGGCGGCGAGCCGGACGGCCGCGGCCGAGTCCGGCACCGGGAACGGCAGCGCGTACGCGGCGCTCGCCGCGACGGGCTCGCCGCCCAGGTCGCGCACCTCGCGCACCAGCGCGTCCCGCCGCGCCCGGTGCGCGTCGTACGCCGCCCGCGTCTCCGCGCGCCGCTTCTCGCCGATCCGCCCACCGACGATGCCGTACCCGTACACGGCCGCGTGCTCGGCCGCCAGCACGGCCTGCAACGCCTCCAGCTCCGGCTGCTCCGCCTCGCTCACTTGGCACCCTCCGTCAGCAGATACGCGTGCGCCGCCCCGGCCGCCGCCACCGAGGCCAGCAGCCGGGCCAGCTCGCCCGGCACGTCCAGCAGTGCCTTCGCCCGCAGGTCCGCCAGCGCCCGTTCGGCGGCGGCGAGCCCGGCGAGGGCGTCCTTCTCGCTCCCCGGGGCGGCGGAAGAGGTCGGCGAAGGGGCGGCGGAAGACGCGGCCCCGGACGGCTCGGAGGACGCCGAGGCGGACGCCGTCACCCTGGCGCCCCCGAACGCCTCCACATGCCGCACCGCCTCCGCCCGCAGCGGCCGCAGCCGCTCCGCCAGCCCCGGATACGCGACGATCACCGCGTCGTATCGTTCAACGATCCCCCCGCTGTCCCGTGCGGCACGCGCGCGTGCCCGCTCGGTGACCGACAATCTGCCGCCCGTGCTCTCCTCGGAGTCCTCGCCACCGGAGGAGCAGCCCACGAGCACGACGGCGCCGGCGGCGGAGGCGAGCAGGGATCTTCTCCGCGGCCCCGAGGGGGTGCGCGGCGGCGGGGAGTACGGCACGGCAGACGTCCTCGGGGGGCTCGTACGAACACACGGGGCGGGAAGGGCGGCCCCGCCGGTGATCACGGTACCCGCGCGCCCGACCGGCATCACTCATCGGCACCGCCCGTGCGCAGGTGGACAGCAACACTCCCTGCGACCGGATACCCTTTGACCAGACACGCGCCCCATCCCACAACAGCACACGCGGCCGAGGAGTCACCCGGATGAGCACCACCCAGAGCGAGAGGCTGCGGGAACTGCTGGAACCGCTCGTCACCTCCCAGGGCCTGGATCTCGAAGAGATCACCGTGGACTCCGTCGGACGCAAGCGGGTGCTGAGCGTGGTCGTCGACTCCGACGCGGGGGCGGACCTGGACCAGATCGCCGATGTGAGCCGCGCGCTCTCGGCGAAGCTCGACGAGACGGACGCGATGGGTGAGGGCGAGTACACCCTCGAGGTCGGAACCCCCGGCGCGGAGCGCGCCCTCACCGAGCACCGTCACTACGTGCGTGCCCAGGACCGGCTGGTGAAGTTCCAGCTCACCGAGGGCGGCGAACTGACCGCTCGGATCCTGAAGGTCGACGAGGCGGGCCTCGACCTCGAAGTGCCCGGAGTGAAGGGCCGCAAGGCCACCTCCCGCAGGCTCGCCTTCGAGGACATCGCCAAGGCCCGGGTCCAGGTCGAGTTCAGTCGCAAGGACAGCAAGGACAACAAGGACATGAAGGAAGAGGAGGAGGCGTAGCCGTGGACATCGACATGAGCGCCCTGCGGGGCTTGGTACGGGAGAAGGAGATCTCCTTCTCCCTGCTGGTCGAGGCGATCGAGTCGGCCCTCCTCATCGCCTACCACCGCACCGAGGGAAGCCGCCGTCACGCGCGCGTGGAGCTCAACCGGGAGACCGGACATGTGACCGTGTGGGCGAAGGAGGACCCCGAGGACCTCGAAGAGGGCCAGGAGGCCCGGGAGTTCGACGACACCCCGTCCGGCTTCGGCCGTATCGCCGCCACCACGGCCAAGCAGGTGATCCTGCAGCGCCTGCGCGACGCCGAGGACGACGCGACGCTCGGCGAGTACGCCGGTCGCGAGGGCGACATCGTCACCGGTGTGGTGCAGCAGGGCCGTGACCCGAAGAACGTGCTCGTCGACATCGGCAAGCTCGAGGCGATCCTGCCGGTGCAGGAGCAGGTGCCGGGTGAGACGTATCCGCACGGCATGCGGCTGAGGTCGTACGTCGTCCGGGTGGCGAAGGGTGTCCGCGGTCCGTCCGTGACGCTCTCCCGTACGCACCCCAATCTGGTGAAGAAGCTCTTCGCGCTCGAGGTGCCGGAGATCGCCGACGGGTCCGTCGAGATCGCCGCCATCGCGCGTGAGGCCGGTCACCGCACCAAGATCGCCGTCCGGTCCACCCGTTCGGGCCTGAACGCCAAGGGCGCGTGCATCGGTCCCATGGGCGGCCGGGTGCGCAACGTGATGGGTGAACTGAACGGCGAGAAGATCGACATCGTCGACTGGTCGGACGACCCGGCCGAGATGGTGGGGAACGCACTGTCGCCGGCCCGCGTCACCAAGGTGGAGGTCGTGGACCTGGCGACCCGGTCCGCGCGCGTGACGGTGCCCGACTACCAGCTGTCGCTGGCGATCGGCAAGGAAGGGCAGAACGCCCGGCTCGCCGCCCGGCTCACCGGCTGGCGGATCGACATCCGTCCGGACACCGAGCAGCCGTCCGAACAGGGCTCCCTTCGGAGCGGGGAATAGATCCGGGCCGCAAGTGGCTTAGATCACGACAACAACCGTTCGATTCTTGCCCCAAAGGGGGGAGGTCGGTGCGGGGAGGTAGACTTAGCTGTGTCTGGCCGGACGCGAGCCCGCGTATGCCCTGAACGCACCTGTGTGGGGTGCCGGGAGCGAGCGGCCAAGACTGATCTGCTGCGCATCGTGGCGGTCGAGGACGCATGCGTCCCTGATCCTCGCGGTACGCTGCCCGGCCGGGGTGCCTATGCACACCCCGACCCGGCCTGTCTCGACCTGGCGGTACGCCGCCGGGCGTTCCCAAGGGCGCTCCGCGTCCCGGGGCCGCTCGACGTAAAGGTGTTGCGCCGGTACGTCGAGCAGACAGAACGTTGCTGAGCAGGCGACACCGTAAGAAAGCGTCGCGCGGAACCCCGTGCGGCCCAGGTACCCCGCGAGTTGGAAGTAGGTCGAGATTGCGATGAGCACTCGATGAGCACGCGATGAGTACGCCCATGAAGTAGCGACGGTCCGGCCGCAACCCGGACCTAAAAGGAGCGAAGTGGCTAAGGTCCGGGTATACGAACTCGCCAAGGAGTTCGGTGTGGAGAGCAAGGTCGTCATGGCCAAGCTCCAGGAACTCGGTGAGTTCGTCCGATCGGCGTCTTCGACGATCGAGGCGCCCGTAGTGCGCAAACTGACAGACGCCTTCCAGGGCGGTGGCAACGGCAAGTCCGCCGGTAAGCCCGCCCCGCGCAAGGCCGCCCCCAAGCCTGGCGCGCCCTCCCCGGCGCAGACGGCACGTCCGGCTGCCCCGAAGCCGCCGGTCGCCCCCACGCCCGCCGTGGCTCAGCAGCCCGCGGCCCCGTCGGCCCCCGCGCCGGCCGCCTCCGGCCCGCGTCCGGTGCCGGGCCCCAAGCCCGCGCCGCGTCCGGCCCCGGCGGCTCCCACGACGCCGGAGTTCACCGCTCCGCCGTCGGCCCCGGCAGCGCCGGTCGCCCCGGCCGCCGCCCAGGGCCCGCGCCCCGGCGCCCGTCCGGGCCCCGGCGGCCCGAAGCCCGGCGCCCGTCAGGGTGGTCCCGGCCAGGGTCAGGCTCCCCGTTCCGACCGTCCCGACCGTGGTGCCCCGCGCGCCGGCGGTCAGGCCGCGCGTCCGGGTGCCCGTCCGGCCGGTCCGCGTCCGGGCAACAACCCCTTCACCTCCGGTGGCTCCACCGGTATGGCGCGTCCGCAGGCGCCCCGTCCGCAGGGCGCGCGTCCCGGCGGCCCCGGTGCCCCCGGCGCCGGTCCCCGTCCGCAGGCGCCCGGCGCCCAGGGCGGCGGTCCGCGTCCGCAGGCTCCGGGCGGTTCGCGCCCGTCGCCCTCCGGCATGCCCCGTCCGCAGGGCGGCGGCCCCCGTCCCGGTGGCGGCCCCGCGGGTCCGCGTCCGAACCCCGGCATGATGCCGCAGCGTCCCGCTGCCGGCCCGCGTCCCGGCGGTGGCCCCGGCGGCCGCGGTCCGGGCGGTGCGGGTCGTCCCGGCGGCGGCGCCGGTCGTCCCGGTGGCGGCGGCTTCGCCGGCCGTCCGGGCGGTGGCGGCGGTGCCGGTCGTCCGGGTGGCGGCGGCGGTTTCGCCGGTCGTCCCGGTGGCGGTGCCCCCGGTGCCGGTGGCGGCGGCTTCGGCGGCGGCGGTGGCCGTCCCGGATTCGGCGGTCGTCCCGGTGGTCCCGGTGGCCGTGGTGGCACGCAGGGTGCCTTCGGTCGTCCCGGCGGTCCCGCGCGTCGCGGTCGCAAGTCGAAGCGGCAGAGGCGCCAGGAGTACGAGGCCATGCAGGCCCCGTCGGTCGGCGGCGTGATGCTGCCTCGCGGCAACGGCGAGACCATTCGCCTGTCGCGCGGTGCCTCCCTCACCGACTTCGCGGAGAAGATCAACGCCAACCCGGCGTCGCTCGTCGCGGTCATGATGAACCTCGGCGAGATGGTCACGGCCACGCAGTCCGTCTCCGACGCGACCCTCGAGGTCCTCGCCGGCGAGATGAACTACACGGTCCAGATCGTCAGCCCCGAGGAGGAGGACCGCGAGCTGCTCGAGTCCTTCGACATCGAGTTCGGCGAGGACGAGGGCGGCGAGGAGGACCTCGTGGTCCGTCCGCCGGTCGTCACCGTCATGGGTCACGTCGACCACGGTAAGACCCGACTGCTCGACGCCATCCGCAAGACGAACGTCATCGCGGGCGAGGCCGGCGGCATCACCCAGCACATCGGTGCCTACCAGGTCGCGACCGAGGTCAACGACGAAGAGCGCAAGATCACCTTCATTGACACCCCGGGTCACGAGGCGTTCACCGCCATGCGTGCCCGTGGTGCGCGGTCGACCGACATCGCGATCCTGGTCGTCGCGGCCAACGACGGCGTCATGCCGCAGACGGTCGAGGCGCTCAACCACGCCAAGGCGGCCGACGTCCCGATCGTCGTCGCGGTCAACAAGATCGACGTCGAGGGTGCCGACCCGACCAAGGTGCGCGGTCAGCTGACCGAGTACGGCCTGGTGGCCGAGGAGTACGGCGGCGACACGATGTTCGTCGACATCTCCGCCAAGCAGGGTCTGCACATCGACTCCCTGCTGGAGGCCGTGGTCCTCACCGCGGACGCCTCGCTCGACCTGCGGGCCAACCCGAACCAGGACGCGCAGGGCATCGCGATCGAGTCCCGTCTCGACCGTGGCCGCGGTGCCGTCTCGACGGTCCTCGTCCAGCGAGGCACCCTCCGGGTCGGCGACACGATGGTCGTGGGCGACGCCTACGGCCGAGTGCGCGCCATGCTCGACGACAACGGCAACAACGTCGCCGAGGCCGGCCCGTCGACGCCGGTCCAGGTCCTGGGCCTGACCAACGTCCCGGGTGCCGGCGACAACTTCCTCGTCGTCGAGGAGGACCGTACGGCCCGTCAGATCGCCGAGAAGCGTGCCGCCCGTGAGCGCAACGCCGCGTTCGCCAAGCGCACGCGCCGTGTCTCGCTCGAGGACCTGGACAAGGTGCTCAAGGCCGGCGAGGTCCAGCAGCTGAACCTGATCATCAAGGGTGACGCTTCTGGTTCGGTCGAGGCGCTCGAGTCGTCCCTGCTCCAGCTGGACGTCGGCGAAGAGGTCGACATCCGCGTCCTGCACCGTGGTGTCGGTGCGGTCACGGAGTCGGACATCGACCTGGCGATGGGCTCGGACGCCATCGTGATCGGCTTCAACGTCCGCGCGGCAGGCCGTGCGGCGCAGATGGCCGAGCGCGAGGGCGTGGACGTCCGGTACTACTCGGTCATCTACCAGGCGATCGAGGAGATCGAGGCGGCCCTCAAGGGCATGCTCAAGCCGGAGTACGAGGAGGTCGAGCTCGGTACGGCGGAGATCCGCGAGGTCTTCAAGTCGTCCAAGCTGGGCAACATCGCCGGTGTGCTCATCCGCTCCGGCGAGGTCAAGCGGAACACCAAGGCCCGACTCATCCGCGACGGCAAGGTGGTCGCGGAGAACCTCAACATCGAGGGCCTGCGTCGCTTCAAGGACGACGTCACCGAGATCCGCGAAGGGTTCGAGGGCGGTATCAACCTCGGCAACTTCAACGACATCAAGGTCGACGACGTCATCGCGACGTACGAGATGCGCGAGAAGCCGCGGGCGTAAGACCGTGGCCCGAGGTGGCCGACGGGACCTGGTTCCCGTCGGCCGCCTCGGCGTGTTTCAGCTGACGGACGTGTTTCAGCTGACGAGTAGGGCGCGGCGGGGGCGAAACAATCCCGTCGAGCACCCCACCCGTTCGTTGTACCGTTCTTGATGTCCCTGCCCACCGATGGCGGGGCCATCGATCCCGTACCGGCGGGTGAACCGGATACACATGTACGTAGGGACTCTGTCCTTCGACCTCCTCCTCGGCGACATTCGGTCACTGAAGGAGAAGCGCTCCGTCGTCCGCCCGATCGTCGCCGAGCTCCAGCGGAAGTACGCGGTGAGCGCCGCCGAGGTCGACCACATGGACCTCCACCGCCGGGCCGGCATAGGCCTCGCGATGGTGTCCGGCGACGCCGGCCACCTCACCGACGTACTGGACCGGTGCGAACGGCTGGTCGCCGGGCGCCCCGAGGTGGAACTGCTGTCCGTGCGACGGCGGCTCCGCGGCGACGACGACTGACCAAGAACACAGATCAGGAAAGAACGGGAGACGGACCAGTGGCCGACAACGCGCGGGCTAAAAGGCTGGCGGACCTCATCCGAGAGGTGGTGGCCCAGAAGCTGCAGCGCGGGATCAAGGACCCGCGGCTCGGCTCGCATGTCACCATCACGGACACCCGGGTGACGGGTGACCTGCGGGAGGCGACCGTCTTCTACACGGTGTACGGGGACGACGAGGAGCGGGCCGCGGCGGCCGCGGGCCTGGAGAGCGCCAAGGGTGTGCTCCGCTCCGCGGTGGGTGCGGCGGCGGGCGTGAAGTTCACGCCGACCCTGGCCTTCGTGGCGGACGCTCTGCCGGACACCGCCAAGACCATCGAGGACCTGCTCGACAAGGCACGGGCCTCGGACGCGAAGGTCCGCGAGGTCTCGGCGGGCGCCAACTTCGCGGGCGACGCCGACCCGTACAGGAAGCCGGGCGAAGAGGACGAGGCTGCCGAGACGGACGGCGACGCCGCGGAATGACCGAGAAGCACAAGACGCCCGACGGCCTTGTCATCGTCGACAAGCCGTCGGGCTTCACCTCGCACGACGTGGTTGCCAAGATGCGCGGGATCGCCAGGACCCGCCGCGTCGGCCACGCCGGCACCCTCGACCCCATGGCGACGGGCGTACTCGTCCTCGGCGTCGAGAAGGCCACCAAGCTCCTGGGGCACCTGGCCCTCACCGAGAAGGAGTACCTGGGGACCATCCGCCTCGGGCAGAACACGCTCACGGACGACGCCGAAGGGGAGATCACCTCCTCCACCGACGCCTCCAAGGTCACCCGGGACGCCATCGACGCCGGTATCGCCAAGCTGAGCGGCGACATCATGCAGGTGCCGTCCAAGGTCAGCGCCATCAAGATCGACGGGGTGCGCTCGTACAAGCGGGCGCGCGAGGGCGAGGAGTTCGAGATCCCGGCCCGCCCGGTCACCATCTCCTCCTTCGTCGCGTACGACGTCCGCGACGCCGTCGCCGAGAACGGCACGCCCGTGCTGGACCTGGTGGTGTCGGTGGTCTGCTCGTCCGGCACGTACATCCGCGCCCTCGCCCGCGACCTGGGCGCCGACCTCGGCGTCGGCGGCCATCTGACCGCTTTGCGCCGCACCCGCGTCGGCCCGTACAAGCTGGACTCGGCGAAGACGCTGGACCAGCACCAGCAGGGGCTGACGGTGATGCCGATCGCCGAGGCGGCCACGGCCGCCTTCCCCCGCTGGAACGTGGACGCCAGGCGGGCCCGGCTGCTCCTCAACGGCGTACGCCTGGAGATGCCCGACGAGTACGAGGACAGCGGCGCCGTCGCCGTCTTCGACCCCCAGGGCCGCTTCCTGGCTCTGGTCGAGGCGCACAAGGGCAAGGCGAAGAGCCTGGCCGTCTTCGGCTGAGGGCTGAGGGTCCTGCCGGGGCGTAGTGCCCGTGGAGCGGCGAACACGGGGTCTTCCACTGCCGCCGCTCCACGGTCCCCCCTCGGTTCCCCCACCCCTAGGGTGTATCCACCGGTCCCGCTCCATTCACCCGTCCGGGCAGGCGCTCGGAGTGAACCGAGGGAGCGTGAGGGGGCGCGTTCACCCCGCGATCTGTCCTGCCGATCACCGCGCGCCTACCGTCGAACAGAGGGAACGCGCGCAGGGCGGGGAGGTACGACCATGGCGGGACGGGGCCCGCGGACGGGTGGCGGCCGCCGCACGCCGGACGACGCGGAAACCACCGCACCCGGCCACCGCGAAGATCCTTCCGACGACGCCCTCGTCCACATCCGCGACCTGGCCGGCCGCCCCCGCGGCACGGGATTCGTCGCCGACCACCACGGCACGGTGATCACCAGCCATGAGGCGGTCGACGGCCTGCCCCGGCTCGTCCTGCACGCCGCCGGGGACCGCACCTGCGTCGTGACCGCGGACGCGGTGACCCCGCTGCCCGCCCTGGACCTGGCCCTCGTACGCACCGAGGGCCTCGGCGTGGACCCGCTGCCCGTCACCGTGCGCGGCCGGGTCGAGACGGGCACGTACGTACGCGTCGTCGCCGGCTGCTGGCGGGAGGCGCGGGTGCTGGGCGAGACGCCGGTGACGTACACGGCCACGGACCGCTTCCATCTCCTGGACGACGTACTGGAGTTGGCGATCGGCACGGCAGGCCGGGACGCCCTGCGCCTGGGCGGCGGGGCAGCCGGGGCACCGGTGCTCGACGCGGCGACCGGCGCCGTCGTCGGCGTCGTCGGTACCGCGCTGCAGTCCGGCCACCGCGACACCGGGTTCGCCGTCCCTCTGCGCCGCTCCGAGGAGGGCCCGCTGTGCGGCTCCGGGGACGGCCCGCCGCATCGCCCCGAAGAAGGCCCGCTCGCCGACCTGCTCGCCCGTAACGCGGCGACGGTCCCGGCGTACGGCGCCGACCTCAACCTGGCCGGCGTGCTGGAGCTCACGGCCACCTCCGTGGGCTCGGACGGCCCGCCCGGCACCTTGGCGGGCTACGTCGGCCCACCCGGCGCGGCGGGCCTGGGACCGGTGGTCGAACCGGTCGAACGGGCCGCGACGGCAGCGGAGTTCGCGGCTTTCGCCGCAGGCCCGGCCGCTGTCCTCGGCCTCGTCGGCGCCCCCGGCAGCGGTCGTACGACGGAACTCGCGGCCCTCGCCGCCCGCCGCAACCGGGGCAGGCAGCCAGCGCCCACACTGTGGTTGCGCGGCGCCGACCTCCAGGACGACGACGGCTCCGTGGCGGACGCCGCCCGCCGGGCACTGACCCGCGCCGCCCGCATCGTGGCCGCCTCCGACCCCACCCTCCCCGCCGACCTCGGCGACATCACCCCCGAACGCCTGGCCCGTCTCGCCCACACCGCCGGTCACCCCCTGCTGCTCCTGCTCGACGGCCCCGAGGAGATGCCGCCTGTCCTCGCCCACCGCCTGGCCGACTGGACGACGGCGACGGCGAAGTGGCTGCGGGAGGCGGGGGCACGGCTGGTCGTGGGCTGCCGGGCGGAGTACTGGGAGCGGGCGGGGGCGGAGTTCCCCCGGGAGGTGCTGTACGACGGCCGGCACGCGGCCCGGGACCCCGACCGCGCCCTCCCGCCCTGCGTGCACCTCGGCGACCTGGGCGCCGACGAGTCCCGGCTCGCGCGCGAGCGCTACGGCATTCCCGACACCGTCCTCACCGGGCCCCACGCCCGCCACCCCCTCACGCTCCGCCTCCTCTCGGAGGTGCGCGCCGCCGTTCCCGACGCCCCGGACGCCCCGATCGACGGGGACGACGTCCTCGCCGCCCACCTCGACCTGATGTGCCTGCGCATCGCCGTCCGCCTCGCCGCCGCGAACGGACTGCGCGGGACCGCCGTACGGCGCCTCGCGGCGAAGGTCTCCGGGCAGGTCCACGAGGCGGCCCGGCGCAGCCTCGGCCCCGGCCAGGGCGAGCTGGACCGGCAGTCGTTCGAGGCGGTGTTCCCGTGGGGCACTGCCCCGAGGCGGCTCGGCGGCGGAACCGGCTGGGCGTCCGCCGTCCTCACCGAGGGCCTCCTCGTCCCCGCCGGAAGCGGCTACCGCTTCGCCCACGAGGAGCTCGCCGACTGGATCCAGGGCATGCACCTCGACCTGGACGAGGCCCTGCGCGTCCTGGTGCACAGCGCACCGAAGGACGCGCGCTCCCTCCCCGTGCCGCCCCACCGCATCGGCCCCGTCGTCCAGTCCCTGCTTCTCCTCGCCCGCCAGCACGGCACCCGCCTGCTCGCCGTCCGCCTGGAGGAGCTGAAGGTCGCCCTGGACGACAACCCGCACTCCTGGTGGGCGGCCCGGCTGCTCGCCGAGGTGCTGCGACGCGTGCCGGACGCGACGCCGTACATCGGCGTGCTGCGCCTGCTCATCGACTGGATCGTCGTCCGGCGACAGCAACAGCGGCCCGTACCGGGGGAGTTCGGCCCCGCCTTCTGGACCGCCCTCACCCTTCCCGAGGCCGGCCGCCTCGACCTCCTGCGCCGCCTGGTCGTCGCCGACGCCGCCCCGCACGACACCGGCCCGCCCCGTTACCTCGACGCCGTCGCAGCGCTCCTCGCCGCCGACCCCGGCGCCGTACAACCGCACCTCACCAGCTGGTTCGACGACGAGCGGCCGCTGCCCGCGACCCCGCACGCGACTGTGGCGACGGCCGCGCAGGCGCTGCTGCACACCCACCGGCACCGCGCCCTGGACGACCTGGCCGAGCTCCTCGTCGACTGCGCGCACCGACGCGCCGACGAACTCCTCGCAGTCCTCGCCGAGGACGAGCCGTCCGCCGTGTGCCGGGCCGTCGACCGGTGGGCGCACGACGCACGGCCGGCCCGGCGGGTGGCGGCGGTGGCGTACGGGCTGTGCGCCGCCCCGCACGTCCGCACCGAGGCCGACCGCGAGCTGCTGCGCTACGCGGCTCTCGACCTGCTCGCCCGCCCCGCCGACCGCACCCTGCACGGTGGTGCGCTCGCCCTGCTCGTACGTGATCCGCGCACCCGCGCCCGCCACCTCCCGCAGGCGCTGAAACACTTCGCGGCGGCCGATCCGCAGATCCCGCCGAGCGCGCTGGTCCCGGCCCTGACCAGCGACCCCGAGCCGGTCCTGGAGGCCTTCCGGGCGCGGCTGCGCAGGGCCGACGCCGATGAGGCGCTGCGCACCCTCGCGGACGTCACCACGCCCACCCTGGCCCGCCGGGTAGCGACCCTGGTGCACGAGGCGGCGGCAGCGAACACGGCCACAGCCGCCCAGGTGGCCGCGTACGTCGACCGCCGCCTCGACGAGGGCCCTGCCGCCCGGACCGTCCTCTTCCCGCTGGTCACCGGCCTCCTGGACGGCGGCGGCCCGGAGCAGGTGCGGGCCGAGCTGGCCGCCGTGCTCACCGCTCCCGGCACCCCGGCCTCCCGCCCCCTGCGCCGCGAACTGCGCGAGTTCCTCCTCACCCATGAACGGGACCCCGCCGTCCTGGAGGCCCTGTTGCGCGCCGCCGTCCGGCACGACGGCGACGACGGCGGCGATGGCGACGGCCTCCGGGACCTCGTCCACCGCACCGGTCTGCTCCTGGTCCGCACCCCGGACGGCGCGACCCGTTTCGACCGCGGTCTGGTCGACCTCGGCCGCCAGGCCCCCGGCTTCGCCGCACGCATGGCCGGCTGGCTGACCGACGCCCCGGCGGACTGGGCCGCGGTGGTCGGACCCAGCACCCGCCGGATGATCGAGAACCTGGCGGGGGTACGGGTACCGGCCTGATCCCGTGGCGTGAAGAGTGCGCCCCGTCACAGCCACCATGCCGATGCGGGGCGGGAGCACTCGGCATGGCACCCTTAGATCTGCACAGGAGGCAAGTAACGGACACGGGTTCGACAAGGAGCGGTCACAGTGCAGCGCTGGCGTGGCTTGGAGGACATCCCCGAGGACTGGGGGCGCAGCGTCGTCACCATCGGCTCCTACGACGGAGTCCACCGGGGCCACCAGCTGATCATCAGGCATGCCGTGGAGCGCGCCCGTGAGCTGGGCGTCCCGTCCGTCGTGGTCACCTTCGACCCGCACCCCAGTGAGGTCGTCCGCCCCGGCAGCCACCCGCCGCTGCTTGCCCCGCACCACCGCCGCGCCGAACTGATGGCGGAGCTGGGCGTGGACGCGGTGCTGATCCTGCCGTTCACGACGGAGTTCTCGAAGCTGTCGCCGGCCGACTTCGTCGTCAAGGTCCTGGTGGACAGGCTGCACGCCAAGGCGGTCGTCGAGGGCCCGAACTTCCGCTTCGGCCACAAGGCCGCGGGCAACGTGGAGTTCCTCACCGAGCAGGGCGAGGTCTACGACTTCGAGGTCGAGGTCGTCGACCTGTACGTGAGCGGTGCTGCGGGCGGCGGCGAGCCGTTCTCCTCCACGCTGACCCGGCGCCTGGTCGCCGTGGGCGACGTCGAGGGCGCCGCCGAGATCCTGGGCCGCCCGCACCGTGTGGAGGGCGTGGTCGTCCGCGGCGCCCAACGAGGCCGCGAGATGGGCTTCCCGACGGCGAACGTCGAGACACTGCCCCACACCGCGATCCCGGCCGACGGCGTCTACGCCGGCTGGCTGCACGCGAACGGCGAGGCAATGCCCGCCGCCATCTCAGTCGGCACGAACCCGCAGTTCGACGGCACGGAGCGCACGGTTGAGGCGTACGCCATCGACCGCGTCGGCCTGGATCTCTACGGCCTGCACGTCGCCGTCGACTTCCTGGCCTACGTCCGCGGCCAGGCGAAGTTCGACTCGCTGGAAGCCCTGCTCGAGCAGATCGCCGAGGACGTGAAGCGCTGCCGGGAGCTGGTGGAGGCGGCCGGGTAACGGTTCCTGTTCGTACGATGACGAAGGGCGGCCGGTGTCTTCAGGACACCGGCCGCCCTTCGCGTTCACTCGCCTACGGGGCTACTGCTGCGGAGGCTGAGGCTGAGGGGGCTGCGGGTAGCCCGGCTGCGGGTACGGCTGCCCCGGCTGCTGCGGGTAGGGCTGACCGGCCGGCGGGTAGGGCTGGGCAGGCGGCTCTCCCGGCTGTCCCGGCTGCCCGGGCTGAGCGTAGGGCTGTCCGGGCTGCGGGTACGGGTGGCCCGGCTGCTGTTGGGGGTAGGGCTGACCGGCGTACGGCTGGCCCGGCATCGGCGGGGCGGCCACCGGCGGCGGGTTGCCGTCGCTGGTCCACAGGCCGTGCATCTGCTGGTGCCGGACGAAGTCCTCGGCGACCATCGCCGCGAGGTTGAAGTACGACTCCCGCACCTTCGGCCGCATCATGTCGAGGTCGACCTCGGCGCCGGCGGCGAGATGCTCGTCGAACGGGACGACGACGACACCGCGGCAGCGCGTCTCGAAGTGGCTGACGATGTCCTCCACCTTGATCATCTTTCCGGTCTCACGAACACCCGAAATGACGGTGATGGACCGCGAGACGAGGTCGGCGTACCCGTGCGCGGACAGCCAGTCCAGCGTCGTACTGGCGCTGCTCGCACCGTCCACGGACGGCGTCGAGATGATGATGAGCTGGTCGGCGAGGTCCAGCACACCGCGCATGGCGCTGTACAGCAGACCGGTACCCGAGTCGGTGAGGATGACCGGGTACTGCTTGCCCAGCACGTCGATGGCGCGCCGGTAGTCCTCGTCGTTGAACGTCGTCGACACGGCCGGGTCGACGTCGTTGGCGATGATCTCCAGCCCGGACGGCGCCTGGGACGTGAACCGGCGGATGTCCATGTACGAGTTGAGGTACGGGATCGCCTGGACGAGGTCACGGATGGTGGCCCCGGTCTCCCGCCGGACGCGCCGCCCGAGGGTACCGGCGTCCGGGTTCGCGTCGATGGCGAGGATCTTGTCCTGGCGCTCGGTGGCGAGCGTGGAGCCCAGCGCGGTGGTCGTGGTGGTCTTGCCGACACCGCCCTTGAGGCTGATGACGGCGATCCGGTAGCACGACAGCACGGGCGTCCGGATGAGGTCGAGCTTCCGCTGCCGCTCGGCCTCCTCCTTCTTGCCACCGATCTTGAAGCGCCCGCCGGTCGCGGTCGGCCGCCCGCTCTTCGCCTTCTGCTTCTTGTTGTTGAGCAGCCGGTCCGACGACAGCTCCACGGCCGCGGTGTAACCGAGCGGCGCGGCACCGGGGTTGGTCATCTGCCGCTGGTCGTGCTGGATGGCCTGCGGCCAGGCGGCACCGGCACGGGGGTCTACGGGGGGCTGCTGGTGCTGTGGCGGCTGCGGCGGCTGCGGCTGCGGCGGCTGCGGCTGCGGCGGCTGCGGGGCCTGCGGATGTCCCTGCGGAGGCTGCGAGGGGTGCGGGGCGTGGGGTCCGTGTGGACCGTTGGGTGCGTGGGGTACCTGCGGGGCCGCGGGGGCTTGGTGTTCTTGCGGCGCCTGGGGTACCTGCGGTGCCTGTGCGGGCTGAGGCGACTGCGGGGTCTGCGGGGCTTGCGGGGCGAATCCGTACGCAGCCGCCGACGGGGCCTGCGTCTCCGCCTGCTGCGGCTGCCCATGCGGCGCGGGCGGCTGGGGGAACCCGTAACCGCCGGACTGTCCGGGGGCGGGGGCGCCGGAGTGCGGGAAGCCGTAGGCCCCGGGGGTGTTGGGGGGCGTGGGGGCGGGGGCGGTGCCCGGGTTCGGGAAGCCGTAGCCGCCTTGGGCGTCGGGGGTTGTGGGGGCAGGCGCAGGGGTGCCGGGGTGGGGGAAGCCGTAACCGGCGGAGGCGTTGGGCGCTGCGGGAGCCGCGGAGCCGCCAGGCTGCGGGAAGCCGTAGCCGCCCTGCGCATGGGGCGCCAGGGGAGCGGGGGCCTCGCTCGGCTGCCGCGCGGCCGGATCCGGGGTGGCGGGGGCGTACGGTGCGGGCGGGTTCCAGGCGGCGGGCGCGGGCTGGGGCGCCTGCGGCTGGAACGGCGGCTGGGCCGGCGCTTCCACCTGCTGAGGCTGGGGCTGCGCGGGCCACTGGGCCGCTGCGGCCGGGGCCGCGGGCTGGTACGACGGCGGCAGCGGCGGCAATCCGCCCTGCGGCGCCGGCGGGGGAGTCCAGGCAGGCGGAGCGTCCTGCGGGGCATCGGCCGGGTCCGGAACCGCGTCCTGAGGCTCGGCGGGGACGGCGTCCGCAGGCTCCGCGTCTGCGGGCACGCTGTCGGCAGGCTCGACGTCCGCGTCCACCACGTCTGCGTCAGTGGGTTCGGCGTCATCGGCACTGCCATCGGTATCGGCGTCGGTGCCGTCGTGTACGGCGTCTTCCGTGACGATGTCGATGGCGTCGGCGTCGGCGTCCGAGGACACAGCGTCCTCGTCCTCGGGGTCGGTGCCCGACCCCTCGATGTCGTCGGCCGAAGCCGCGGCGGGCTCAGCGTCCGAAGGCGCTATGGCTTCCTCGCCGGCACCCTCGACGGACGCGTCCTCGGTTTCCGGCGAGCCGGTCTCGGCCGAGTCCGCCACGTCCTGGGCGTCGGCCACGTCGGCAGCCTCCGTCTCTGCGTCTGCCTCTGTAACCGGGTCCGCCTCCGCAACCGGATACGTGTCCGCGGACGGCAAGGGAGCGTCGGTGGCGGAACTCTCGACCTCCGCTTCCTGCTCCTGAGTCTCAGTCTCGGCAGCCCGCTCCGCGATCTCCCGCTTCAGGGCGCCAGCGGAGAACCGCATGGTGGCGCCGCTCTCCAGATCCCCGTTCCCGGAGTCGCTGTCGTCGTCACCGGCAGCGGGGGCGACATGGGCAGTCGGAACCACGGGAGACGCGGGAGTTGCCGCCGGCGTGGCTGCCGCCCCCCACTGCGCCTGGAACCCGCCCACCGGAATGTTTGGCACAGCCGTCGGCGACGCAGCGTCCACTGAGGGAGCCGGAGGAGCCGGAGGAGCCGGAGGAGTCAAGGGAGTTGAGGGAGTTGAGGGAGCCGAAGGCTCGAACCCGCTCCCCACCGGCAGCCGGGGCACGGCAATCGGACTCCCCACAGGCGGCGCGGGCTGTGCGGGCGGTACGGCCGGCGCAGGCACCTGGGGCGGAGTGAACGGCGCCCCAGGAGTCGCCGTCGGGGGCGGCGTGAAGGGCGCCCCGGACGACGGCGTAGCGTGGGCGGGCGGCGTCAGTCCCGGAAGCGGCGCTCCCGAAGGCCCGGACGGAAACCCCGTGCCCACGGCCCGCCCGGCCCCCGCGCCACCACCAGCGGCAGGACCACTCCCACCACTGCCACCACCGGCATCACCACCGGAACCCGCGTCATCCCCAGCCCCCGAACTCCCCGCCGCGTTCTGCGTGTACCAGGCAGGCGGCGCGTAGTCGATGGTGAACTCGCCCGTCATCTCGATGTCGGACTCGACGTCGGGCTGGTCATCGCCGGGTGTGGCCCAGCCCCCGCGGATCCCGTCCCGATCGCTGCTCACAGTTCCTCCTGGTGTGGTCGAGCACCCTCATGCCGTGCCGGGGCGACCATTTCTTGTCGTCCGAAGTCGTTCGAGGTCGTCCGATCAACCGGCTCTCCCCCTGGGACGCCGACGCCCGGTCCACGGGTTCTGGCATCGCGCCCGGTCCCAGCCTAATCACCGCAAGCCCCACCTCGGCAGGCCCGTCCGCCCCTGAGCACCTGCCCACTGCGTCACAGCCTGCCCGGAAGTGCCGTACGCAGCCCGCGTATTGGTGAACAAACCGGATGACATTCGTGAAAAAGCAGGACAGAAGGTGAAGAGAGCTGATCGTTGCCGGGCCCTAACCGACGTGCCCTGTAAGAACGTTGACCGGCATAGTGGGGGCCGATCACGCCCGTCCCCGGCAGAGCAGAAAAGGACCCTTCCGCGTGAGCTTCGGCCCACCCCCTTCCGTCTTCACTCAATCCGCCCTGGCCGCCGACCGGACCGCCCGCAAGCGTCGGCGGACGAAACTGCTCGGCGCCCTGGCCGCCCTCGTGGTCGTCGGACTCTGTGCCGGTGGCTGGCTCCTGTCGTCCGCGGGGGACGACAGCGCGTCCGCCGACGGCAAGACGGCGCCCGTCGTCCAGAGCCCGGACGACATCAGGGAGACGATCGAGAAGGCCCCCGGTTCGCCCGAGGGGCAACTGGTCATCGAGCACAACGAGGAGAACCTCTCCAAGAGCACCGAGACCAACCCGCGCTACGCGCCCGGCACCTGGGCCACCGACAAGATCTTCGCCAGGGGCGTCGCCGACCGGATCGAGGGCTACCGGATCAAGCCCACGTACGACGAGACGGCCTGGACACTCAAACTGGGCGGCCACCTCTGCGCCACCAGCAGGCACGTCACCGCCGACGGCCGAACCGCCGTCGTCGTCCAGCCCCCGAAGGCCGAGGGCGCGGAGACCGAAGGCGTCTGCGACCAGGTGGTGTTCGTCGACCTGAACACCGGCAAGAAGCTGTGGCAGAAGAAGATGCCCTCGGCCCAGTTCGCGTACGTCACCAACACCAACCTCACCCTGACCAAGGGCGTCGTCGCCGTGGCCTGGGGGCGGGGCTCGGTGGCGTACGACATGAAGGACGGCAAGCAGCTCTGGAACAGCACGACCGTCTCCAAGTGCGAGGACAAGGGCTTCGCCGGCGGACGCGCGCTGCTCGCCCTGGTCAGCTGTGGTGAGGCGACGGACGCCACGTACAAGGTGCAGCGGCTCGAACCGCGCACGGGCAAGCCGCAGTGGACGTACAAGGTCGCGAGCGGTGTCCAGGCCGTCTACCTGCCCTCGTCCGACCCGCCCGTCCTCGCCGTCGCGGCCGGGGACAGCGCGGTGACCGACCTGATCTCGCTCGACGACCACGGCGAGCACCTCGCCACCATGTCCCTCAGCGGCTACGACGCCAAGTGCGGCGATCGGTACTACTCCTCGCCGTACTTCGGCGTGACGGAGAACTGCGACGGCATGGTCGTGGGGCGGAACCAGGCCTACGTCATGAGCAAGGAGAACATCGCCAACGACCAGCCGTCGGACTGGATCGTGGCCTTCGACCTCAAGACGGGCACCACGCAGGGCAAGTTCGACGGCCGTTGGATGCAGATGGTCCATCCGCTGAGGACGAGCGGCGACGAGCTCCTCATCTACCGCCGGGGCGCGGGCACCCTCGCGCCGGCGGCCGTGGTGAGCTGGAACCCGCGCACGGACAAGGAGACCCCTTACCTCTTCTTCCAGCTCCCGGACGACGACGAGTACGAGCTCAGCGATCCGGAACAGACGGACATCGTCTTCGAGAAGGGCCGGATCTTCTTCGGCGCGCGGGCACTGGTCCGCGACGACGACGCCCCCAAGGACCCGGTGCTGAGCGCCATCGGCGTGGGGAGCGCCGGCCTGAAGCACTGACGGCGGCACTTACGGCAACGCAAAAAGGGGCGGTACGCGCGCGTACCGCCCCTTTGTCATATCGTCGTCCCGCTCACTCCACGTCGAGCCCGCCGTTGTGCGGCGCCGGCTCCAGGTCGAACTCCCCGTCCCGCGCGCCGAGCACGAAGGCCCGCCACTCCGCCTCCGTGTACCGCAGCACGGTGTCAGGGTCGAGTGACGACCGCATGGCCACCGCGCCGGCGGGAAGGTAGGCGATCTCGACCCGCTCCTCGTGCTCCTCCGTACCGGGCGCGCTGTGCCACTCGACGTCCGAGATGTCGAGCGCGTAGAGCTCGTCCCGTTCACGCTCCTTGCGCGCCTTGACGTCCTCGCTCACTTCCTCCGCCATGGCGAAGCGACCCCTTCCCGACGTACGGATGATCCAGTCGTTCACCCTAGTGGCCGCCATGGTGCCGTCCGGGCGGTTCGGGGACCGTGGCCGAGGGGACCCTCGCCTGCTGGTACCCTGGACGACGGCCGTTTGTGTACGCGCCCCCGGAGCACCGCTCTGAAGGCCGCGCCCAGCGGATCCCCGCCTCCCGAGTTACGGAAGCTCCCCTGAGAAGTGGACCAGGGGCACTCGGTGGCTACTCACAGACTACGAGGAGTACGCGTGTCGCTCGACGCCGCTACGAAGAAGCAGATCATCACCGAGTTCGGTACCAAGGAGGGCGACACCGGCTCCCCCGAGGTCCAGGTCGCCATGCTGTCGCGCCGGATCTCGGACCTGACCGAGCACCTCAAGACCCACAAGCACGACCACCACTCCCGCCGGGGTCTGCTGATCCTGGTCGGTCAGCGCCGTCGCCTGCTGCAGTACCTGGCCAAGAAGGACATCCAGCGCTTCCGCGCGCTGGTCGACCGCCTCGGCATCCGCCGTGGTGCTGCGGGCGCCAAGTAAGACGTCGTGAAGGGAGCGGTTCCCGAAATGATCGGGACCGCTCCCTTTGCCGTACGTGCGGAAACGTGCGGAGTGTCACTGCCCCTTTGTAGTGTGGTAGCACAACGCAATACGTACGACACCGTGTGATAGGCCGTACCCGTACCGGGTATCGCGGCACCACGCACAACCGAACGAGGAGAAGCGCACCTCGCCGCCGCCGGTCCTCGGTAGTGGCCCCCGGGGGGAAGAGAGCCCCGGGTGCTTCGATCGAAGACCGGCCCGCACCAGACGGAGCGCTTCTCCGCCACCGTCCCCCCGCCACACGGGCGAGGAGGGACGAAGACGAGGAGAAAACGCTAGTGGAGAACGAGACCCACTACGCCGAGGCCGTCATCGACAATGGCGCCTTCGGCACCCGCACCATCCGCTTCGAGACGGGCCGCCTGGCCAAGCAGGCCGCCGGCTCCGCAGTGGCGTACCTGGACGACGACACCATGGTGCTGTCGGCCACCACCGCCTCCAAGAACCCCAAGGACCAGCTCGACTTCTTCCCCCTGACGGTGGACGTCGAGGAGCGGATGTACGCCGCCGGCAAGATCCCCGGCAGCTTCTTCCGCCGTGAGGGCCGGCCCTCCGAGGACGCCATCCTCACCTGCCGCCTCATCGACCGCCCGCTGCGCCCGTCCTTCAAGAAGGGCCTGCGCAACGAGATCCAGGTCGTCGCCACGATCATGGCGCTCAACCCCGACCACCTGTACGACGTCGTGGCGATCAACGCCGCGTCCGCGTCCACGCAGCTGGCCGGTCTGCCCTTCTCCGGCCCGGTCGGCGGCGTTCGCGTCGCGCTGATCAACGGCCAGTGGGTCGCGTTCCCGACGCACACCGAGCTCGAGGACGCCGTCTTCGACATGGTCGTCGCCGGTCGCGTCCTGGAGGACGGCGACGTCGCGATCATGATGGTCGAGGCCGAGGCCACCGAGAAGACCATCCAGCTGGTCAAGGGCGGCGCCGAGGCGCCGACCGAGGAGGTCGTCGCCGCCGGTCTGGAAGCCGCGAAGCCCTTCATCAAGGTGCTCTGCAAGGCCCAGGCCGACCTCGCCGCCAAGGCCGCCAAGCCGACCGCCGAGTTCCCGATCTTCCTGGACTACCAGGACGACGTCCTCGAGGCGCTGTCCGCCGCCGTCCGCCCGGAGCTGGCCTCCGCGCTGACCATCGCGGGCAAGCAGGACCGCGAGGCCGAGCTTGACCGCGTCAAGGCGCTCGCCGCCGAGAAGCTCCTCCCGGAGTTCGAGGGCCGCGAGAAGGAGATCTCCGCCGCGTACCGCTCGCTGACCAAGTCCCTGGTCCGTGAGCGCGTCATCAAGGAGAAGAAGCGCATCGACGGCCGCGGCGTCACGGACATCCGTACGCTCGCCGCCGAGGTCGAGGCCATCCCGCGCGTGCACGGCTCGGCGCTGTTCGAGCGTGGCGAGACCCAGATCCTGGGCGTCACCACCCTCAACATGCTCCGCATGGAGCAGCAGCTGGACACCCTTTCGCCGGTGACCCGCAAGCGCTACATGCACAACTACAACTTCCCGCCGTACTCCGTCGGCGAGACCGGCCGCGTCGGCTCCCCGAAGCGCCGCGAGATCGGCCACGGCGCCCTCGCCGAGCGCGCCATCGTGCCGGTCCTGCCGACGCGCGAGGAGTTCCCGTACGCGATCCGTCAGGTGTCCGAGGCCCTCGGCTCCAACGGCTCGACGTCCATGGGTTCGGTCTGCGCCTCCACCATGTCGCTGCTGAACGCCGGTGTGCCCCTGAAGGCCCCGGTCGCCGGTATCGCCATGGGTCTGATCTCCCAGGAGATCAACGGCGAGACGCACTACGTCGCCCTCACCGACATCCTCGGTGCGGAAGACGCCTTCGGCGACATGGACTTCAAGGTCGCCGGCACCAAGGAGTTCGTCACCGCTCTCCAGCTCGACACCAAGCTGGACGGCATCCCCGCCTCCGTCCTGGCCGCCGCGCTCAAGCAGGCCCGTGACGCCCGCCTCCACATCCTCGACGTGATGATGGAAGCGATCGACACGCCGGACGAGATGTCCCCGAACGCCCCGCGGATCATCACCGTCAAGATCCCCGTGGACAAGATCGGCGAGGTCATCGGCCCCAAGGGCAAGATGATCAACCAGATCCAGGAGGACACCGGCGCCGAGATCACGATCGAGGACGACGGCACCATCTACATCGGTGCCGCCGACGGCCCGGCCGCCGAGGCCGCCCGCGCCACGATCAACGGCATCGCGAACCCGACCATGCCGGAGGTCGGCGAGCGCTACCTGGGTACGGTCGTCAAGACCACCACCTTCGGTGCGTTCGTCTCGCTGCTCCCGGGCAAGGACGGTCTGCTGCACATCTCGCAGATCCGCAAGCTCGCCGGCGGCAAGCGCGTGGAGAACGTCGAGGACGTCGTCGGCGTGGGCCAGAAGGTCCAGGTCGAGATCGCCGAGATCGACTCCCGCGGCAAGCTCTCCCTGATCCCGGTCATCGAGGGCGAAGAGGCTGCATCTGACAGCGGCTCCGCCGCGGACGACAAGAAGGACGACACCGACAAGTGACGTCGAGTAGCTCCACGGCGACGGCCCGCACCTCTTCGGAGGCGCGGGCCGTCGCCCGTACCCAAACCCTCATCAAGGGCACCAACGGCATCGGCACGGTCCGCAAGACCACCCTCCCGGGCGGCCTGCGCATCGTCACCGAGACCCTGCCCTCGGTCCGTTCGGCGACCTTCGGCATCTGGGCACACGTCGGCTCCCGCGACGAGACCCCGGCCCTGAACGGCGCCACGCACTACCTGGAGCACCTGCTCTTCAAGGGCACGTCGCGCCGCAGCGCACTGGACATCTCCTCCGCCATCGACGCGGTCGGCGGCGAGATGAACGCGTTCACGGCCAAGGAGTACACGTGCTACTACGCGCGCGTGCTCGACACCGACCTGCCGCTCGCCATCGACGTCGTCTGCGACATGCTGACCGGCTCGCTCATCCGCGAAGAGGACGTCAACGTCGAGCGGGGCGCGATCCTCGAAGAGATCGCGATGACCGAGGACGACCCGGGCGACTGTGTGCACGACCTGTTCGCGCACACCATGTTCGGCGACAACCCCCTCGGCCGCCCGGTCCTGGGCACCGTCGACACGGTCAACGCCCTGACCGCCGACCGCATCCGCCGCTTCTACAAGAGGCACTACGACCCGACCCACCTGGTCGTGGCGGCCGCGGGCAACATCGACCACAACAAGGTCGTACGACAGGTCCGTGCCGCCTTCGAGAAGGCGGGCGCCTTCAAGAACCCCGACACCACGCCCATCGCCCCGCGCGACGGCCGGCGCACCATCCGCACCGCGGGCCGCGTCGAACTGCTCGGCCGTAAGACGGAGCAGGCACACGTCGTCCTCGGCATGCCCGGCCTGGCCCGCACCGACGACCGGCGCTGGGCCCTCGGCGTGCTGAACACCGCCCTCGGCGGCGGCATGTCCTCCCGCCTCTTCCAGGAGGTCCGCGAGAAGCGCGGCCTGGCCTACAGCGTGTACTCGTACACCTCGGGCTTCGCCGACTGCGGCCTCTTCAGCGTGTACGCGGGCTGCCGCCCGAGCCAGGTGCACGACGTGCTGAAGATCTGCCGCGACGAGCTCGACCACGTGGCCGAGCACGGCCTCTCCGATGACGAGATCGGCCGTGCCATAGGCCAGCTCCAGGGCTCCACCGTCCTCGGGCTCGAGGACACGGGCGCGCTGATGAACCGCATCGGCAAGAGCGAGCTCTGCTGGGGCGAGCAGATGTCCGTCGACGACATGCTGGCCCAGATAGCGGCGGTCACCCCGGACGAGGTCCGCGTGGTCGCCCGCGACATCCTGGGACAGCGCCCGTCGCTGTCGGTCATCGGCCCGCTGAAGGACAAGCAGGCCTCGCGGCTGCACGACGCCGTTGCCTAACCCCCTCCGGTAAGGAAGCAAGAGAGATGAGCAAGCTGCGCGTGGCGGTCCTCGGTGCCAAGGGCCGCATCGGGTCCGAGGCGGTACGGGCGGTCGAGGCCGCCGAGGACCTGGAGCTGGTCGCCGCCCTCGGCCGGGGCGACAAACTGGAGACGCTGGCGGAAACCGGTGCCCAGGTCGTGGTCGAACTGACCACCCCCGCCTCGGTGATGGACAACCTCGACTTCTGCGTCGGCCACGGCATCCACGCCGTCGTCGGTACGACCGGCTGGACGGACGACCGTCTCGCGCAGCTGAAGGGCCGGCTGGCCCAGTCCCCGGAGACCGGCGTGCTCATCGCGCCGAACTTCTCCATCGGCGCCGTCCTGACCATGAAGTTCGCGCAGATCGCCGCGCCCTACTTCGAGTCGGTCGAGGTCGTCGAACTGCACCACCCGAACAAGGTGGACGCCCCCAGCGGCACCGCCACCCGCACCGCCCAGCTCATCGCCGAGGCGCGGGCCAAGGCGGGCTCCGCCCCGGCGCCGGACGCCACCGTCACGGCGCTGGACGGCGCCCGCGGCGCGAACGTCGACGGCGTCCCGGTGCACGCGATCCGCCTGCGCGGCCTGCTGGCCCACCAGGAGGTCCTGCTGGGCGGCGAGGGCGAGACGTTGACCATCCGCCACGACTCCCTGCACCACAGCAGCTTCATGCCGGGCATCCTGCTCGGCGTGCGCCGTGTGGTGACCACTCCGGGCCTGACCTTCGGCCTGGAGCACTTCCTGGACCTGAACTGAGCCTCTGACAGTCATGCGCGCAAAGCTTTCCTACGCCGTCACGGCCGCCGTCCTGGTCTTCTACTTCGTCCTGGTCGGCAGCCGCGGCGTCATGCTCATCCAGTCCGGCACGCTCCTGACCGTCACCTTCGGTGTCGCGGTCCTGATCCTGCCGGTGATCGGCCTGTGGTTCCTGTGGAAGAACACCCAGTTCGTCCGCAGGGCCAACCAGCTCGCCGCCGAACTCGACGCCGAGGGCGGTCTGCCCGTCGACGAGCTGAAGCGGACCCCGGGCGGCCGCATCGACCGCGACTCGGCCGACGAGGTCTTCGCCAGGCGCAAGGCCGAGGCGGAGGAGGCCCCCGACGACTGGCGCAGCTGGTTCCGCCTCGCTGTCGCCTACCACGACGCTCGCGACACCCCGCGCGCCCGCAAGGCGATGCAACGCGCGATCGCGCTGCACAAATGACGGTTGCGGTGGTCCGCCCGAGACCACCGCAACCATGAACGCAGGTACCTCAGGCGCCCCGGCCGTACTCGTCGGCCCACACCTCGACACTGTCCGCGGCCCGGTCGAACGCCTCGGGACGCGCCAGGAAGTCCCCGTTGTGCGTGGTCAGCAACGGCGGCACGTCCTCCGCCGCACGATCGTTGCGCACGAGGGTCAGCGCCTGCCCCTGCACGGTCCGCGGCAGCCCGAGCCAGCGCACCGGCTGCTGCACCGTCCGCACGGCGACGACCCGCTTCCACGGCACCGTGCGCGTGGCGAGGAAGCCCACGTGGCGCAGCCCGCGCGCGCTCACCCACACGCCCATCCGCAGCAGCCGCAGCGAACCGGCGATGATGACGAGCGCCGTGCCGAAGACCACCGCGGCGGCGGACGGCGAGTCGGTCAGCGCGATGATGACCGCCGCGAACAGCACGTACGAGGCGAGCAGCAGGCACAGCGCCGCCACGCCCACGCGCCACGGGCCGGGCCGGTAGGGGCGCCGCCAGCGGTCGCGGTCGTCGTACGGCAGCGCGCTGTCGTCGGTCGCCTCGAAGGTGCGGTCGGCCGTCAGGAAGGGCAGGGGCACGGCTGGTCCTCACTCAATCCATGCATGGGCTGTGCCCGGTGAGGCTATCCGCCTGTCTGCCTGCTCACCACCCTTGGGGGGCCATGGGGGTGCTCCCACGCCCCTCTCCGGGCAGCGGGGAGAGTCAGCGCCCCTGGGACGCCTGTGACTGCTGTGTCTGTGTCGCGGAGTGGTCCTGCGACAGCGCGGGCATCCCGATGACCAGGGAACCCACGAGCCCGGCGACGATGGTGAGACCCAGCAGCCAACGCCCGGCCAGCTGGCCGACGGAGGCCCGCTCACCGGGCGGGGGAGTGACATTGCTGCGGAACCTGTCGGCTTCGGCGAGGAAGGCGAACGGGACGGGTTCACGCCGACGGAACATAGGTGGTGCTTCTCCTCTCGAGGACGTTCGGGGATCGAACGAATCACTGTCACCAACACAGACGAGCGAGTGCCCCGAATGGTGCCAGGTTTCGCCGAATTAGCGGAAGTTCACCGAAGATGTCGCGGCCCGGCACCGAACGCCCCGATGTCAGTGCCGGGCCGTAGAGTGGGCGCCGCCCGAGAGAAGTGATGGAAGGACCCGCCGAGCCGTGACCGACACCCCCGCCGACGAACTCAAGCCCAGCTTCCGCAGTGATGTCACCGTCGAGCTGGTCAAGCACAGCGCGGCCGACTCCGACGTCCTGTGGGCCGCCCGCGTCTCCACCGCCGGCGAGCAGTCCCTGGACGAGCTGCAAAAGGACCCGGAGCGCTCCAAGGGCCTGATCAACTACCTGATGCGGGACCGGCACGGCAGCCCCTTCGAGCACAACTCGATGACGTTCTTCATCACCGCCCCGATCTTCGTCTTCCGCGAGTTCATGCGACACCGCGTGGGCTGGTCGTACAACGAGGAATCGGGCCGCTACAGGGAGCTCCAGCCGGTCTTCTACGTCCCCGACGAGTCCCGCAAGCTCGTCCAGGAGGGCCGCCCGGGCAAGTACGTCTTCGTGGAGGGCACCCAGGCCCAGCAGGAGCTGGTCGGCCGCGTCATGGAGGACTCCTACCGGGAGTCGTACGAGGCGTACCAGGAGATGCTCGCCGCAGGCGTCGCCCGCGAGGTCGCCCGCGCGGTTCTCCCCGTCGGCCTGTTCTCCTCGATGTACGCCACCTGCAACGCGCGCTCGCTGATGCACTTCCTCGGCCTGCGCACCCAGCACGAGCTGGCCAAGGTCCCGTCCTTCCCGCAGCGGGAGATCGAGATGGTCGGCGAGAAGATGGAGGCCGAGTGGGCCGGCCTCATGCCGCTCACGTACGCCGCCTTCAATGCGAACGGCCGTGTGGCCCCGTAAACGAAGCCCTGTTCTCCAGCCGAGCACACGTGTACGGGTCAGCCGCGCGAGGTGTCCGTATTGCGGCATTTAGAGAAGTTCATCTAGCCTGATCAAACGGACCCGGCACTGCTTGAACCCCCGAGCAGGCAGTGCCGGGTTCCACATTTGTCATGACTTTCCCCGCACCCCAAGGGCAGACCACGCATTGAGCAGCGAGTAGCGTGTTACCCATGGCTCCGACCTCCACTCCGCAGACCCCCTTCGGGCGGGTCCTCACCGCCATGGTCACGCCCTTCACGGCGGACGGCGCACTCGACCTCGACGGCGCACAGCGGCTCGCCACCCACCTGGTGGACGCAGGCAACGACGGCCTGATCATCAACGGCACCACCGGCGAGTCGCCCACCACGAGCGACGCGGAGAAATCGGACCTCGTACGAGCCGTACTGGACGCGGTCGGCGACCGCGCCCACGTCGTGGCCGGCGTCGGCACCAACGACACCCACCACAGCATCGAGCTGGCCCGCGCCGCCGAGAAGACCGGCGCGCACGGCCTCCTGGTCGTCACCCCGTACTACAACAAGCCCCCGCAGGAGGGCCTGTACCGGCACTTCAAGGCCGTCGCCGACGCCGCCGAGCTGCCGGTCATGCTCTACGACATCCCCGGCCGCAGCGGCGTCCCGATCAACACCGAGACTCTGGTCCGGCTGGCGGAGCACCCGCGGATCGTCGCCAACAAGGACGCCAAGGGCGACCTCGGCCGCGCCAGCTGGGCCATCGCGCAGTCGGGCCTCGCCTGGTACTCCGGCGACGACATGCTGAACCTGCCCCTCCTGTCGGTGGGCGCGGTCGGCTTCGTCTCGGTCGTCGGCCACGTGGTGACGCCGGAGCTGCGCGCCCTGGTCGAGGCGTTCACCGCGGGCGACGTCCAGAAGGCCACGGAGATCCACCAGAAGCTGCTCCCGGTCTACACCGGCATGTTCCGCACCCAGGGCGTCATGACCACGAAAGCCGCGCTCGCCCTCCAGGGCCTGCCCGCCGGACCGCTGCGCCCGCCGATGGTCGAGCTCACCCCGCACGAGATCGACCAGCTCAAGATCGATCTTGCCGCAGGCGGGGTACAGCTCTGACAACAGACTTTGCACCACCAGGCTTCACAACTGAATAAGCGGGCTACCGGTGCCTGCGCCCAACCATGACAACTGCTTCTGCACGAACGTCACGCGCGCCACGTGCCCTACCGGTACGTGGCGCGTGTGGTGAGGAGAGTCTTTTGAGTCATCCGCATCCTGAACTCGGTACGCCCCCGCCGCTCCCCGAAGGCGGCCTGCGGGTCACCCCCCTCGGCGGTCTCGGCGAGATCGGCCGCAACATGACGGTCTTCGAGTACGGCGGCCGCCTGCTGATCGTCGACTGCGGAGTGCTCTTCCCCGAGGAGGAGCAGCCCGGAATCGACCTGATCCTGCCCGACTTCTCGTCGATCCGGCACCGTCTCGACGACATCGAGGGCATCGTCCTCACCCATGGCCACGAGGACCACATCGGCGGTGTCCCGTTCCTCCTCAGGGAGAAGCCGGACATCCCCCTGATCGGCTCCAAGCTGACCCTCGCCCTGATCGAGGCGAAGCTCCAGGAGCACCGCATCCGCCCGTACACCCTGGAGGTGGCGGAGGGGAACCGCGAACGTATCGGCCCCTTCGACTGCGAGTTCGTCGCGGTCAACCACTCCATCCCGGACGCGCTGGCGGTCGCCATCCGGACCCCCGCCGGCATGGTGGTCCACACGGGCGACTTCAAGATGGACCAGCTCCCGCTGGACAACCGTCTGACGGATCTCCACGCCTTCGCCCGTCTGAGCGAGGAAGGCATCGACCTCCTCCTCGCCGACTCGACGAACGCGGAGGTTCCGGGCTTCGTCCCGCCCGAGCGTGACATCTCCAACGTCCTGCGCCAGGTCTTCGCGAACGCCGGCAAGCGGATCATCGTGGCGAGCTTCGCCAGCCACGTCCACCGCATCCAGCAGATCCTGGACGCGGCGCACGAGTACGGCCGCCGGGTCGCCTTCGTCGGCCGCTCCATGGTCCGCAACATGGGCATTGCACGGGACCTCGGCTACCTGAAGGTCCCGCCGGGTCTGGTCGTGGATGTGAAGACGCTCGACGACCTCCCGGACCACGAGGTGGTCCTCGTCTGTACGGGCTCGCAGGGCGAACCGATGGCGGCCCTGTCCCGCATGGCCAACCGGGACCACCAGATCCGCATCGTCGACGGCGACACGGTGATCCTGGCGTCGTCCCTGATCCCCGGCAACGAGAACGCGGTCTACCGCGTGATCAACGGCCTGACCCGCTGGGGCGCGAACGTCGTCCACAAGGGCAACGCCAAGGTGCACGTCTCGGGCCACGCGTCCGCGGGCGAGCTCCTGTACTTCTACAACATCTGCCGTCCGAAGAACCTGATGCCGGTGCACGGCGAATGGCGCCACCTGCGTGCCAACGCCGAGCTCGGCGCCCTCACCGGCGTTCCGCACGACCGCATCGTCATCGCCGAGGACGGCGTCGCCGTCGACCTCATCGCCGGTAAGGCGAAGATCTCCGGAAAGGTCCAGGCGGGCTATGTGTACGTCGACGGCCTCTCGGTCGGTGACGTCGGCGAGCCGGCCCTCAAGGACCGCAAGATCCTCGGCGACGAGGGCATCATCTCGGTCTTCGTGGTCGTCGACGCCTCGACCGGCAAGATCACCGGCGGCCCGCACCTCCAGGCCCGCGGTTCGGGCATCGAGGACGCGGCCTTCGGCGCCGTCATCCCGAAGATCACCGAGGTGCTCGAACGCTCGGCCCAGGACGGGGTGGTGGAGCCGCACCAGCTCCAGCAACTCATCCGCAGGACCCTGGGCAAGTGGGTCTCGGACACGTACCGACGCAGGCCGATGATCCTCCCGGTCGTGGTGGAGGTCTGACACGTGTACGACCCCTCGTACGCGTGAACCTGGAGCGGGGCGCCTCGATTTGCATCGGGGCGCCCCGCTCCAGTACGTTTACGGCTCCGCCTGAACGGGAACCCGGTTGCTTCGTGCACCGGAACCAGTCCCCGAGCGGGGCGGGAATTCCGACTCAGAATCTCTGATAAAGTCGGAGCCGCCGGAAAGGGAAACGCGAGAGCGGGAACCTGGAAAGCACCGAGGAAATCGGATCGGAAAGATCTGATAGAGTCGGAAACGCAAAACCGAAGGGAAGCGCCCGGAGGAAAGCCGCGAGAGAGTCTCTCGGGTGAGTACAAAGGAAGCGTCCGTTCCTTGAGAACTCAACAGCGTGCCAAAAATCAACGCCAGATATGTTGATACCCCGT
>NZ_JBIAWZ010000011.1:0-234398 GCF_042896175.1 Streptomyces sp. NPDC001315 | reverse complement strand
CGAGAGCTACGCCGCAGGACTCCACCTGCGCGGATCCATCCTCTGGTTACGCAGCCTGCCAGCCCTCCCGTGATCTCAACTCAGAACAGGCCCTAGTGGCGTGGCAGTGCACAGGAACCGCGACCTGCGCGAGCGGGAAACCCTGGCCGGCCTCCCTGGCCCCCGGCACAGACGGCTGGTGGTCCGAGCCGGGCCGCCGACTGGCCGTCTGCGCCCTGATCCCGGCCGGTGGGGTCGCCCTGATGGCGTGGCTGACCCGCCTGTCGTGGGCGGCCCACGAGTCGACCTCCCCGCCACCGCGGCGATTCCTCGCGGAAGACGGGGATTACGAGTCATGGCACTCGAAGCTGGAGTTGCCGGGCTTCTGGTATGGGCGGGCGTTCACGGCGTCCCTGCGTGCGGCCCACACCGCGGCCGGGCTGCTGACCGTGACCACGGCCTTGGTGGCGGCGGCGCTGGCCGAGGACCGCTCCGTGCACGGCGCCGGAGTGCTCGAAGCCGGTGGCTGGGCGCTGGCCTCGATGGTGACGGTCACCTGGCTTGCGGTGGTCGGCGTCGTGGCACGTCGGGGCCGCAGCGAGAGCAGGCTGGATCTGCGTCCGGACGCACGACCGGCAGCCCGGGCGCTGCCCGTCGCGGCGTCGGCCCAGTTCGCGCTTGCCCTCCTGTACGTCGGCTGGTCGCGGCCGCAGTGGCAGTCCACGGGGCGGCTGCCTGGTGCCGAGGCCGTCGACTACCTGACGCTGGTGCCCTGGCTGCTCACCGCCGCGCTTGTCATCGTCACCCACCTCATCGTCCGCGCACATCCCGAGAGGGTCGCGTTGCGCGGACAGGCCGGCCCCGCGTTCGCTGCGATCGCCTGCGCGCTGGCCGCCGGGTTCTCTGGCGGCGCGTCCGAGCTGATCGCCAACTGGCTGGATGCCGGTAACGCCACCGGGCACCCCCCGGCGATCGCCGGGCCGCCGGTGATGCTCGTATGGCATGCGACCCTGCTCCCCCTGGTCGCCGTGCTGGGTGTGGGGCTTGTCGTGCTGGCCGCGATCCGGCAGGCGATGCTCCGAAGGATCATGGCGGTGGAGGTCGTCGTGAACTACCCGGACGAGTTGCACGACGACGTGGAGGCGATGGACCTGCCACGCACCCGGGCCATCGCCGCCGCGATGGCCCGCGCGAAGCTCGCCGACTTCGCTCCGACGGTGCTGGGCTCGCTGGCATGCGCCGTCACGGTCCTCAGTGCCGCGGCCACGGTCGGCGCCTTGACGACCCATCAGCTTCCCAGCAAGGCGACGAGCGTGGCACCGGGGCCGCTCTCCGAGCTGGGAGCGACCGTTCAGGCGATGGGCGCCTGGCTCGTGGGACTTCTCGTCGCGCTGCTGCTCACCATGAGCTGGCTGGCGTACCGGAACCCTGCGACGCGGCGCACGATCGGACTGTTCTGGGAGATCTGCACCTTCTGGCCGCGGGCGGCCCACCCTCTGGCCCCGCCCTCGTACGCGGAGCGGGCGATTGCCGACCTCTCCTGGCGACTGACCACCTCGCTCCGAGACGCCGGCCGCCGCAGAACGGTCCTCCGCGGATACGGCCAGGGAAGCGTGCTGATCGCCGCGGCACTATGGCAGCTCGCACCAAGGCTTCGGATGCGGATCTCGTTCCTCACGTGCGGCTCACCCCTGGAGCGGATCTACGGACACTGGTTCCCGGCGTACTTTGGGCGCGGGCATCTCCACGCGCTCAATCGCGACCTGAACGTCTGGCGCAACGGTTGGCGGCAGACCGACCCGATCGGAGGTCCGATGGCCATCCAGGACGAGTGGTTGGCGGTGGACTTCGGCCCGTTGAAGGACCCTGTGCGATACGGGCGCACCGCCGACGAGCCGTTGCTCGCGCCGATCCTGGGCCACCGGGACTACCAGCAGGACCCGCTCGTCCAGGAGCAACTGTCGCTGCTCCACGTCAGCATCGACGACGTGCCACCACCCCGCACTCCCTAGAACCCGCCGAGGCTAGCTTCCCCGGCACACCCCAGCCGACGGCCTGTCTCCCCAAGGGCGGACGGAATGGGGTCACAACCAACTGGGTTCTGGCCGCGGTCCGTAAACGATCGACTCAGTGACGCACGGCCCACCAGTGCATCGGCCGTAGCTGTCGAGGATCATGTACATCGTCTCGCCGTACTCGCGGCCGGTCCGGTTGGCCCGCACGGTCCCCGGCGGGATCCCCCGGGCGACGAGGGCGTCGTCGACGGCCTGCACATAGGACCAATGCGGAAACCCGCGGGGCCACCTGGGCCATCCTGGCGGATCAAGCAGCACAGACCTGCCTCCACGGGATACCGGGTCACGAGGCCCGGCGGTAGACGGCGGCCGGGCCGATGACGCCGGGGCCGAACTTGTCACGGACACGGTCGATGGCCGCTTCGGCAACCAGATGGGCCTCGCGGGCGGCGTCGAGGCTGATCTGCTCGGCGACCCGTCCGGCACCGATGAGGTCCTCGCCCTTCAACACGAGCCCGGTCAGGCGGCCACGCTGCAGGCCGGCGGCGTCCATCAGCTGGTAGGCGACGGCGCGCAAGTCGTCATCGTGCGCGGACGGCTCGGGAAGACGGCGGGTCTTCTCCCAGCTGCTGTTACCGGCGAACGTGAGCGTCAACGTCAGCGCCCGGGCCGCCTGACCGCGACCGCGCAGGAGCCGCCCGAGCCGCACCACCAGGTCCAGGAGGGCGGCACGGACGGCGGCCCCGTCCAGGACGTGCCGACCGAAAACGCAGCGAACGCTCGCGGACGCCGGCAGCGTGCGCGGCACGACCGGACGCGGATCGATACCGCGGCCCCGGTCCGCTACCGTGCGGCCGGCCCGGCCACCCAGCAGGCGCTGCACCGTGGCGGGCGGGACGGCGGCAAGCAGACCGACACATTGGCACCGCACTTACCAGCCTCCGTCGAGGCCTTTGCCGAGAAACCCGCCGACACCCACACCGAGCACGACGCGCACCTGCCCGCGAACCGATTCTCCACGCCACTCCCTTCCGGCTACGTTTCCGCACCGGCTCCATTCCAGGCCGGTCTTGCGGACCGTCCTGGAGTGGGCGGCCGGTGGCGGGACGGTGCGCTCGGTGATCTCCTCGACCCACTCGTGGTTGAGCGCGGCGGCACAGGTCGCTCCCATCCCGGTCGCCGTGATCGCCTGGGCCCGTGGATCGACCACGTTCCCGATGGCCCAGAGGCCGGGGCGGCTGATGCGCCCGGCGGGGCCGGTGCGCAGGAAGCCCTGCTCGTCCCTCTCGCAGCAAAGCCCTTCCAGGACACCACCGTTCGGGATCCTCCTCGGGAGGAGGAACACCCCTGCTGCCTGAAGTGTCCGGCCGTCGGCGAGTTCCTCCCCGCGGGGTGCACCGCCGTCGGCGAGCAGTCCGGGCACCGGCCCCTCCATCGCTTCGACTCCACGGGCCCCGAGACAGCTTCGTCGCCGCTGGGAGCGACATGTCAACGAGCAACGCCCCCGCCATCGGGCAGGGGCGTTGCTCGAGATGGTCTGCTTCAGGATGCCTTTTGGCCGGCGGGCTTCTCGGTCTCGGTGGTCACCCGTGCCCCTCGGAAGAGCACCGGGAGCCACAGGAGACATGCCAGCAGGGGGACCGCGGCGTAGGTGGCCATGCCCACGCTGGAGCCCAACCCGTCCATGAGCGCGCCGAGGACGAGATAGCCGATGCCGATGAGCGCCGACTCCACGAATGCGATCATCGACAGCAGGCTCGCCCGGTGGCGCGACGGCACGGCCTCGTTGAACACGTTGTCCACGATCACAGCGGTGATCTCGGGAATTCCGACCAGGACCAGGAACGCGGCGATGGTGACCCAGACAAGGCCGAGGCCGCTCAGGCCGAGCGCCACGGCGAGCGTCAGGAGAGACACCGGGACGATGACCCGATACCCGATGCGCCGGTCCGCGCGGTCCGACAGCAATGGAGTGAGCCCGCCGGCGAAGAATCCCGCCGATATGACCACGCTGACCAATGCGGTGCCCGCTCCCTGATCGGAGAGGGTCTTCTGCGTAAAAATGATGTACGGCGTCAAAGTCGCATGCATCAATCCGGACACCACGACAAGCGTCACGAGCGCCGGCGTGGCGACCCGAAGCATCGCCCGCCATGCTGTGGCGTCGCCGTGCTCCTCTTTGGCTCCGTCCTGCTCGTCCACCGCGTCCGCGCCGCGGATCTCGGGCACCCGTGACATCAGCACCACCACGGCCAGGACGAGGCACGCCGCCGAACCGACGTAGACGATTCCCCAGGAAATCTGCTGCAGTTGGCCGCCGAGGACGATGGCGACTCCCGAGGTGACCGTCCCGAGCATGGTGAACCGGGATTTGATCTTGACGTAGCTGGCCGTTGCACCACTACGCACGAGCAGGTCGTACAGCAGGGCGGTGTCCGAACCGGATACACATGCCATGCCCACGCCCTGCCCGATGAACAGCGTCAGGAACACCCAGTAGTTGGAGAACGCCGCCTGGCCGAGCAGACATCCAGCTATCAGCACCTGGCCGATCACGATGCTGGCACGCCTGCCGATTCGGTCGGCGATGATTCCCGTCGGCAACTCCGCAAGTCCGCTGACCAGGTAGAGCAGTGTCTGAAGTAGGGCCACTTGCCCCGCGGAGAAGCCTCGCTGCTGAAGGAAGAGGACGAATACGCCGCGCTGGAACAGGGTGTTGGCGAGCACGGCGTATACGTAGAACGGGCGCGTGACGCTTCGTGCTGCATCGTCGACTGCAGCCGACCCGCCCAGGGCCTCCGTGGTGCTGGTCATGCTGCGGGCTCCCCCTGGTGACTCAGGTGATCATCGGTGTTGGGCCCCGCCGCCGACGGGAACCTCCAGTCCATGCTTCGCGCAGGATATTGGGCCGACCCTCCGGGAACCGTTGCCGGCGCCGCGGCCATCCTCGGTGGAGGTGTCAAGTGCTGGAACCGGTGGCGTGCGTCCTCTGGAAACGGTTGCGTACATCTTGGAGCCAGCGTGGGCGTGAGTTCAGCGAAATCCCAGATCTCGTCACTTGGTTCCTGGGTGGCTCTACCCCCGCACCACCGGCTGGTAGACACCTCCGCACCCTCCGGGGCCGTCGAACCCAGCACGACAGCGTCTCGACGGCCCCGCTGACTCCACCCAACTCGGGACAGTCCAGAGCCGCCATCAGACCCGGAGCGGTTCAGTCCGCGGCGCTGTCCTCGCCGTCATCCCTGCCGACGCCGGGGTGTTCCGGGACTGGGGGTCGTCGGCCGCGTCCGGGCCTGGTCCTCCCCGTCGACGCGGGGGTGTTCCGCTGCGCCCGCAGCACTTCGCTGCCTGGCACTGGTCCTCCCCGGCAACGCGGCAGTCCTCCACGGACGTTGGGGATGACGAGGTGGAGGTATTCGTCCTCCCGTTCCGGAGCTGCGGGCCGCCCGACGACTGGGCTCGACGTCCTCCCCGCCGACGCGGGGGTGTTCCGCCCGCCGTCACGTCAGCGCCCCGGACCTACCCGGATCCGGGGCGCTGCTGCTTCAGTGCTCAGGTTTCGACGTACGCCACGATGGTGATCGCCCCCAGGGCGGTCACGTAGTAAATCACCCGTACGCCGTCGATCTCGTCGACGTAGTCGCGCAGCAGGGTGCCGGGCACCTCGGTGCCGAGGTTCGGGTTGACGCTGATCGCCACGATCGCGCGGTCCAGGCGGTGTGTCTCGGACGCGGTCAGCTTCGACAACTGGGTGAGCGCAGGCTCCACAAGGATGACGCGCGAGCGCCGCGCACCGTGGTCAGGCGACACGGTGCTGCTCGCCGGCGAGGCGGGCGAGGTGCGCGTCGCGGGCCTCTTCCCACAGCACACCGGACTCCGGGACCGGATAGCCGTTCGCGGCGATGTCCTCCAGGACAGAGGCGAGGACGTCGACCTTGGCGCGCTGGTCAGCCGCGTACTTGCGGACCGATTCAGCGGCGCTCTCATCGAGTGGCTGGCGGTCGGGCGCGGCGGCCGGCTCCTGGCTCATCGAGGGCTCCCCCGGGGGCGTCATGTGGCGTGCGTTCTCAGGGTATCGCCCAGGCGTGGCACAGCGGGTGCTGTGGAACGAAACCGATGCCCCAGCTGTGGTGTCTCATGAGGTTGGTTACGCGAAGTCTTCGAACGACAGCTGCTGCGGGATCCTGGCGAGCGGTTCCGGCGGCTTGTCGAAGGTGATCCGGTAGTCGTTTCCGGCGGTGCGGCTGGTGGGCCGCTGGCCGCCGAGCGCGTCGTGAGGCCGTTCGTAGTTGTAGTAGTTCACGAAGTCGGCGAGAGCGACGCGGCGTTCGTGCTCGGACGTGTAGTCGCGGACGTAGGCCCACTCCCGCGAGAGCGTCCCGTTGTGGCGTTCGACCTTCCCGTTCGTGCGCGGGGTGTAGGACCGGGTCCGCTTGTGCGTGGTGCCGGTCGCGGCGAGCACGTCGGCCCAGGTCGTGGAGCGGTAGCAGGCGCCGTTGTCGGTGAGTCAGCGGCGGACCGGGGTGATGCCGTGTATGGCGAAGAAGGTGACGGCGCGGTGCCAGAAGCGGACCGCGGTGACGGCCTTCTCGTCATCCAGGGCCTCGGTGTAGGCGAGACGGGAGTGGTCGTCGAGCGCCGAATGAAGGTACATGTACCCGACTTTCCCGGTGCCCGGACCGGTTGGAGGTGCGGCCGGCGTCGGTGCCGAGCCCGCGCATACGCCAGCCGCCCCCGTCCGGGATGCGTCCGAGCTTCTTGATGTCGACGTGGACCAGGTCGCCGACGCGATCGTGCTCGTAGCGGATGACTTCCCGCAGATGCTCGCCGGTCGGCGGGTCCAGGTCGCGGAGCCGGTTGATGCCCCGACGGACGAGGATGCGGTGCACGGCAGCCCGTCGAGGTACCGAGGGGCATCGCCGAGGCACGCCCGACACCTTGCGGCGGGATCAGCCGCAGGGTGCAGCAGGGTCCGTGCTCGGGACGGCTGGTCGATGTCCTCAAGCGGGGACGGAGACGCCGGTGAGGCGTTCGGCCTCAGTCCACAGGCGTGCCGCGGCGCTCTTGTCCCGGCCCGGTCGCGGCAGTCCGACCGGCTTCGTCGGACCGACCATCCCCCATCGCGGCCCGTAGTAGCCGCCAGCGGTGGCGGCGGGACTCGTCGCGGCGAACAGCAGAGGTTCCGCCCCTTGCTCGGGCCCCTGGGAGGGCACGATCTTGTACAGGATCGACTCCATCAGACCAGGTCGGCCGCCGTTGAGGGTGGGCCCGGAGGTCATCAGGTTGGTGCGGGTGTAGCCGGGGTGCGCGCCGGCCGACAGCAGGGACCAACCGCGCTGGGCCGCGAGCTCGGCCAGGTGCACCATCATCAGCATGTCGGCCAGCTTGGACTGAGCGTAGGCCCGGGTCGGGCTGTAGCTGCGTGCGGACTGCAGGTCGTCGAAATCGATGCGCGCCCGGTTGGCGGTGCCGCTGCTCATCGTGGCCACCCGTGGCGCAGGGGCGGCGAGCAGCAGCGGCAGAAGCCGGTTGGTGAGGGCGAACGGCCCGAGGAAGTTGCTGCCCAGCTGGAGTTCGAAACCGTCCGCGGTCTCGGTGCGCTGGGGCACGTTCATCACTCCGGCGTTGTTGAGCAGCAGGTCCAGCGGCCTCCCCTCGGCTATCAGGCTGTCCGCGAAGTCCTGCACCGAGGACAGCTCTGCCAGGTCGAGGCGACAGACCTGCACGCGGGCGCCGGGGTGCGCGGCGAGGATCTCGGCCTTCGCCTGTTCGCCCTTGGCCGGGGTGCGCACCGCGAGGATGACGTGCGCCCCGGCGCCGGCGAGGCGCTTGGCCGCCTCCTTGCCCGTGCCGCTGTTGGCGCCGGTCACTACGGCGAGCTTTCCCTGCTGGTCGGGAACCTGATACATCACGAACCTCTTTACGTACCGCCGGTATCTTGTCTCCGCTCCAGAGTAAAGTACCGGTGGTCACTTAGCAAAGTACCGCCGGTGCGTAATATGTGAGGATGACCTTCCAGCGAGCCCGGACCGACGAACAGCGCACCCAGCGGCGGCGGCAGATCCTGGACACCGCGGCCGCGATGCTCACGGAGATGCCGGTGGCCAGGCTGAGCCTGAATGAGCTGAGCCGCCGTGTCGGCCTGGCCAAGGCGAACGTGCTGCGCTACTTCGAATCGCGCGAGGCGGTCCTGCTCGATCTGCTGGACGCGGAGATCGCGGACTGGATCGCCGAACTGGAGCAGGCACCCCGCCCCGGTCAGGGCACGCCGCGAGAGCGCGGGGACCACCTGGCCGATCTGCTGGCCACCTCGATGGCACGACGACCAGTACTGTGCGATCTGCTCAGCGCGCAGGGCGCGGTACTGGAGCAGAACATCTCCACCGACGCCGGCATCCGGCACAAGCGCAGAGCCCAGCAGTCGCTACACGCCCTGGTCGGGCTCGCCCGGCGGCACCTTCCCGAACTGACCTCCAACGATGCCGCCTCACTGGCCGAGACCACCCTGCTGATGGCCATGACCGCATGGCAGTGCAGCCGCCCCTCCCCAGAGATGCTGGCCGCCTACGCCTCCGATCCATCGCTCGCCGCCATGCGCCTGGACTTCACCGACCTGGTCCGCCGCACCACGGCAGTGACCGCCTCTGGCCTCCTCGCACGCCAATAGGGACCGCTCGGCAGCGACGCCCTCCCGACCGTGCAGTGATGGCGGCCGTGGCACCAACCTCATGAGACATCACAACAGTGCTCTGACCGGGAAGGTTCACCGAGGAAGCGTGCCAAGTAGTCTTCTGATCATGACCGTTGCCGAGGTTCTCGTCTCCGCACGCAAGTTCGATGGCCGCCTACATTGGCATCATCCGATGGTCCGACTCGGTGAGGACAAGCACGGCGTATGGCTGGGGGCGCCGACCGGTACGGTCTACAGCAAAGGCGGAGTAGGCCCGGTCTATACGACCGAGGAGCCGCGGGTCATGCTCTTCCCCCGCGATGCCTGGTGGACCGCGCTCTTTCAGGCATCTCCTGCGCGTCTGGACGTCTACTGCGATGTCGCCACGCGGTCCGAGTGGCCGAGTCCGGCAGAGGTCACCATGATTGACCTGGATCTCGATGTGTGCCGGATACGAGCGACAGGTGCCGTCTTCGTCGACGACGAGGACGAATTCGCTCGTCATCAGCTCCAGTACGGCTATCCGCCGGACGTGGTAGCGCAAGCGACTGCGGCAGCCGACTGGCTCACCGCGGCTCTGCGAGACGGTACAGAGCCTTTCAGCAGTGAGTACCGCAGATGGCTGGACATGGTCGTGTAGCAAGCCTCGTGGTTGGTTCCGCTTTCGTCAGGTTCCGGCGATCAGAGGCCGTCCACCGCAGCGGATGCCCTACTTTCTGATCGTGGTTCGAACTGGTCACTCGTAAGATCAGCGGGACCCAGGGGCTCTGGGTATGGCTGTCAGCGGTTCGCCATGAGATGGCTGGAAAGGCCGCCCTCCTCCACTTCGAACTGGAGCTGCCGCCTCGTCCCCGAATCCTGCGCCCGGTTCAGCTCCTCCCGCAGTTCCTTCAGTGCCTCCGCCAGACTGATAGCCACAACAATCCCCTCCCCCGGAACACCTCCGGGTGATCAAGCGATTCCAGCCCAGCAGTGTGCCGCATCCCAGCGTCCCAGTGACACAACACCGGCCACCTACAGTGCTCCAGCCCCGAGCCGACTCCGGTGTGTCCAGGAGCAGCACGAAGGGGTGCCCCTGGCGCAGGTCTCAAGCTGAGGCGTGTGTCTGTGGCGAACTCACCACGCCGTCCGGCAATCTGAGACGCCATCCGCTTTTCGAACGTGATCGTTTGGTTCGGGATGGGTGGGCATGAACTCCGTTCGGCGGCGGGAGAGATGGGCGTGGTCGGTCCGTTCACGTCACGTGCGGAGGTGGCTGGTGGCGTCGGTGCTTGGTCTGCTGGAGGCCCGGGAGAAGAAGGTCCGGGAAGAGGTCGTGCGGTTGAGGGAGGATGCCGAGCGGGTGCAGGCCGCGCTCGGTGAGGCGAAACGTGCACTTCAGCGGCTGGTGGATGCCCGGGTCACGGTAACCGAGGTGCTGAACGAGCCGCCCTTGGCGGCAGCGGGGCCGGCGCCAAGTCGGTGGCGGGATCGGTGGTCCCGCACCGGATCGAGGGCATGGCGGCGTCCGTCCTGGCACCGGACTACCACCTGCGCCATCAACTGGCGGATCGTGCATCGGGATTCCACACGCTCCCGGCACAGGCGCCTTTCCGCCCGTAGCGGCCAGGTGTAAGCCGGTATACCAGGCGCCTTCCGCTCGTCAGCCATTTCACCAAGGTGAGCGACGGAGTGAAACCGAGGTGTTCGCGGCGCCGGGAGCAATCCCGTACGCGCGAACCCCTCGGATTCTGCTTCTGAGCTAGACCTAGAAGGCCGCTGTCCGGTCTTCGCTGCGCGGGTCGATCACCTGGTGCTCGGTTTGAAGTGCTCTCCTCCCTTCACAAGCTCAGGAAGGAGATTCCTGCCTACCTTGCGGTGGCGGGCTTGACGCCGCGTGTGCGCCTGACGACTGCCCTTCCGGCAGCCGGGACGAGCCGGTGGCCCATCCGGTACAGGTGCAAGACGTTCCGGGCTGCGTTGTGGTCGGCGTTGCCTTCCCAACCGCAGTCCGGGTTCTTGCATACGAACGTGGCCTGGTCCTCGCGGCTGCCGGGGGTGATGAACCCGCAGGCGGAGCAGCGCCGGGAGGTGTTCGCAGCGGGAACCTTGTGCAGGGTGCCACCCTGGCGGGCGGTCTTGTACGTCAGCATGGTCACGGTCCGGCCCCACGCCTCCTGGCTGATGGAGCGGTTCAGGCCGGACTTCTGCGCGACGTTCCTCCCCGGCTCCTCCACGGTGCCCCGGGCGCTCTTGGTCATGTTCGTGATGGTGAGTGCTTCGACCACGACCGTGCCGTACTGGCGGGCGGTGGCGGTGGTGGTCTTGTGCTGCCAGTCGAGCGCGCGGCGCGTGGCTCTTGCGCGGAGCTGCTTGATCTGGTCGTAGGTGGCATGCAGCCGGTGGGAGCTGCGCTCCTTGGGCTTGCGGAAGGACTTGCGGTGTGCGGCCCTGTGTTCCAGGCGGAGCAGCTTGGCTTTCTCGTCCGGGTTCAGCCACTTGTCGCGGTCGGCGGTGCCGTCCGGGAGTCGGGGCGGCCGTCCGTGGTCCTGATGGTTGCCGTCGGACAGGGCGAGAGGGAGGTTCACTCCGGCGTCGATGCCGACTTCCGGGCCGGTGTGCGGTTCGGGCCTGGGCTGAAGGGTCTGGACGCGGAAGGCGATGTGCCAGCCGAGCGCGTCGTTGACGAGCCGGGCCCCGGTGATGCGGTTGTCCTTGTCGGCGTTTTTGCCGACGGGGAGATCTTTGGTCCAGCGGAAGCGGACGCGGCCGATCTTGGGGATGTTGACCACGCCCCAGCGGCGGTGCACCCGCTTGATGTGCAGGTCGCGGCCCTGGGGAATGTCCACGGACATCACGGTGCGGATGCGGGCCTTGAACATCGGCTCCTCGGCCCGGCCGTCCCAGCAGTTCTTCCACGCCTGGAGGTACGTCTTGAGGACTGCTTGTGCGGCCTGCGCGGGCAGCACCGCGTACCAGTCGATCTCCTTACGGGCCTGCCGCAGCGTCTGGTCCATGCGGGTCAGGGAGCGCCGGCACTTCGGCGTCATCTGCCACAGGTCGTGGAGCTGATTCCACATCGCGCGGGCGGCGTGCGCCTGGTCGTCCACGAGCCGGGTCTGCGCTGGCGTCAGCGCCAGCCGGGCGCGATGCCCGAACTGCCGCCTCTCCAGCACACGTTCCGTGGCCACACGATCACTGTACCGTTTGGTTCATGTCGCCACGCTGGAATCCAAACCCGGATGTGCGCACTGGCCCTCACATCGTCTACAACCTGCACGTCCACCTTGCGGGTTTTTTTGAACGGCGGAACTTGCCCGTCACCACGCTGGTGAACGTAATACCCTCAGCCGGGGCCACCCGCGCCTCCAGGCCGTCAGCCGTCCCGATCCACAGAGTCTCGAGCGCCCGACCCTCAGCGCCAGCCGGGCCTGCAGAGTACGCACCGCGGTGAGCGCGGGATAGGTGTGCCCGCCAGTCCCGCCGCCTGTGACGACAAGACGAAACGGATCGCTGTTCACGTGTGGGTGCTCCGAATCTGGCGCGGAGATCAGACGGGTCGCCACAGTAGCGGCTGAGCAACCCGGCCAACGTCGGCCGCGCGCGAATCCGCCACGCATCAGGCCGGGCGGAAAGGTGAGGAGCTGTCGCGTCCATCCCCATGCCGGTGAGGAGCGTACGACCCGTGACCGGGTACGGCCGCTGCGACGTCGGCGTCGTCGCGCCTTCCTGCCTGCCGGCGGGCCGGCAGGCAGGCGCGGACCCGATGACCACCGATGTGAACTTGGTGGTGGGGTAGGGCTGCGGTCATGGGCGTAGAGCGATATCGGATCGCGTGACGTGGTCGCGGGCTGGCAAGCTGCCTTCATGGATCACGCGGAGGTACTGCTCATCGGAGGGCGTGCCGGTGTCGGCAAGACGACGGTGGCCTGGGAGGTTTCGGCACGGCTGCGAGCCATGGCGGTCTCTCACGCCGTCATCGAGGGTGACTTCATGGGGCAGGTCCATCCGGCCCCGGACGGGGATCCGCACCGCTCGGAGATCACCGAGAGCAATCTGACTGCCGTATGGGGGAACTTCGCCCAGCGCGGTTACCGCCGCCTGATCTATACGAACACCCTGAGTGTGCTGCCCGAGACGACGGGCATGTTCGAGCGTGCCATGGGGGCAGGCGTGCGGATCGTACGGGTTCTGCTCACCGCATCCGACACCACCGCCGGCGAGCGGTTGGCGGGCCGGGAGCTCGGCTCGGAACTGGAGCAGGAGCTGAAGGCGAGCGCCCGCAAGGCACGGCTCTTGAACGAGCGGGTAGCTGCTGACACTGTGCGGGTGGTGACTGACGGGCGGCCCGTCGTGGACATCGCCCGTGAGGTGGTGGCCGCTACCGGCTGGGGAGCGTCCGCCTGACCGGCACACTGTTCCTCGGCTCTTCCGACCGAAACCGCCTTGCTCGAAGCCCGTCACGCCGGCCGACAACAGTCCGCTGAGGGTTCAGGGCCCCTTGTGACGCGGTCAACTCGGCGGGCCGACCGGCCCGTGGGACTGCGCCGGGCAGATCTTCAGAACGGGGGTTCTTCGCTCCAAGCGGTGGTCCAGGGCTGTGGCGGACGAGGCTTGTCCTGGTGTAGGACGGCCACGGCCTCTTCGATGCAGCCGAGGTCAATGAGGTAGCCGGCCAGGTCGTGGCTGTTTGCGGGGGCGTGGGGACGCAGGACGGCGACGGCCTCCTCGGTGCGTCCGACGCCGGCGAGCAGCTCGGCAATGTGTGGTGCCGCGTACGACGTGCCGCCCTCGGGGTGAGCCCGGGCCCGCTCAATCGCTTCGTCAGCCCCGTCGCAGGCGGCCATCAGCGGAAGTCGTATCCAGAAGAGGTCCCAGTCCTCCTCGCCCCCGCGGGCGGCGGCGAGGGCGTCGAGGTGCGCCAGGCCGTCCTCGGGGCGGCCCTGATCGAGGTACAGGTCGGACAGAGTGTGGAGGATCCAGTCGTCCCCGTTGCGGGCGTCGGCCTGGTGGCGCATTACCTCGATCGCTTCGTTCCCCCGACCGTGCCGGGCCAGCAGCTGCGCGAGGTGGACAGCCGAGTTGGGGTTGTAGCCGGCAGGTTCGTCAGCCTGCCGGTATGCCGCGATCGCCCCCTCCACGTCACCGCGTTCTTCCAGCAGTTGTGCGAGGCGCCGTGCGGCGTACCCCAGCCTCTCGATTGCTGTGTAGGCGCGCAATTCCCCGGTCCGGCCGTGCCGGGCCAGCAGATCGGCCAGCTGGTCCCGACCGTTGACCGAGGTGGCGTCCCGGGTGCGGAGCAGAGCGATTGCTTCGTCGATGCGGCCCTGGCGTTCACGGATCGTGGCGAGCAAGCCGATCGCCGTGTCGGGACCGAGGCCGCGGCAGCACCACGGAGTGTCACAACGGTGTTCGTCCGGGATCCGGGCGGCGAGCAACTCGGCTGCCTCCTCGTCTCGGCCAGCGCCCTCCGCTACGTCCACCAGGGCCGCAGCGAGGAACCAGTCGTCGATGTGCGGCTGCAGCAAAGTGAACGCCTCGTCGCTGCGGCCGTGCCGGACGAGCAATCGTGCACAGGACTCCAGTGCCAGCGGATGCCCGAGCTCCGTGCAAGTTCGGGTCAGCACGATCGCCTCGTCGGCCCGCCCCCAGATCTCCAATAGTTCCGCCGTGGTCCTGGTGGCCGTCCACCAGCCCGTAGCGAGATAGGGGGCGAGTATCTCCAGCGCCTCAGCCTGTCGGCCCTGTTCACCGAGCAGCCGCGCCCACTCCCGCGCGCAGAACCACTCCCCATGGCCGGCCCAAAACTCCACCTTCTCGGCATGGTCGAGTTCGAGAAGCCGGGAGACCAGATGCGGCGGGATGCAGCCGGACTGCGTCCGGGCCCGATAGTCAAGATCAGCAGCGTCCACGGCGACGTACCGTAGCCCGTTCCCCTGACATCACCTTCAGCTCCGAATGTCGCGTACGTGGAATGACGCTCCCCAGCAGCTGGCGCCTCCGCCTGGACGGCGAAGGAGCGCGAGGCGTACGCCAACGACCTCGACGACCCGCGCGTGCCGATCGCGGTGTCCGCCGCCTCCAACACCACGGGTCGCCACGAACGCCAAGCTCAGGATGCGCCAGCGACCTCGGCGAGGTTGTCGGTACGGGCCGCTTCGTCCTGCGCCATGCCAAGAAAGCGCCGGATCGCTTCGACGGGCATGTCGAGCCCTTCGGACGCGGCCTGCTCGTCGCCGAACACCTGCACTGCCTCAGTGACAGCTACGGCCAGTTCGACCTCCGCCTTGCGGACCTTGGCCTCGGCCTTGTCCACGGTGTCGACCACCGCCAACTGGCGGCGCTGCTTCTCCTGAAGTCTCTGTTTACGGGAAAGGGCTTTGTCGGAGTTCTGCACAGACATGATCAAGATCATAATCAGTCGTGCACGCACTCATGACATCGGCAACGTCTCATCGCTCCAAGACGTGTTCACGGCCCCAAGGCTCAGAAGCGCCGACAGGACCAGCCGCAGGGGCACGATTCCGGCGGCTGCGGCCCGCGGGAACAGGGGGTGGCCACGGCCGCACCGAACTCCTGCGACGAAAGCCCGCCCAGCACCAGCCCGATCCCGGCGCTCTGGCCTCCGCCGGGCGTGCCCCGCCGTGCACGCGGCCGTGTGCGCACAGCAGTCGAGGAGGAGGTAGCGGCCGTGGCCGCTCGAACAGTGCTCATGCCCGCCACGCCAGGGGCCACCCCGCGCGCGGTGGAAATGCCGATTCTCCTGATCGATCGGGTTCGGGCCGGTCGCCCCGTCGCGCACGTTGCCGATGACATGGGCATCAATGATCGGCAAGACGTCCCCCCGGACGACCCGATACAGTGCGCGCGTCCGTAGTGTGGTTACTTGAGGAGGGGAAGCGTGACCGACACCAGCGAAGCCCGATCCGCGGACGGTGCGGTGCATGCGACCCAGCAGAGTCGACTGCGCCGCCTGATGCGCTACATACCTTTGATCGCCCCCGTCCTGCTGTGGACTGTGCCCTGCTGGGTGCTGCTGCACGCCGGCCAGCACTGGCCGCTCCCCGTGGCGCTGGGCGGCACCGCCCTGTTCGTCCTCGGTCTGATCGGTATGCCGCTCGCGATGGTGCGCGGCCACGGCCGGCGGCAGCAGGACTGGGCGGCGATCGTCGGGGACACCCTCCTTGGGGCCAGCTGGGTACTGTTCACCTGGTCCGTCCTGCTCGGCGTCCTGCTGCGCCTCGCCCTGACCGTGGCCGGCCTGGGCGACGGGCAGAGCCGGGCCCGGATCGTCACTTGGGCGGTCCTCGGCGTAGCCGCCGTGCTGCTCGCCTGGGGGTACGCCGAGGCCCGCCGGGTACCACGGGTACGCCGCCTGGATGTGCAACTTCCGCGCCTGGGGGCCGGGTTGGACGGCACGCGCGTCGTCCTCATCACCGACACCCACTACGGCCCGCTGGACCGCGCCCGCTGGTCGGCGCGGGTCTGCGAGACGGTCAACACGCTGAAGGCCGACCTGGTCTGCCACACCGGCGACATCGCGGACGGCACGGCCGAACGCCGCCGCGCCCAGGCCGCCCCACTCGGCACCGTGCAGGCCACCCGGGCCCGGGTCTACGTCACCGGCAACCACGAGTACTACAGCGAGGCCCAGGGCTGGGTCGACCTGATGGACGAGCTGGGCTGGGAGCCGCTGCGCAACCGTCATCTGCTGCTCGAACGCGGTGGCGACACCCTCGTGGTCGCCGGCGTGGATGACGTCACGGCCGAGTCCTCCGGTCTGGCCGGCCACGGCGCCCACCTCGCCGGAGCCCTGCACGGCGCCGACCCCGACCACCCCGTCCTGCTCCTGGCCCACCAGCCCAAGTTCGTCGACCGGGCGGCAGCCGGCGGCGTCGACCTCCAGCTCTCCGGCCACACCCACGGCGGCCAGATCTGGCCCTTCCACCACCTGGTCCGCATCGACCAGCCCGCCCTCGCCGGCCTCAGCCGCCACGGCACCCGCACCCTCCTCTACACCAGCCGCGGCACCGGCTTCTGGGGCCCGCCCTTCCGCGTCTTCGCCCCGAGCGAGATCACCCTGCTCGTACTCCGCTCCCCGCAGCGGCCCCCCACGCTGTAGCGCTGGGCGGGCCGACGGGTCCGCTTGGAGATGCTGCAGTGCGCCGGCACCCCGAAGAAGGGCTACGCATCCTGCAACGCCCTGCGCGTCACCAGCGGCATGATCGCCTTCCAGGAAGAGCAGGCGGCGAAGAAGGGCATCGCGCCCCAGACCGTCCGGCCGAACGCCGCCGCGGACTCCCCCACCGGCTACGGCCCCAGCGACCTGCAGACGGAGCGCGCGGCGTCCAGCGGCTCCTGCATGCCGGCCACCATGCAGGCGAAGCCGGTGCCCTGCGAACCGGCACACCGCGTCATTCCGAGGGAATGCGAAACTCGAATTTGGGACGGTCCCACGGCACGGCGGGCGGGTTCGCGAGCGCGGTCCCGGTCCGCACTGCACCGACGCGGTGGTAGAAGCCCTCGGCGGGAAGATGCGACACGACCTGGACACGGTCGAGCCCGGCGGCACGGGCCTCGGACTGCATGTGCGCGACGAGCAGCCGTCCAATACCACGTCCTTGCGCTTCGTCGGCGACGAACAGCAGGTCGAGCTCCGGTGGCGCGAGGACGAGCGAGTAGAACCCGATGACCCGGCCTCCTTGCTCGTCGGCGCCGACGGCTACGAAGGCGCGGTGGGCTTCGATGTAATCAGGACCGACCCGGTAGCCCGCCACTGCGGCTGCGTACTTGCCCTCGTAGGCGCCTGAGCCACGCACGAGCCGCGTGAGCCGTTTGGCATCCCGCGCGACTGCCCTTCGTATCGTGATCGGCTGGCTGACCGGGGAAGTGCGTGAACTCATCGGGAGAGTATTTCGCACCGGGGAGTGCCTTCCTGCGGCGGGTCGGCTGCTCGGGCAGGCGTTCCTGCACCGCTCCCGGGAACCACTCGTGCGAGCGCAACCGATCTCACGCCGAAGCCGCGCCGGAGCGCTTCGGCGTCTCACGGCGCCGCGCGGAGGTCCCCGTCGGAAGGGTTTCTGGCGGGCCTCGCCGTGTCACCCGCTATCACACTGCCCCTATAACGGGGGGCATGACTGTGTGGGCCAGACCAGGTGGAAGACCTCCCGGGCAGCGTAGCGTTTGAGGCACCGGACGTTTTCGTAACGGGTCTTGCGCTCCTTGATGCGGCGTTCGTAGGAGTCCCGGGGGCGCGGGTCGACGCGCAGGCGAGTCTGCACGATCCGGTGCAGGGCGGCGTTGGCCTGCCGGTCGCCGCCACGATTGAGACGCCGGTACTGCCGACCACTCGAGGAACGCTCCACAGGGCTGACCTCGCACAGCGCGGCGAAAGACGTCTCACCCACCACCGTGAGCAGCTGCGGAGCGTGGCACGGCTGTGTCAGTCGGGAGACCTCGGCGGCAGCCATGGTTCGTGCCATCGCGGGTATCCGGCGACGAGCTTGCTCGCGTCCGCCGGTCCCCACGTCCCCTGCCGGTAGCGCTCGGGGTCGCCGGGTGCCTCCAGCAGTGGCTGGACGATTCGCCACGTCTCCTCCACCGAGTCCTCCCGGGTGAACAGGCTCGCGTTGCCTTGCATTGCATCACTGAGCAGGCGCTCGTACGGCTCGGGTGCCTCACCGAGCTCGGCGGCGAAGAGGAGGTCAAGGTCCACCAGTTGCGTGTCCTGTTTGCCCGGCTGCTTGGCCTGGATGCGGAAGTTCACGCCAGGGCTCGGATCGATCCGCAGGATCCACTGGTCGGGCTCGGGCGCGAACCGCTCCGCGAACGCAAGCCGCGGCGGGCGCTTGAACACGATCCGGATCTCGGTCACTCGCTCGGGGAGGGACTTGCCGGCGCGGATGAAGAACGGCACCCCGGACCAGCGCCAGTTCTCGACCTCCAGCCGCAACCCGACGAAGGTCTCGGTGCGCGAGCGCGGCCGCACGCCGGGAATCTGCAGGTACCCCTCATACTGCCCGCGGACGTAGTGGGCCGGGTCGGCGTCGGGGATCGCCCGGAACACATCAACCCGGCGGTCCCGGAGCGCGTCCGCATCGGCGGCTGATGGCGGCTCGGACGCCATCAGGGCGAGCAGCTGCAGCAGATGGTTCTGCACGACGTCACGGAGCGCGCCGACCGGGTCGTAGAAGTGGCCGCGGTCCTCGACCCCGAAGTCCTCGGCCATGGTGATCTGCACGCAGGAGATGTGGTCGCGGTTCCACACCGGCTCGAACACGGAGTTGGCGAACCGCAGGAACTGGATGTCCATGGCCGGCTCTTTGCCGAGGAAGTGATCGATCCTCAGCAGCTGATCCTCGTCGAGGAGCTGACGCAGCTCGGCGTTGAGGGCGCGGGCGGACGCGAGGTCATGCCCGAATGGTTTCTCCACGACAACCCGGGAGCCCTTGGTCAGCCCGGCGCCTGCCAGGCCTCCGACCACCCGGGCAAACAGCGACGGCGGGATCTCCAGGTAGAAGACCGGGCGCCGCTTGCCGTTGACCGCCCGGGCGAGGCGATGGAACGTCTCCTCGTCGGCGTAATCGCCCTGCACGTAGCTGAGTCGGGCGGCGAACCGGGCAAAAACGCTGTCGTCGAGCGGCTCACCCGCTGCCTTGATCGCCGCGCGGGCGTGGTCACGCAGGGCGTCGTCGGACCAGCCGTCGCGCGCCACTCCGACGATGGGGCAGGTCAGTAGTTTGCGCCGTTCCAGCCGATAGAGCGAGCGGAACGTCATCTTTCGCGCGAGGTCGCCACTGATCCCGAAAATGACCAGCACGTCTGCGGGAACGTTCGACGAGTTCGAAGCCACCTCGTCCTCCTTACGGGGCCGGCACGGCAATGGGGTCGGGGCCTCATGGTCCTGTCGGCGGCTGGGCGCCGACGTGAGCAGGACCCCGGCCGGCCGCCGCCGCGTCCGCGAGGACGAGCGACGCCGCCGCCTCGACCCGGCCGGCGGGAATCGACCGGTCTCCGCCAACGAGCCTTGTGAGCGGTTCGTGCTTGTCCGCTCCGGTGATGAGCCAGATCACCTGCTGGGCGCGAGCGAGCGCAGGATAGGTGAGTGTCATGCGCTGGTGGCCCATGTAGGGCGCCGTCAGGGCCACCAGCCGGTCCGCGACTTCGAGTACCGGGTCCCGTGGCACCAGCGAGGCGGTGTGCCCGTCCGGGCCGAGGCCCAGGTGAACGAGGTCGAAACGCCCGGGCAGCGACCGCCCGTAGGCGGCGGCCGCCGCGTCAAGATCGGCGTCGTTCACGGGCATTGCCATGACCTCGGCCGGCGCCGCACCGAGGCTCTCCCGCAGGTGGGTGAGGTTACGGTCCGGGTCGCCGTCGGGCGCGACCCGCTCGTCGACCTGGAATACCGCCATGTGCTCCCAGGGGACGTCCTCATGTGCGAGCCGCGCGAACATCGCCCACGGCGTGTGCCCCCCGCTGACGGCGAACGTGAATCGGCCGTGGGCTTGCACGCAGGCACGGGCCAGCCGCGCCACGAACGCCGCCGCGGTGCCGGCGACCGCATCGGGGTCGGCGACGACCTCGAGTTCGTGATGCACAGCCCTCAGCCCTTCTTTTCGGCGTGTCCGCCGAACTCGGAACGCATCGCCGAGAGGATCTTGTCGGTGAACTCCCCGGCCTGCCTGGACTCGAAGCGCTCGTAGAGCGAGGTGGTGATGACCGGTGCCGGGACGCCTTCGTCCACCGCGGCGAGGACGGTCCAGCGGCCTTCCCCGGAGTCGGAGACCCGCCCGGCGAAGCCGTCGAGGGAGGGCGAGCCGGCGAAGGCGTCGGCGATCAGGTCGACCAGCCACGAGCCGACGACCGAGCCACGCCGCCAGACCTCTGCCACCTCTCCGACGTCGATGTCGTACTGGTAGGCCCACGCATCGCGCAGGGGCGTCGTCTCCGCGTCGACCTCTTGCCTGCTTTTGCCGGCGTCCGCGCGCTTGATGATGCTGAGGCCCTCGGCGATCGCGGCCATCATCCCGTACTCGACCCCGTTGTGGACCATCTTCACGAAGTGCCCGGCGCCGTTCGGCCCGCAGTGCAGATACCCGAGTGGGGCGGTGCCGTCGGTCCGGGTCCGGCTCGGCGTCGGTTCGGCGCGGCCCTCGCCGGGAGCGATCGTCTTGAAGATCGGGTCCAGATGCGCCACGACCTCGGCCTCGCCGCCGATCATCAGGCAGTAGCCGCGCTCCAGCCCCCAGACACCACCGCTGGTCCCGCAGTCGACATAGTGCAGCGACTTGCCGGCAAGACGCTTGGCCCGTGTGATGTCGTCGCGGTAGTAGGAATTGCCGCCGTCGATCAGGATGTCGCCGGGCTCCAGCAACGGCTCGAGCTGGTCGAGGATGGAGTCGACGATCGCAGCCGGAAGCATGAGCCATACGGCCCGTGGCTTGTCCAGTTTCGCCACGAGATCCCGGGGTGAGTCTGCGCCCGTCGCGCCCTCGCCGGCCAGTTCGGCGACGGCGGCCGCGTTGACGTCGGACACGACGCATTGGTGGCCGTCTCGCATCAGCCGACGCACCAGGTTCGCCCCCATCCGGCCGAGCCCGATCATCCCGAGCTGCATGGGCTTGTCTGTCGCCATGTGACGCCTCCTGGTCCTTGAGCGTGCGGTAGTGCCGGATCAGCGCGTTCGTGGACGAGTCGTGGCCGAGTTCAGGGTCGGTCGCGCTCTCGAGCTCCGGGATGATCGCGACAGCAAGCACCTTGTGACGCGCCTGGGTTACGTTCACGCCTGCTCCCTACCGGCGGCCACGCACTCGCGGGCAAGCTGGGTGACCTTCTCGGGAGTGAAGCCGAATTTGGTCAGCAGCATCTTGAGCGGCGCCGACGCCCCGAACGTGTGCATGCCGACGACCGCGCCGCCGTCGCCGACGTAACGGTCCCAGCCGAGGGTCGCCGCCTGCTCGATGGCGACCCGGGCCCTGACCCCGGGCGGGATGACCGAGTCGCGGTATTCCTTGGGCTGGCGGTCGAACAATTCCCAGCAGGGCATGCTGACCACGCGAGCAGCGAGGCCCTCGGCGGCAAGCTCGTCACGGGCGGCGAGCGCGAGTTGCACCTCCGACCCGGTGGCGAGCAGGATGACGTCGGGCTTGCCGTCCGCCGCGTCGACCAGAACGTAGGCTCCCCTGGCCACCCCGGATGCGGCCCCCATCTCGGAGCGGTCGAGGGTCGGCAGTGCCTGACGGGACAGGACCAGCACCGCCGGCTCATGTCTGAGCGCGGCGACGATCCGCCAGGTCTCGACGACCTCGTTCGCGTCGGCCGGGCGGAATACCAGCAGCCCCGGCATCGCGCGCAGCGACGCGAGCTGCTCGACCGGCTGGTGGGTGGGACCGTCCTCGCCGACCCCGATCGAGTCGTGGGTGAAGATGTGCACGACCGGGATCTCCATCAGCGCTGAAAGCCGGATCGCGCCGCGTGCGTAGTCCGAGAAGATCAGGAACCCCGACCAGTACGGGCGCAGCTTGGTCAGCGCCATCCCGTTCGTGATCGCGGTGGCGGCGTGCTCGCGGATCCCGAAGTGGAGGTTGCGCCCCGAGCGGTCATCGGCCTGGAAGTCGCCGGCGTCGGGGAACGTGAGGTTGGTCTTGGTCGACGGCGCAAGGTCCGCCGACCCGCCAAGCACCCACGGCACGGCTTGGGCAAGCGCGTTGAGCACCTGGCCGCTGGAGTCACGGCTGGCGATGCCTTTGGGGTCGGCCGGGAAGGTCGGCAGCGCCGACTCCCAGCCCTCCGGCAGTTCACGCCGCTGGATGCGCCTCAGCTCGTCGGCGAGCTCGGGATGGGCGGTTGAGTAGGCCCCGATTCGTGCCTCCCAGCTCGTCCGGGCTTCGCGACTGCGCGTGCCGACGCCTGCGGCGAAGTGCTCGTAGACGCCGTCGGGAACGAAGAAGTCCTTGTCTTCCGGCATCCCGAGGAATCGCTTGGTTGACTTGACGCCCTCCACGCCGAACGGCGCGCCGTGCGCCTTCGGGGTGTCCTCGACCGGTGACCCGTAGCCGATGTGGCTGTGCACCACGATGAGCGTCGGGCGCTCGTTCTCGGACTTGAAGGTGTGCAGCGCACGGGCCACGGCATCGAGGTCGTTGGCGTCGGCCACGGTGGTGACGTTCCAGCCGTAGCCGATGAACCGGGCCGCCACATCCTCGGTGAACGCGATGTCGGTGTGGCCCTCGATCGTCACCCTGTTGGAGTCGTAGATCCAGCAAAGGTTCGACAGCCGCTGGTGGGCTGCGAGCGAGGCAGCCTCCGAGGAGATCCCCTCCTGCATGCAGCCGTCGCCGGCCATCGCGTACACGTCGAAGTCGAAGACGGTGAAGTCGTCGCGGTTGTACCGGGCGGCGAGCCACTGCCCGGCGATCGCCATCCCGACTGAGGTCGCAACGCCCTGGCCGAGCGGGCCGGTCGTGGTCTCCACGCCACTGGTCCACCGGTACTCCGGGTGCCCGGGGCAGCGCGAGCCGAGCTGACGGAACGTCCTGAGGTCGTCGAGGGTCACGGCGGGGCGGCCGAGGACCTCGTAGTCGGGGTCGACAGCCTGCACGCCGGTGAGGTGGAGCAGCGACCAGAGCAACGCGGAGGCGTGTCCTTCCGACAGCACGAAGCGGTCGCGGTTGGGCCAGATCGGGTCGGCCGGGTCGAAGCGCAGGAAGCGTTGCCAGAGCGTGTACGCGACCGGGGCGATTCCCATCGGTGTCCCCGGATGGCCGGAGTTGGCCGCCTGGATGGCGTCCATGCACAGAGTGCGGATCGTGTTGACGGAAAGTGTTTCCAGGTCGTTGTTGCTCAATGCGAGCCTCCCTGAAGGTGCTGCCCCTGCGCTCATATCGAGCGCGGCAGACTAGGGTTGAGCTTCCCCGGCCGGGGCGAAGAGGGCCGCGCCGACAATGCCCGCGTCGTTCAACAGCTGCGCCGGCACGATCTCGGTCCTGAGCTCGATGTGCGGCAGGAACTTGTCGGCCTTCTTGCTGACGCCGCCGCCGATGACGATCAGGTCGGGCCACAGCAGCCGCTGGACGAGCTCGAGATACGTCTCCAGACGGTGCGCCCATTTCTTCCAGGACAGGTCGTCGTGCTCGCGCACCGACTCCGCGGCCCAGTCCTCGGCATCCCCGTGGTGCAGCGGCAGGTGGCCCAGCTCGCTGTTGGGCACCAGGTACCCGTCGGAGAAGACGGCGCTGCCGATACCGGTGCCGAGCGTCACCATCACGACGACGCCCTTGCGTCCCTTGCCGGCGCCGAAGCGCATCTCGGCGATCCCTGCCGCGTCGGCGTCGTTCACTACCCTCACGTCGCGGCCGGTCGCTCGTGCGAAAAGCTGGGCCGCGTCCGTCTCCATCCAGGCCGGGTCGATATTGGACGTCGTCTGGACTTTGCCGCCCCGGATGACTGCCGGGAGCGTCAGCCCGACCGGTCCTGGGACGCCGATCTGCGAGAGCACCTGCACGACCACGTCCGTGACTGCCCCCGGGGTCGCCGGATGCGGGGTCGGGATCCGGACCCGCTCACCGATGAGGCTGCCGAGCTCGAGGTCGACCGGTGCTCCCTTGATACCGGTCCCGCCGATGTCGACCCCCAGCACGTGGGCCGTCTTGTCCGGACTTGCCTGCGCCACTGCCCGCTCCCCTCAGGGGCTGGCCCAAAATGTGTTGTGTGAATTTTGGACATCAGACCCCGTATGGGCTTCGCCATATAATTCTTACACTCGCACATGACCCTTATATTCGCCACATCACCCTTATAGGGTTATATCGAAGCCCAAGGGGTACATCCAAGCATTGCGCGCCCTCGACGGCATTGACCTTCCCCTCTGTTCGAGAGGAACGCGACTGGGACTCATGCCAGCCGCGACGCTAACCTCCAGCAACTTTCGGAAATCAAGCCGACTGGGAACCCGTCCCGCAGGTCCCGCGCATCCATGAGCCGTTGCCTCTCCCCAACCGGACCGGCCGCGACCAGAGCTTAAGGAGGCGTGATGCCAACCCGCCCGATCCGCCTGCTTCTTGCCGACGTCGACGGCACTCTGGTCACGAGCGACAAGGTCCTCACCGACCGCGCCGTCCGTGCGGTCCACAAGCTCTACGACGCCGGCGTCCTCTTCGCGGTGACCAGCGGGAGACCGCCCCGCGGCATGTCCATGATCATCAAGCCCCTGGCGCTGGCCACTGAACTCGCCGCCTTCAACGGTGGTCTCATCGTCAACCCGGATATGACCGTTGTCGAGCAGCAGGTCATTCCCGCGGAGGTGGTGGCCCCGGTCGTCGCGCTGATGGAGTCGTTCGACCTCAGCGTCTGGATCTACCGGGGTGCCGATTGGTACGTCCGCGACGTGAAGGGACCGCACGTGGATCGCGAGAGCTGGACGGTGCAGTTCGCGCCCACGCTCGTTCCCGGCTTCGACGGGCTCGAGCAGGGCACCGCCAAGGTCGTCGGGGTCAGCGATGACCACCAGGTCGTCGAGGCGGCCGCGGTCGCAGCTCGCGCGCAGTTCGGCGACCATGTCTCGGCCGCGCGCTCGCAGCCCTACTACCTCGATGTGACCCATCCGCAGGCGAACAAGGGCGGTGTCGTCAAATACTGGTCCGCCAAGCTCCGGATTTCCCCCGAACAGATCGCCACGATCGGCGACATGCCCAACGACGTACTGATGTTCGCCCACTCGGGACTGTCCATCGCGATGGGCAACGCCAGCCACGAGGTCCAGCGCGCGGCGAGGCGGGTTACAACGAGCAACGAGGAGGAGGGCTTCGCGAAAGCGGTCGAGCAGTTCATCCTATGACCCGCGTCACCGCATGCCCGGGCCTGGCGCCCCTGAGCCTGAGACCTGGCCTGGCCTGGCCTGGTCAAGGAGGAGGACCGTAAGCGTCCAGCATGAGAAACAACGTGTCGCCGAGGCTGCGGCCCAGCTGACAGAGGACTTCGTCGAGCAGGTGCCACGCCTGTCCGAGCGGCACCACTCCACGATGAGCGAGCGGACCGTCCGCCGGCGGAACACCCCCAGCCCCGCGCCTGCACGGCCTCGCCCCACCAGCCAGTGGCCGACGAGCACGCCACTCGACAGACCGCCCGCCCATGGCGCGTAGGAATGCGGTCCGCGCTGCTCCCCGGGCACGGGCCGGCTGCGGCAGCTCGGTGTGCGCCACCGACACCGAGCGGGCAGGGTGCCAGTAGCGGTGCCACCACAGGCGCGACAACCGCCGCGAGCCGTGCCCCCGATGCGGCAATGTCCTCCGGGCCTGCGCTGCGCTACAAGCGCACGCCGTGCACGTGCCGCGGCTCGGCCAGCAGACCGTAGATGACCAGCACGGACACCAGCATCGTGAGCAGAGACCAGAAGGGGTAGACCGGAAGGAAGATCATCTGACCGACGAGACAGAACGCTGCCAGACAGATGCCCGTCAGCCGCGCCGCTCTGGAGCCCACGAGCACGCCGAGACCCGCCAGGGCCATTACGATGCCGATGGCGACCCAGATCCAGCCCCAAGCCGTGTAATTGAAGATGAGCAGCCTGTTGCCTCCGGAATAGACGGTCGAGTAGTAGCCGTGATTGAAGATCGCCACAAATCCGTTGAGCAGGTTGAAGAGGGCGCTGACCAATAGCAGGATTCCGGCGAAGGCCACCCAGTGCGATCGCTCCATCGGAGGCACGGAATCGTCTGGTGGATAGGTTTGCTGCTGCATGGGGTCCATGAGATCCAGCACCACCTCATCCCGCAATCGGTAGTGGCCTATGAGTGTTGCGCGGCCGCCTGTGCTCTCGGGTACCCGCGGGCCCATGGCCCTGTCCGCGGCTCCGAGAGGCGCCCGTACACGGCCTGCCGAACAGTGGATTGCGTCGGAACCTTTGGGATGGGACAGTCATGGACCGCTGCCCCCCATCGCCAAGCACGGTCTGGTGGGCGATCTGCAGACCGCCGCCCTGGGACGTACGGCGCTTTCGGGAAATCCTTATGGAGCACCCATTGCGCCCCCGCCGAAGCAGGTCGGCGGGGGCATGGGGAGGACGGCTCAAGGGTGTCGTGTGGTCAGAGGACGCCGGCGAACCGGAGGAAGTCCGCGATCGTGCGCACTGGCCTACCGTTCGGGAGCAGGACGCCCCGCGCGGGGCTCCAGCTCGTCTGGTTGGCGTACGAGCCGGGGTCCTTGCGGATCTGGCCGATGACGGTCTCGGCGACGATGCGGCTGCCGACCTCGCCGAGCCGCCGGCCCAGCTCCCTCACTTCGGCCTCCTTCAGCACGTAGAACCACAGCGGGGTCCTGTCGAACAGGCCACCCGCCTCCAGGGCGTTCTTGACCCCGTCGCTGGTGCCCTGCTCGAGTTCCGCGCGGCTGAGGGGTGCGATTCCGAGCGCCTCGGCCACCGCCTGTCCCGTGGGGGCGGCCAGCCGGTAGCCGCGCAGAAGGTTGCGCTGGGCGAGCTGCTTGAGCAGTTTCTTGATCCGGTCGGCCAAGCCCGGGTCGTTGCCCTCGTTGCGCAGGTCGGCGAGCGGTGGCGCGAGCCTGGTGTCGATGAACCGCGCGAAGCGGTTGGCGAGCGGACTGTTCTTGTCGACCATCCGGTCCCACTCCGCCGGCCAGTTCGACGGGAGCGTCGACAGCGTGCCGACGAAACCGCCCCTGCCGGTGAACTGGAAGAGTTGGTCCAGCGTGGACACGGGGGCCCTGTCGCCGGGGCGGCCGAAGTTGCGGTTCCAGTCGTAGGCGCCGCGCACCATGCTGTGGCCGAAGCGGAAGGCCGCCACCGCGAACTCGATCGGCATGTAGATGCCGCGACGGTCCAAGTCGAGCAGGTTGCCCTCCGCGGTGTTCACGAGGTCGACGACGTCGGGGCGCGCCACGGTGTGCAGATAGTCGTGCACGCACAACCACTGGTAGGTCCACCGGGTGAGGTCCCTGGCCCGTCGGAAGACCTCGGCGTCCGATTCGAACTCGGGCTCGTTGTCGCGCACCCAGTCGACCGCCGCGTTGTGGAACCGCAGGAACGCCACATGCAGTTGGGCCACCACCAGGTTCTCGTCGTTGCGCGTGTCGCCGACGAGCGGGGTGCGGTCGGCCTTGCGCGGCAGATCCCGTTCTGTGTCGTCGACCGGAGGGATCAGCGCGCCCACACTGGAGGGAACCGGCGAGAGCAGGCCCAGCCGGAACTTGATCCCGTCGTAGGGGACGGCGTCCTTGCCCGCCACCGGTGCCGCGAACGGCCCGTCGCCGTAGACGGAGTCGAGGTTCAGTGCCGGGATCCGCAGATTCTCCAGCTTCTTGACCACTTCGTCCGGCGGCACGGGCGGCAGGTTCTCATCGGTGATGCTGATCACCAGGTCACGGTCGGTCGCGGCCGTCAGATCGTGGTCGACGAACTGGCCCCAGTAGGTGTAGATCGGCGGAATCGGCGAGTTGAGCTCCGGGGCGCGCACCTCGTCCGGGGTCTCCACCATCGCCGAGCCCAGGTCGAGCAGCGCTTTGACCACCGTTGTGACGTCGTCCTGCGGCAGATGCCGCTCCGGGAACTTCTTCGCGAGGTCGGTGAACAGGTAGTCGAAAGCAGTGGTACCCACGTGCGCCGCGACGTCGGTGGACTCCTGGACCACCGTGCTGCGCGTGCTCAGGCTTTCCTGGGTCTGGGCGGTCTTCTCCGCCTCGTCCGCACTGTCGAGAATCGCATGCCCGCCGTGCGTGAGGTTCGTGATCACCCGCCGGAACTGTCCCTGCTCAGCCATGCCCTGCCCCTTTCCGGTCGAAGAACACGCGAGTATGTCCGAACGCTCGCACCACGGCTTCGGGGAACTCCCTACCTCCGCCCGGGACATGCGCTCCCGCATTCTTGAGCAGCACACCCGCCGGAACGCCTACGCCACCTGCCGAGTCGGCGGCGCCGGATGCACCCGGCAGGTCCTACGCGCCATGGGCTCACCGCACGGACAGCACCGTACGGAGGCCGTCGTACGGCTGTCCCGACCGTCCACGCCGATCACCCTCCCGGGGGCACCCTGGAGAAATCACGGACCGCCGCAATGGAGCGGCAGGCGTACGGGGGCGTCATGGAAGAACCAGTGATGACCGGCGGGCCGGCGGGCGGAGCGGCATGCGATCCGGTCCGCGTACCGGGCAACTCGGGTGTGCGCCGGCCCACGCTCGCCTCGGCGCACGGGCCGTACTGCGACGTGGCTCCCGCCGCGCCCGACGAGGTGGCGTCCGTCGCAGGACCCGTTGCCCTCGTCGGCCGGCGCGCCGAACGAGACCTGGTGAACGGCCTGGTGGACGCCCTGCCACAGCGGGGCGGCGCTCTGCTGCTGAGCGGTGAACCGGGGATCGGCAAGAGCATGGTGTTGCGCCACGCGGCCGCCCGCTGCCAAGGCGCCCGCGTGCTGTGGGCCTGCGGAGTGGAGTCGGAAGCCGTGCTGCCGTACGCGGTGGTCGCTGATGTGCTGCTGCCGCTCCGCGGCCACTTCGGCGAGCTGCCGCCGGCCCAGCGGAGAGCCATTGAGGGCTGTCTCGCGCTCACGGATGTGGCCGAGCCGAACCCGTACGCGGTGTGCGCGGGCGCGCTCGGCGTGCTGGCCGCAGCCGGGGAGTCGGGGCCCCTGCTGGTCCTCGTCGACGACCTGCACTGGGCCGATCCATCGTCACGCCAGGTCTTGCAGTTCGTGGCCCGGCGGCTGGCCACGGAGCGAGTGGCCCTGGTCATGGCGGCGCGCGAAGGCCCGGAGGAGGACGGGATCCAGGAAAGCGTGCCGCACACCACGCTGAGGCCGCTGACGGACGACGAGTGCTGGACGCTGTTGCGGCGGCAGGCGCTCGACCGGGCGGATCGGGCGGCAGGCCGGATCGTACGGCTGGCGCGGGGCAACCCCTTGGTCCTGGTGGAGTACGCGGCGGCCCTCAACCGGACCCGAGCGTGCGGAGCCGAGCCGTGGGACGACTCATGGGAGGCGCCCGGGCCGCTGGTGGAGCGGGCGTGGCGCGGACAGTTGCGCATGCTGCCGCCGCGCAGTCGAGAGGCGCTGGTGTACGTCGCCGCCAGCCGAACCCCGCAATGGCCCCTGCTGCCAAGGGCGTTGGCGTCCGACGGACTCACGACCGCCGATCTGGACGCGGCCGAGGCGGCCGGGCTGGTACGGATGCGGGACGGCGCCTGCGAGCTGCGGCATCCCGTGCTGCGGCCAGTGGTGCTGGGACAATGCCCCACGGTCCGGCGGCGGGAGGTCTACCGCAGACTGGCCGCCCTGAGTTCGGGCGAACTGCAGACCTGGTACCTGGCTGCCGCCGCCCCCGGCCCGGACGAATCGGTCGCTGCTCGCCTGGTGTCCGACGCCCGCCAGGCGCGGCAGCACGGGGCGTTGGCGGCTGCCGCGCCCGCCTGGCGTCGTGCTGCCGAGCTGTCGCCGGACTCCGCAGACGCGGCCCGCCGACTGTTCGAAGCTGCGCACGACGCCTTCTACGGCGGTACGACGCGCGACGCCGCCGAGTGGTGCGAACAAGCTCTGTCGCACAGCCGGGACCCGTTGCTCACCGCGGACATCGAGTTGTTGCGCGGCCAGGCCTGCACCTGGCTCGGAGATCCGGGCCGCGCGCACCGGCTGCTGGTCGGCGCGGCCCGGACGGTGGAGTCGGTGGACCGCTCGCGTGCCTCTCAGCTGTACGGGGCCGCTGTGGTGCCCGCGACGATGGACGGACAGATGCGCGACGCGTGCGACATCGCCGCGCGCTGCGAGGAACTGGCGGACGGCACCCGCGGCACCCGGCGTCGACAAGCCGCCGTCATGCGCGCCCGGGCACAGGTTCTGGGCGGCGACGTGAGCGAAGGCCGTACGACCCTGCGCGCGCTGCTGGAGGAGACGTGCGGCCGAACCGGCCCTGACGAACGTCAGGTGACGATGGAGATCGCGCAGGGCCTGTCCTGGACCGGCGACGGGGACCTCGCCCGCCGCGTACTGGACACGGTGATCGAGGGGATGCGACGCGACAACTCCCCTGCCCTCCTGCCGTACGCGCTGCTGGCGCGGTGCCAGGTGGAGATGTGGTCGCGCTGGCCGATGGCTCGCGCGGACGCCACCGAGGCGCTGCGCTGGGCGGAGGAGTTCGGGCATCTGGCGATGACGGGTTACGCGTTGGTCCAGCTCGCGCGGCTGGACGCCCTTCGCGGCGACTTCGCGGACTGCCAGGAGCGTGTGGCGCAGTACGAGCGCTGGTGCGGCAGTCGACTGCGCGGCCTGGGCCTGTTCGCACGCGGTGCACTCGGTACGTCCGCACTCGCCGCCGGTGATCCGCAAGCAGCGCGTACGCACCTGGAGGCAGCGTTCGACCTGGCGGACGAGATGGGACTTGTCAATCCCACCCTCATGCCGTGGGTGGCCGACCTCGCCGAGGCCTGTCTGCGCACGGGGGCGAGGGAGGGGGCCGTCGCGGTCGCGGACTGGCTGCGGGAGCGCGACACGGCGACCGGTCTGGCGTGGCCGGCGGCCGCGCACGCCCGATGCCGGGTGATGCTCGCGCGGTCCGCCGAGGAGGCCGCCGACTGGCTGGCCGTCGCGGAACGCGTCCATGCCGGCAAGGAGATGGTCTTCGAGTCGGCTCGGACACGGCTTGTCGGAGGAGAGGTGCTGCGCCGGTTCCGGCGGCCGTCTGCGGCACGGGAGCCGCTGCTGCTCGCACAGCGGACGTTCTCCGCGCTGGGCGCTGTTCCGTGGGCGGTCCGAGCCGAGGCGGAGGTCGCGGCGGCGGGGCACCGCTCCGCCGCCCACGGGAAGGAACCGCCTCTGGTGGCTCTGCTCACGCCGCAGGAGCTCCAGGTGGCGCGCGCCATAGGTGAAGGTCTCAGCAACGTGGAGGCCGCAGCGTCGCTCTTCCTGTCCCGCAAGACGATCGAGGCGCATCTCACCCGCGTCTACCGCAAGCTGGGCGTCCGTTCACGCTCGGGCCTGGCCCGCTGCCTGGCCCATGCCGGGGTCACCGGGTAGCGGGCCGTAGTTCGCAGCCCCGAGGTCGGCGGCCCCTCCACCTCCTGATCCAACCGAACAGGCCTGACGGCGTTGCGGGTTGAGGGATCGGGCCGACGTCGGCCTTTGGGACCGCCCGGCACATGGAGGGCGGCGTGCCGCGGACGATCCGGCCCCCTCAACTTGGCACCCCCGCCCCGGACATGGCACCCATCCAGGGCATCGCGAACCGAACGACACCAGTCTCAATTGATCACTGGGAAACAAGAACGACATTCGGGTGATCAATAGCGGTGATGATCTGCGTGCTGTCCGGCGTCGCACCCGACCTGGCGTTCGCCCTCCCCGTGCGGCGTCGATCACGCACGAAAGGATCCGCCGCATGTCCATACCGAGTCCCCGCCGCCCGAGACGGGGCCGGGCCGCAGGCCGGGTGCGGGTAACCGTCGCCGCCCTCGCCCTGAGTCTTCCCCTGACCGGCACCTCCATGGCGGCATCGGCCACCCCCGAGCCCGCCGCCACCGTGACCGGCTCCGCGGCCGACCGCAGCTGGTCCGTCACCGAGTCCGGCGACGGCTACCACCTCACCCTGGAACTGATCGACCCGCTGCCCGTACGCGACGCAGTCCCCGAGATCGCCGTCGACGGCGCCTCCCTCGGCTACGCCCGGCAGACCGCCGACGGCCGCACCCTCACCCTGGTCACCACCGACCCGCGCGCGGCCCACCCGGACGACGTCCAGGTCGCCTGGAACGGAACCGCCGACACCACCACCTTGTCCCGGCACGCGCCCAAGGGCACCGGCCGCCCGGGCAAGCCCACCGCCGACGCGGCCGCACTCACCGCCGCCGCCACCGCGCAGGGCCCCTACACCGTGGCTCGCGCCGACTACGACTTCGGCGACACCGCCGCCACCCTCAGCGGCCTGAGCGATCGCAGCGTCGAACTCCGCGCCGCCGTCTGGATACCGACCGACGCCAAGGGCGAACGCCCCGTCGTGCTCTTCCTGCACGGCCGCCACTCCGCCTGCTGGAACGCGGACACCGCCAAGACCAACAACACCGCCTGGCCCTGCCCCGACGGCTACCAGCCGATCCCCAGCTACCTCGGCTACAACGACGCCGCCCAGACCCTCGCCTCCCAGGGCTACGCCGTCGTCTCCATCAGCGCGGACGGCATCAACTCCCAGGACGCCTCGTACACCGACGACGCCGGCACCCTCGCCCGCGGCCAGCTCGTCCTCGACCACCTCGACCTGCTCGCCCGCGCCGACAAAGGCATCGCGCCCGGCATGAGCCCTCTGCTGAAGGGTCGTCTGGATCTGTCCCACGTCGGACTCATGGGCCACTCCCGCGGCGGCGAGGGCGTGGTGAAGGCGGCGCTGCTCAACGCCGGCCGCGCCCACCCGTACGGCATCGAGGCAGTGCTCCCGCTCGCCCCCATCGACTTCGGCCGCGAGACCCTGCCGGACGTGGCCATGGCGGTCGTCCTGCCCTACTGCGACGGAGACGTCTCCAACCAGCAGGGCCAGCACTTCTTCGACGACACCCGCTACTCCGGTGCCGACGACGACGTGCTGCGTTCCTCGCTCATGGTGAGGGGCGCCGACCACAACTTCTTCAACACCGAGTGGACGCCCGGCGTCGCCGTCGCCCCCGCGAGCGACGACTGGTCCGCCTCCACCGACGCGGTGTGCGGCAGCGGCTCGTCCACCACGACCCGACTGACGGCCGCCGAACAGTCGGAGGTCGGAACGGCCCTGATGTCCGGCTTCTTCCAGCTCACCCTGGGCGGTCAGGACCGCTTCCTGCCCTTGTTCGACGGCAGCCAGGGCACGTCGACGACGGTCGGCGCGGCCACCGTGCACACCGAGGTCCAGGCGCCCGGCCGCAGCCGCTCGGACATCGCGCCGCTGACCGGCCCGTCGCCCGATGTCACCGTCACCGGCGGTACCGGCACCTACTGCGCCGGCTTCACCGGCCGCCCCACCATCAGCGCCCTGGGCGCCTGCACCACCTCCACCTACACCTCCCGCTTTCCGTCCTGGACCCCCGCCAACTACGCGGGCAACGTGGAGGCGACCCCGCTGCTCCACTTCACCTGGCCGGACAGCGCGGAAACCCGCGCCGAGGTGGTCGTGGACGTGCCCAAGGGCTCACGCGACGTCCGCCGGTACGACAGCCTCGCGTTCCGCGCCGCCGTCGACGAGACCGGGCCGGACACCGACCTGACCGTCCAGCTCACCGACGGCCAAGGCCGTACGGCCGCCGTGGCCGTCTCCTCGCTCAGCGACGCCCTGAAGGGCAACCCGTCCTCCGGCACCAGCACCCTGCTGCCCAAGACCTGGCTGCAGACGGTGAGTTGGCCGCTGCGTACGGCACACGGCGTCGACCTGTCGGACATCCGCCGCATCACCCTGACCGCCCCGGCCACGGCGGGCGGTGTCTACCTCTCCGACGTGGCCTTCCAGACCGTCCGCGCCGACAGTGGCGGACCGAGCGACCTGCCGCAGGTCTCGGTCGCCGCTGCCTCGGCCGCCGAGGACGCCGGCACCGTCCCGGTCACCGTCACCCTGTCCTCGGCCTCCCGCACCCCGGTCACCGTCAACCTCCAGTCCGTGGCCGGCACCGGAACCCAACTCGCCACCGCCGCACGGAAGATCACCTTCCCGGCCCGCACCACGTCCCGCACAGTCCGACTGCCGGTCGTGGACGACACCGTCGTCCAGTCCACCGCGGACACCGTCTACAAGATCTACGTCTCGGTGCCCGTCGGCGCAGTGATCGGCCACAACTACGCCCGTGTCACCGTCCACGACGACGAGTCCACCGCCTGACCCACCCCGAACGCGCCCCACCGCACCGGGGCCCACGAAGGTCGCGGTGCGGCGGGTACCGCGACGGCTGCCACGGCCGAAAGACCTCGGACGGTCCGCCGGGGGGTCGGAGGCATACCTGTCCTGGGTGGTCGACGAGACGCATCCGCAGTAGGGCGGGCACGCCACCCAGCGCCTCGCCCCTCAGCGAGCCTGCACGCCAGGACGGCTCACGACGCGAACGCGGAGCAGATGGCCGGCCAGATCGTGCTCCGTGTCAGGGAGCCCGGCGGCGATGGCCTGCGCCCGCTGACGCCCCATGGTGTTCGGCTTGGCCTCCGCTGCCACTGCAAAATGACGGGACCTCGCCGCCGCCAACGCGCTCGGGCACGCCCTGCACGCCCCCATCTACGACGGCACGGACGACCGCCCGGCCTGACCGGGCCGCCCCTGGTCGGAACCGTGGTGACCGCTCTCAGCCTGGTGCCGCTGTTCGTCCTTGCCGCCAAGCGCGCACCGTCTCCCGCAGCACGCATGGTCACGCAGCACAGCGAAACGCACGACAAAGCCGCCGAGCGCCAAGGCGCCCGCCACACCGCCGTGTGACGTCCGGTAGGCACCCCCCACCCCTCCCGGCTTCCGCGCTCCGCATCTTGTGCTCATGGGTGTTACTGGCTGCAATATCTACAGTGCTGTGGATGACGGCTGGTCAGGGGGACCCATGTCGTACGTGGGGGAATTGGCGCTGGCGGACGGCAGCGTGCTGCTGGTCGAGGTGCAGGGGGAAGCGCCGCCAGGCGTCGACCGGGTGGGACGGCTGGCCGACGGTCTGCGCCAAGGCGCCCAGTCCCTGGACGAGGCGCTCTCCGGGGTACGCCCGGCCCTGCAGTCGGTCGTCGACACGGTCCGGGGACTGGCCACCGTACCGCAGGCCGTGACCGTGCAGTTCGGCATCACTGTTGTGGCGGGAGCGGGAGTCGTGGTGGCCAGGGCGGCGACCGAGGCCAGCTTCACGGTGACCGCGACCTGGGACAACTCCGCTTCCTCCAGCGCGGCCGGCCCATCATGACCAGCGCCGTCGACCGCCTTGCGCCGGCGGTCGCGAGAGTGCTGGCGCCGGACGGCACCGTCGCCGGAGCCGGCTTCCTCATCGCGCCGGACACCGTGTGCACCTGCGCGCACGTCGTCGCGCAGGCGCTCGGCACCGAGCACGCAGAGCGGTCCCGCGACCTCCCCGACGGCACAGTCACCCTCGACTTCCCGCTGCTGCATCACGCGTCGCACGCACAGCGGACCTACCCCGTCAGGGTCTCCTCCTGGGAACCGGTCGGCGAAGACGGCAGCGGGGACATCGCCCTGCTGCGGCTGCCCGAGGAACTCCCCCAGACAGTCCGCCCGGTGCCACTGGTCAGCAGCGGCGAGATGTGGGGGCACCGCTTCCGAGTGCTCGGTTTCCCGGCCGGCAGCGACCACGGCCAGTGGGCGCAGGGGCGCGTGCGCGACCGAGTCGGTGCCGGGTGGATCGCGCTGTCCGAGGAGTACGACCGGCTGCGCCGCATCTCCCGCGGATTCAGTGGGTGTCCCGTGTGGGACGAAGAACTCGGCGGCGTCATCGGCATGGTGGTGGCCACGGCCCGCGGCGAACGCGAGGACACCGCCTACCTGGTGCCGTCCGCCACGCTGGTCGAACTGCAGCCCGGACTGCGGCGCTGTCCGTACCGGGGTCTGGAGCCGTTCCGGGAGGAGGACGCGGAGTTCTTCTACGGCCGGGAGACGGATGTCAGCCGGGTGACCGACACCGTACTCCGGTACGCCTTCGTCACCGTCGTCGGCGCGTCGGGCAGCGGCAAGTCCTCCCTCGTACGCGCGGGTGTGCTACCTGAACTTCGCTCCCGGGGCTACTCGGTGACCGCGTTCCGGCCCATCCGGGGTGCCCGCCCCGTACGTGCCCTGGCACGGGCGCTGGCGGTCGAACCGGACACCGTGGAGGGACGCTTGACCGAGACCGCAGCGCTGCTGACCGAGGAACTCCTCGCTCGCAGCGGCGACCGGGGCCACGTCCTGTTCCTCGACCAGTTCGAGGAGGTCGCCGCCGCCGAGCCCGACGAGGCCCGCCGGCTGCTGGCCCTGGCCGTTGCCATGACCCGGGCCGTACACCCCACCTCCGGCCGTGCGCTCCGTGTCGTCGCCACTCTCCGGCACGGTTCGCTCGACGGCCTGGTCGAGCCGGGGATGGCCGGGCTGCTGAGCGAGGGCACGCAGATCATCGCGCCGCTCGATCGCCCCGCGCTGCTGCGCGCCATCACCGGCTCGGCCGGCCGGGTCCCGGGCCTGGCCTTCGAACCGGGGCTGCCGGAGCGGATCGTGGACGACGCGGAGGCGGAGCCGAGCTGCCTGCCGCTCGTTCAGTTCGCACTGACCCGCCTGTGGGAGAGCCGTCGGCACACCCTTCTCACGCACGCGGCCTACGAATCCCTCGGGCGGGTGGGCGGCGCGCTGACGGCCTATGCGGAACAGTCGGTCGCGCCCGCCCTGGCCGACCTCGGCGAGGACACCCTGCGCCGGCTCCTCGCCCAGCTGGCTCGCCCGGACGAGAAGTCGGAGTTCGTTCGGATGCCAGCTCGCCTCGACGGCCTTGACCGCCAACTCCGCAACGCTGCCCACGCGTTGAGCCTCACCCGGCTGGTGATCCTCAACCACACGGCGGAGGGCGAGGAGATCGTCGACCTTGCTCACGAGTCGTTGATCCGGCAGTGGCCCCGCGCCCAGGCCTGGCTGGAGGAGACCCGCGATTTCCGCGCCTGGCAGGAACAGGTGCGCGCGGCGACCGCCGTATGGCAGCAGAACAACCGGGACCCCGGGGCACTGATGCGCGGGGCGGTGCTGGAACGGGCCCTGGAATGGCGGACGCGGCGCGCCCCGGACATCGGCAAGGAGGAGCTCGCCTACATCGAACAGAGCGACTGGAGACGTCGGCGGGGTGTGCGACGGCTGCGGGTGACGACGGCGTGCATCGCGTTGCTGGCGCTGGCGGCGGGGGTGCTGGCGGTGTTCTCCTTCCAGAAGGCGGAGCAGCAGCGGGCGGCCAACGACCAGATCGCGTCACGGGTGTTGGCCTCCGAGGCCGACGCACGCCTGGGTACGGCTCCGTCGCAGTCGATCGCGCTGGCGCTGGAGGCGTGGCGGCGGTCGGACACTGCGCAGGCGCGGGCGGCGTTGCTGAACCAGTACATGGCGCTGGCGGGTACGACGGTGGTCGAGGACGGGATCGGCGAGAGCGGGAACAGCCACTTCGCTGCCTCGAACGACGGCCACGTCTTCGTTCAGGTGACGCCGCACGGGGAACGACGAACAGTCTCGGTCGTCACGGTGTCGGACTCGGGTACCGAGCGGGTCGTACGGCTCAGCGGGGTTCCACAGAAGGCCGACGCGGTCGACGTCAGCGACGATGGAGACCGCGTGGCTGTTGCGGCAGGCAACGGCGAGTTCGCGATCTGGGAACCAGTGGGGCACCGGTGGAAGCGCGCGGCGGCCGGGCGGTGGGCACCAGTGCGCAGCACCGAGGGCCTGTCGACGCTGCGCCTCGACTTCTCGCCCGACGGCCGACGGCTGCTGCATCTGGTGACGGGCGGCAGCGCGGAGTCGTGCGGCACGGCGAGCGGTTGGCGCACGGTCTGGACCACGGAGCCAGATCCCCGGCGCGTCGACAGCGTGACCGGTCGCCCGAAGGGCAGCCGCTGTGTGACCGACGCAGCCCTGGTGACCAACAGCGGCGACGTGGCACTCACCTGGGACGGCCCCCGGGCCGGCCGGGCGTCCGTCGGGATCGAGGCGCGCTCTTCGGGCGCGCCCCACTGGTCGCTGCCGGACGTCGCATCCGCCTCCTTCGCTCCGGGCGGCAGGGGAATCGTCGTCACGGACGGGGACTACACGATGACCGCCGCGTACCTGCTGGACGAGGCCGGGCGGCTGTCACCGCGCATGCCGACCGTTTCGGGCGGCGAGTCGAGTCCCTTCTCCGGCTGGTCCTTCGACCTCTCCGGCCGCTTCCTGCTCAGCTCGCGGTCCGACGGCTCGACCCCGGTTCTCGACCTTCGTGAGGACAAAGCGTACCAAGCCCATTCCCCGTCGGAGCAGTTCGGCTACACCGTGGGCCTGCCGACGGTCGTGGTGACGCGTCCGGGGGCCTCCCCCTGGCTGTTTTGGGGCGTCGGAAACGATCTCGTACGATCGGCCAGCGAACCCGTGTCGGCGGATTCCGGGGCAGAAGTGAGGAACTACGACAGCGAACCCATGCTGCTGACGGACGACCATGCCGTCTATGCGAAGACGGAGTCCGAGTACGCCAAGGAGTCTGTCCTGACCGTCGTGTCAAGGCGAACGGACGGACCGCGCACCAGATTGACCACCTCGTCGAACGCCGACGACTGGCAAGGCTCTGGCCCCCTGACCACCGACGACGCGTACTTCGGCTTCTGGAACACCGACGGACTCGGCTACTTCCGGCTGTCCGACCCCGCCCCCCGGATCCTCACCATGCCGCACCGGGGTCCCGCCCGGCCGGTCCTCGACGCGGCACCGCTGAGCAACTCCGACGTCGCAGTACTCACCGAGGACGGGCTGTACCGCTTCTCCCTCTCCGGCCGTCCGGCACTGCCCGAACTCATACCCGGTGCGCCGTGCGCCGCCCGCGGCGAGAACCCCCTGGCCCGCGAAACCTGCCTCGCTCTGGTAGCACGCCCGGAGCATCCGGGCGAGGTGGCCGTGCTCTTCGAGGACGGACGCATAGAACTGTGGCGGCTGCGGCAGGGAGCCACCCGTCGGCTGGGCGCCGTCGAGGCGGGCGTGGACACCAGTGTCTACGGAACCCTGTACGAGGAGGGCCAGATGGCGTTTCTGGGCCGCGGCGACGGACTGCTGGTGTCGTCCTTCGGATGGACGTCTCTGTGGACATTCGACCGCGCGGAGCCCGTCTGGTCCGTCTCCACACCGGACATCGACATGCGGGTGACGTTCCTGAACTCCGGTGTCTTTTACGCCACTTCCTACGGAGCGGACATCTTCCACCCGGTGAAGGTGAGCGACGATGCCGATCCGGAGATCGTGCCGGGCGTCTCCCCCGGAATCCTCGCCATCCACGGCCAGACCCTGGAGTACATGGTCGGATACCAGACCCTGAAGATCCCACTGCAGGGTGAGGACCTGGCCAAAGCACTCTGCGCCGTCCTCAACCATGAGTACAACCCCACCGACCTCAACAACATCCTCCACGGCCTCGGAGTGGACGATGCGGGCCGCTTCTGCCCCTGAAGCCGCAAACCTGTCAAGGATCGTGTCCCCGACGAGTGAGGCACCGATTCGGTGAGCAATCCGGAGGAACCGGCATCGCGCAAGGACGCCGCGGACGCCCCTGATGGGCCGGCTCGACCCTGACACCGGCCGATGACCGCCCGCTCTCGACGGTCACCGTCATCGCGCGAAACCCCGCCAAGGCGGGCACCGGAACGTCGTCCTGCCGATGCCGATTGCCGCACGCTCTCCTTGCCGCACAGCGCGACGCCCTGCGGCACGGCAGGCCAAAGCACAAGATGCGGCCCGCACGCAAGTCAGCCGGGTGGGATTCCGTCGAGCGGCCAGTCCGGCGGTTCGCGGCTGCGAGAATGGCCACCATCAGCCATTCGGCGTACGGCGGCGGGCGCGCGGCGCGCTGCCGCGCGTATGCCTGCGACAAGTGGGAAGCCCTCAGCTCATGACTGCCCAGCCCAGCTCCGGCAAGGACACGCCCTCCGTCCACCAGCTGAAGGTCCAGCTGGAGGGGATGAAGCCGCCGGTGTGGCGACGCATTGTGGTGCCCTCGGACGTTTCGCTGGGCTCACTGCACGACGTGATCCAAGTGGCGTTCGGCTGGCAGGACATACACCTGCACGCCTTCGAGGATCCCTCGGGTGGGCGGTATGCCCCGCCGGACGACTTCGGCGTCCCTGCCCTTGACGAGGCGAAGGCTGCCCTCACGGACGTCCTGCCGCGCACCGGCGACCGCATGGACTACACCTACGACTTCGGCGACGACTGGTTGCACCGGATCACGGTGGAGGAGGTACGCCCCGCCGGGCAGGGCGAGGGGGAGTTCGCACTGTGCACGGGTGGGCGACGCGCCATGCCCGCCGCCGAGGACCTCGGTGGCGTATGGGGTCTGGCGGAGCTGCTGCAGCGGTACGAGGCGGGGGAGCGCCCGCGTTCCACGCTCATCCGGCACGGCGGTGAGGAGTCGGTGGAGTACGACGGGCTGCACGACGAAGTGCTGGCCGGCATGTACGAGGAGGACTTCGACCCGGCAGCCTTCGGCCCCGCCGAGGTCACCCGGGCACTCGCTGAGGTCCGGCTGAGGCGGGCGGCAGGCACGCGGCGGGCGAGGCGCAGCGAACGGAGCGCGCGGAGCGTACCTGCGGGGATGTACCTCTGCGGATGCGGCGACCTGCATCCGCTGCCCGGTGATGTCGGTGACAGGTCGGCTGAGGAGGAGTCGCTGTCCGACCTCTTCGACGCCGCGGACGTGCGGCTGCCGGCCGTGCGGCTGCCCGTCGAGTCGGAGTTGGCCCGCGCGGTGCGCGAGACGCCCGTCTTCATGGCAGCGGTGCGGCTGGGTCAGTGGTGCGGCGACGGTCGGGAGCTGACCCCAAAGGGGGTGCTGCGGCCGAAGCTCGCCCGGCAGGCTGTGGAGGAGGCCGAGCTGTGGCGCATCGACCCTGAGGAATGGGGCGATCCGAAGGAACGTGTCGCACGGTTGGCGAGAATCCGCAGCGCGGGCGACATGGAACTGGTGGACCTGCCCTGGGAATGGGCGCTGAACTGCGGCTTCGTCGAGGTGGAGGGCAATCGCGCGTACGTCGGCGACGAGGTGCCGGAGGAGGGCGACGACGCGGCGCTGTTGGCTGCCTGGCAGGGGGCTGTTGCGGGCGCAGCAATCGAGTTCTCCCTCACCTTTCCCGTGCTGGAGGGGCCACTGGGCGAGTTGACACCGCTGCGGGCGCTGATCGAGGAGGCGCCGCCAGTGGTGTTCTTGATGCTGCTTGCGGCGTACGGGCTGCCCGAAGAGGAGTGGCTGGACGTAGCGGATTACCTGACCGGCGGCTTGGAGGGGCTGCCTGGGGGGCCGGCCCGGCAGTTGGTGTCGGCGCTCCTCGCCGAGCAATATGACGACGTCGCCGGAACGCTGGAGCTGTTCGGCGCCGCCGAGTGCGAAGACGACCGGGCTTTGGCAGACGACGCCCTCGCTGTGCTTCTCGACGGCGGGGGGCGCGACCCGCTGCCGGTCGGCCGCTTCCGGCTCACCCCGCTGGGCCGCTCCGGCCTGCGCACGCTGCTGGCAGGAGCGGGCATCCCGGCGCCGGTAATCGGTTCGCTCGCCGGGGCGGACGCCCGCGAGCTGCTGGCCGCGCTCCCCTCGTATCCGAGCGAGGTGGATGCGGCGGCGGAGATGGCGGGCTGGCTGGCGGGACGCTCCGCGGCGGACGCGGCGGTGCAGGTGGTGGACGCCTGCGCCGGTACGGAGCCGGCCGACGCGTTGCGCCGACTCGAGGCCCCGCGGGTGCTGGCGGCCGTGCTGGAGGCGGACGAGGCCGGGCGGGCGAAGGCGGTGCTGCGTAAGGCGGCCGTCGCGCAGGTCACTGGTTGCTCGCACGCGGCGGCCTCGATGCTGCGCCGGATCGGCGAGCCCGCCGACGGGCAGGCCGCGTGGGGCTTGGAGTGGATGCTGGTGGACGGCGCGCTGCCGTTCGCCCGCCGCGGTGAACAGGCGCTCCGCGAGAGGCTGTTGGCAGGGCCGAGGCCGCGTCCCCTCGACCAGGTGGCCGAGCATGCGGACGACTTGTGGCGCGCCGGCCATCCGCACGCCGGTGAGGTGCTCGGTGCACTGGCCGACGCCGCCAAGCCCGTCGACAAGGCCCTGGCCAAGCGGCTACGGAAGGCCGCGTTCAAGGCGGGGAGCACCACATGAGCCTGCTCCTCGGCAAGATCGACGTCGGGGGTGTACCGCTCGCGGGCCCCGCTGCCGCCGTCCGGGCACGCGAGCACCTCACCATCGGTGGCAGGACCGCCGTCTCCACCCCGGCCGACCGGAACACCGTACGCACCGCGAGGAGCACCAAGTGAGCCTGCTCGTCAGAGAGATCGACGCCCAGACGTCGCCCCTTGCCGATCCCTCCGCCGTCGCCTGGGCACGCGAGCACCTCGCCGCCGGCGGCTGGGCCGCCGTGTTCACCCCGGCCGAGCCGGGACTGCCGGCCCGGCTCGGCCGTCTGGTGCTCTACCACCCCGACGCCGATGCCCGCCGCGCGGCCGCCCAGGCCGCAGCACCCGAGGCGGTGAAGCAAGTCCGCCTGTCAGTGGTCCTGCCGCACGGCGGCGGGGTACGGACTCGCACCCTCGAAGGGTGCGCGCTCTCCCCCGGCGACACGCTCGCGCTCCTGCTCGACCTGCCCTCCTGCGGCGTCCATCCGTCGCTCGCCGCATGGTCGGCCGTCGCCCACCGCGCCCTGGAGCTGCTCGGCGAGGGGCGCCTGTATCCGGCGCTGACCAGCGACACCTACACCACCTGGCGCTTCGGGCCGCCCGGCACGCGCGGCAAGCGGGACCTGGACGCGCTGGCCGCCGCTCTGCCCCCGTACGCCCACAACCTCCCCGCGCCCCGAACCGGCGACGGGACGCCGCGCATCGCCGAACCGGCCGTCCTGGTACGAGAGTTCTGCGATGCACTCGCCGACGCTCTGCCGCGAACCCCGGCCGCCGGCTGGGCCGTGCCCGGCAACCCGTACGCCGACCGCACCACCGCCCTGCACCCGCGCCTGGCCCAGTGGGCGGCCGAGGCCGCCGCCGAGCGGGCCGCGCAGGTCAGCGTGGAACTGAGGGTGGAACCTCCGGCCGGGCGGCGCCGCTCTTTCCAGGCCGTTCTGCAGTTGCGCACCGCTGCCGATGCGTCCCTGGTCCTGGACGCCGCGGACATGTGGGCCGACCCACACCGCGCGCAGCGCCTGCTCGGCCCGCGCGCCGAGGCCGAGGCACTGCTCGCGCTGCGCCGCGCTGCCCGCGCCTGGCAGCCGCTGACCCGCCTGCTGGCCGAGGCCGCCCCCAGCGCGCTCCGACTCGACGACGAAGAGGCCATGGAACTGCTGGGAGATGCCACCGACGCGCTACGCACGGCGGGTGTGCGCGTGCACTGGCCGCGCGAGCTGGTCAAGGCGCTTGAGTCGCGCGCGGAGATCGGGGCGGCCAGCGCTCCCGGCGCGAGTGTGGACACCCTGCTGGGCCGCGACGCCCTGCTCGACTTCTCCTGGCATGTCGCGCTCGGCGGCACGAAGCTCACCGACGCCGAACTCGATCTGCTCGCCGAGGCCCGCCGCCCGCTGGTCAAACTCCGCGACCAGTGGGTCGTCGCCGACCCGAAGTTGGTGGCCCGCCTCAAGCGGCAGCGCACCCGCGAACTCGCCCCGCTCGACGCTCTCCAGGCGGTGCTGACCGGAGAAGTGGAATGGGACGGCGAGCGCGTCGCGGTGGAGGCGGCCGGCGCGTTCGGCGAGCTGGTCGTCCGGTTGCGCGACCCCGAGGCCCGCGCCCCCGTCCAGGTTCCGGAGGGCCTGACCGCCACCCTGCGCGGCTACCAGCAGCGGGGCCTGGCCTGGCTGGCGGACATGACCCGTCTCACCCTCGGCGGGATCCTCGCCGACGACATGGGCCTCGGTAAGACGATCACCCTGCTCGCCCTCCACCTGCACCGCCAGGAACATCCCGACACCGCGGGGCCCACCCTCGTGGCCTGCCCGGCCTCGCTCCTGGGCAACTGGCAGCGCGAGGCCGCCCGCTTCACCCCCGGCGTCCCGGTGCGCCGCTACCACGGCGGCGAACGCACCCTCGACCACCTCGCCGGGCACGAACTCGTCCTGGTCACCTACGGGGTGCTGCGCCGCGACCGGGAGCGGCTCGCCGCGGTCAAGTGGTCGCTCGTCGCCGCCGACGAGGCGCAGCACGTCAAAAATCCCTACTCCACAACCGCCCGCGAGCTGCGTGCCCTGCCCGCCCGCGCCCGCGTCGCGCTCACCGGTACCCCGGTGGAGAACAACCTCTCCGAGCTGTGGGCACTGCTCGACTGGACCACCCCCGGCCTGCTCGGCCCGCTGCCGGCCTTCCGAGACCGCTTCGCGAAAGCCATCGAACGCGGCGCGCTCGGCACCGACCCAGACGAGGAAACCGCCGCAGCGGCCCAACAGGCCGCCGGGCAACTCACCCGCCTGACCCGCCCGTTCCTGCTGCGCCGCCGCAAGTCGGACCCCGGCATCGCCCCCGAACTCCCGGCCAAGACCGAGACCGACCACCCCATCACGCTCACCCGCGAGCAGGCCGCCCTGTACGAGGCGCAGGTCCGCGAGACCATGGTCCTCATCGAGAAGGCGGACGGCATCGCCCGCCGCGGCCTGGTACTCAAACTCCTCACCGCGCTCAAGCAGATCTGCAACCACCCCGCCCACTACTTGCGCGAGACCGGACCCCTGTCCGGCCGCTCCGGCAAGCTGGACCTCCTCGACGAACTGCTCGACACGGTGGTCGCCGAAGGCGAGAGCGCTCTGGTCTTCACCCAGTACAAGCAGATGGGCCGCCTGCTGGAGCGGCACTTCGCCGACCGCGGCGTCCGCGCTCGCTACCTGCACGGCGCCACCCCCGTCCCCCGGCGCGAGGAGATGGTCGCCGCCTTCCAGCAGGGCGACTTCCCCGTCTTCCTGCTCTCCTTGAAGGCTGCCGGCACCGGCCTCAACCTCACCCGCGCCACCCACGTGATCCACTACGACCGCTGGTGGAACCCGGCTGTCGAGGACCAGGCCACCGACCGCGCCTACCGCATCGGCCAAGACCACCCCGTCCAGGTGCACCGGCTCATCACCCAGGGCACCGTCGAGGACAAGGTGGCCCGCCTGCTCGGCGCCAAACGTGCCCTCGCGGACCAGGTCATCGCCTCCGGCGAGGCCTCCCTGACCGAACTCTCCGACGCCGAACTCACCGAACTCGTCGCACTCTCCAAGGAGTTCGAGGCATGACCCCCGCACGCAAGGCCCCCCGCACCGGCACCCGCGCCTTCGCCGCTACCTGGTGGGGCCAGGCCTGGGTGGACGCCCTGGAGGCCTCCACCCTCGACGCCGGCCGCCTTTCCCGCGGCCGCACCTACGCGCGCAAGGGCATGGTCGGCCCGGTCACCGCCGTCCCCGGCCTGCTGCGCGCCAAGGTCGAGGGCAGCACCCCCTGGCCCTACGACGCCGCCGTGCACCTACGCGTCCTCACCGACACCCAGTGGGACACCCTCCTCCACGCCATCGCCGCCCAGGCCGGCCGCACCGCGGCCCTGCTCGACGGCGAGATGCCCGCCGACCTCGTCGCCGACGCCCGCACCGCCGGCGTTCCTCTCCTGCCCGAGGCGAGCGAACTCGATCCCGAATGCTCCTGCCCGGACTGGGGCTACCCCTGCAAGCACGCCGCCGCCTTGTGCTACGCCACCGCCGCTCACCTCGACGACGATCCCTTCTGGCTCTTCACCCTCCGCGGCCGCACCAAGGACGCCGTCCTGAGCGAACTGCGCACCCACCGCCAAGCCCTCACCGGCACCGCGACGGAAAGCAGCGAGACACCCCGCGGCCGGGGCGTGTCGGCCCGCGACGCGTTCACCTCCTGGAACGGCACCTTCGCCCTGCCCGCCCCCGAGACCACCACAGGCACGCCCAGGGAATCAGAGGCGGCCCCCTCCCCACTCACCACCACTCCCCCACCCGGCGCCCCCTTCACCCTCGACGACCTCCAAGCCCTCACCCGCGACACCGCTCAGCGGGCCCGCGGCCTCGCCGCCGGGCACACCACCTCACTCACCAACGCCCCGCTCGAGGACGCCGTACGCCTCGCCGCGACCAATGTCAGTGAGGACTGGTTCCATCGGCTCGTCCTTGCCACAGGTGTGCCTCCGCTCGACTTCACCCGCCTGGTCCACGCCCTGCGCCACGGCGGACCGGCCGGCATCGCCACCGCACGCGCACCGCTCACTCCGGACCCCGCCGCCATGGCCGCCGCCCGCACCGCCCTCGCCGACCCCGACGCCACGCACGACACCGACGGCGCCCCGCGGCTGCGCGTGTGGCGCAACCGCCTCACCGCCGACGACGACGGCATCCAGATCCGCCTCGGTCCCGACAACCACTGGCACCCCTACATCCGAGAAGACCATGGCACCACTGCCGAATGGTGGCCTTGCGCCCCCGCCACAGCCGACCCCGTCGCCGCTTTCCTGGCCGCCCGCACCGCGAAACTATCTCGCCGACCTGATACGCGGTTATCTGAAGAAGATCGGCTCGCGGTGGCGGGCCCTGCCCGCGGGAAGGATCGCGGGGATCGTGCTGGCGGTCCGGCGCTGTGACCAGCGGCCCGGCGATCTGGCCGGTGGAAACGGGGTGCACCGCACCACCGTTACCCGGCGGGTGTGCGAGGTCGTCGGGCTCCTGGCCGCCCGCGCCCCACGTCTGGACCGTGCCTTGAAGAAGATCGTCCGAAAGGGCGGCGGGATCTTGCTGCCGGACGGCACGTTGATCCGCACCCGCAGACGCAGCGGAGACGAGAACCGGAAGAACTACTCCGGCAAGAGCAAATGCCATGGCCTGCTCGTGATCGCGCTCACCGACGACAGGGGCCGACTGCTCTGGGTCTCGGCCACCCGGCCCGGACGGACCTCGGAGATCACCGCCTGCCGACACGATCAGCTCACGCACAAGTTGCGGACGGCCGGGCTCGGGGCCGTCGCCGACCTGGGGTTCGTCGGACTCGACGACACAGATCCCGACGCCGACCCCGCGGTGATCACCGGCTACAAGGCCGCCCGGAACCGACCCCTGACGCGAGGCCAGAAGCTCTCCAACAAGGCACTGGCGGCCGTCCGGGCTCCGGTCGAGCACGGCTTCGCCCACCTCAAGAACTGGCGCGTGCTCGGCAAGGTCCGCACCGACCCGAAATGGGCGACCGCCCTGGTCAGGGCCCTGCTGGTCCTCACAAACCGCGAAGTCTCCCGGGGACCGGTGATCTTCGCCGTAGCCATCCGCCCACGACCAGCCCGAGCACCCCGAACCCCACGCACACCAGCCCCTTGACCTGCGGCTTCACGATGCACACTGCTCACTGCTAGCGCGTGATGCACTTGGGGTAGCTCGACCCCTCGACGCAGTTGCCGTAGGCGCTGCTGCTGACGTCGATCTCTTCCTCGTCCCCGCCCTTCGTGCGGACCGTCAGTTCGTACTCGGTGTGGCAGCTGCGGGTCTTCTTCGTGCCCTTCTTCTTCGTCTTGCACTCGTAGTCCGTGTCCTTGCTGACGACGGTGCCGGTGACGGTCTTCGACTTGCTGCTGCAACCGGCCAGTGGCGCGGTGAGTGCGGCGACGGTCAGCAGGACTGCGAGCGTGCGCTTCATGTGGTCTTCCCCCGGGACGTAGTGAGTTGGGCGGCGTTCTCCGGACGATGGTGCCCGATGCGCCGTCACGTCGGAACGGCGGGGCTGTATGCGAGTCCGGTCATTGTGACGGGAAAACGGGCAGCGGTCGGCTGCCGTGACCCGTTTCCCTTTCCATGCTGCCGAGGAGGCCCCACGTACTCCTCATCCAGGCGGCTCCCCGTGACCCGACGGGGAGGTCGTGCTCAGTCCGTTCCGGCCTGCGCTCAGTCGGTGAAGGCGTCCAGGCCCTCGGGGGTGCCCTAGCGTCGGGCCGTCGTAGCCCGACGTCCCGGTGCAGAAGTGGCTGGTGCAGCAGGAGCCGTTGCTGCCGCTGGTCACGTCGTTGAGGGCGGACGTGCCGACCGCGTTGTACGGGTACTGCGCCGGGCAGTCGCTGCTGCGGTTCAACACCCGCTCCGCGATAGCCAGTTCGTCCCGCTCGACCTGGACCTCCTGAAGCTGCTTGGTCAACTGCTCGGCGAGGGCGACCAGTTCGCTCCGGCGAGCGGTGATCCACTGCCGCTCCTGCATCCCCGCAGCCTCCCGTGGTCTCATGGCGTGCCGACCTGCTGACGGATCGTAGGCGGGAGTCGGTCGCGAGTGCAGCCGAACCCGGCATCCCGCCGGAACCGGACTCGCCCGATGATCTACACCATGGTCATCGGCCACCGATCAGCGCGAGTGCACGAGTCGTCACTCACACCAGACCCGTGACCTGCGAATTCACGATGCACACCAGTCAGTGGGCGAGCTGGCCGGTCATCGGTTCGGGCAGATGGGCGGTGGCGCGGGCAAGGTAGGCGTCGACGGCCTGGCCGCGGTCGTCGAGGGCGAAGTCACGCGTGGGACCGTGGGACCGGGGGCAGGGGTGAACGGTGGTCGCGGAAGAACTCGGTGATGTCGTGGGCCAGCAGGCCGGGTTCCTCGTGGGCGGCGAAGTGCCCGCCGCGAGGCATGTGCGTGTAGCGCGTGATGTTGTAGGTGCGCTCCGCCCAACTTCGTGGCGGCCGGCTCAGGTCCGCGGGGAACAGGGCGACAGCCGTGGGTACGTTCACCCGTTCCACTCGCCGGGTCAGGCCGTGGGCGTACTCGTAGTAGGGCCGGAACGAGGTGGAGATCGTGCCGGTGAACCAGTACAGGGATGCCTGGGTGAGGACGAAGTCGTCGCTGAACCGCGAGGACAGGTCTCCTCCGCTGTCGCTCCAGGCGCGGTACTTCTCCACGATCCAGGCCAGCAGACCGGCGGGCGAGTCGGCCAGGGCGGGGGCGAGGCTGAGAGGGCGGGTGTTCTGCTGGTGCTGGTAGCCGCCTTCCTGTGCCTGCCAGGACGCGCCGGAGGCCAGGTAGTCCTTTTCCTCCGTGGTGAGGCTGTCCGGGTCGTAGGCAGCCGGGGCGGCCACGGCGAGCACGTGGATGCCGACCAGCGCCTCAGGGTGGGCCTCGGCGAGCCTGGAGGTGATGCCGGCGCCCAGGTCTCCGCCGTGCGCCGCGTACCGCTCGAAGCCGAGTTCTTCGTGCATCAGGCAGTGCCACAGGTTGTGGGTCTGTTCGGCTCCGGTGAGCGTGGGCCGCTGCGGCGAGAAGGCGAAGCCGGGCAGGGAGGGGACGATCACGGTGAAGGCGTCCTCGGCTGCCCCGCCGAACCGGGACGGGGTGGCCAGACGTTCGGCGAGGGCGGCGAGTTCGAGGAAGGAGCTGGGCCAGCCGTGCGTCAGGACGATGGGCAGCGCGTCCGGGTGTTCGCCGTCGTAGCGGAGGTAGTGCACGGGCGTGCCGTCGAGGTCGGCGAAATGGGAGGGCAGGGCATTGACGGCGGTCTCATGGCGGCGCCAGTCGTAGCCGGAGGCCCAGTGGGCGACGAGGCGGCGGAGTTCCGCGGTGTCGGTACCGGCCTCCCAGCCTTTGACGGGCCAGGGCTCGGCCCAGCGGGTGGCCCGCAACCGGGCGCGGAGGTCGTGCAGTTCGGCGTCACTGACCGAGATCACGGGGGTGTCGGTCGGCATGGGTTCCTCCTTGGTGTGCTGAGTGTGCGGGCACGGCGTCAGCGGTGTCGGCCGCTTCGAGGCTTTCACCCTGGCCGAACTCGCCGACACCGTCTCGGCCGCCACCGGCAAGCCGATCGCCTACACCGACCTGCCGGCGCAGAAGCTCGCCGAGGCGCTGACCGGCGCGGGCCTGCCCGCCGACCTGGCGCACGTCCTCGCCGACGCCGACCTCGGCCTGGGCCGCGGCGAGCTGTTCACCGGCTCGGGCGACCTGAGCCGCCTGACCGGACGGCCCACCGCCCCCCTCGCCGACGCCGTCACCGACGCCCTGCGCTGACACGGGTTCCCGGCAGCCAACGCGACGACCGCACCCGCGCCGTGGTCGAAAAGTTCGGTCACGAGGGCGCCTTCAGGGCCGTGACGCGCGGTTTGTCGGGGGCAAGGGCGGCCAGGGCCTCAACGTGACGTGCCGCAGGGTGCGCCAACGGCGGGCGAGCACCAGGAGAGGCGGGCAGGGCGCAGGTGGGCATCCTGGCGCGGATTGTGAGTCAGTCGGGGGTCGCGCTGGCGCGGTCTGTGGGGGCTGGGGTGTGGGGAACGGCTTGGTAAGAGGACAACAGACTGAGTTTCTCGGCGTTTTCGGTGCCGGCGTCGGCGTGGTAGACGACGAGGAGCAGGCCGGCTGATCCGGAGACCGCGAGTTTCTCCCGGTTCAGGGTGAGCGCGCCGACTTGCGGATGGTCGAGTGTGATGGAGGTGCCTTCGCGGACGTGGACGTCATGGCGGGCCCAGAGCCGGCGGAAGCGGTCGCTGGCCAGCGAGAGCTCGCCCACGAGCTCGATGAAGCGCGGATCGTCGGTGTCCGTGCCGACCGACTGCCGGAACCCGGCGACCAGCCCGGCGGTGGCGTCCTCCCAGTCGGGGTAGAGGGAGTATTCGGCGGGATCGAGGAACACGTCGCGCAGGCGATTGTGGCCGGTGACCAGGCGGGGCGAGAGCGCCGCCGCCAGCGCGTTGGCTGCCAGGACGTCGAAGTAGCGGCCTTCCAGGAAGGCCGGCAGCGTCAGTGAGTCCAGGAGCTTGCGGATGCCGGAGGGCACGGCCTCCTTGCGGGGCCGACGGCGTGCGCGGCGGGGCCTTTCAGAGGCCAGGCTGAGCAGATAGGCGGTGCCGTCGTCGTCGAGCTGGAGCACACGGGCGAGCGATTCGAGCACCTGGACGGAGGGGTTGCGGTCGCGGCCCTGTTCGAGGCGCAGGTAGTAGTCGGCACTGATACCGGCGAGCATCGCGACTTCCTCGCGGCGCAGGCCGGGAACGCGGCGGACGCCGAGTTGAGGCAGACCGACACTGTCCGGCGTGACGAGCTCGCGGCGGGCGCGCAGGTACTCGCCGAGGGTGTTGGTGTCGCGGGTCATGAAGAAAAGCGTAGGCGGGTCCCCGGGCGCTTGCCTGGTCCTGTCACCCCCAGGATCACGGGGGCTCTGCCTCAATGCCGCGCCTCGCCGGACGATGGATGGCACACGAGCTGGTTCATCGAAGAGAGGAACAACCAGTCATGACCGTGACACTCATCACCGGGGCGAACAAGGGACTCGGTCGTGAGACCGCCCGCCGGCTGATCAAGGAGGGACACACCGTCTACGTCGGAGCGCGCAGCACGGAGCGCGGCAAGGCGGCCGCGGCCGAGCTCGGCGCGCGGTTCGTACAGCTCGACGTCACCGACGACGCCTCGGTGCGGACCGCCATGGGCGCGATCGAGGAGCGCGAGGGCCGCCTCGACGTCCTGGTCAACAACGCCGGCATCGCGAACAACATCGTCGGCGCCGACGGCGTCACCGCCGAGTCCGCGCACGCCGTATTCGAGACCAACGTCGTCGGCGTCGTCCGCGTCACCCAGGCCGCGATCCCGCTGCTGCGCAAGTCCGACAATCCGGTCGTGGTGAACGTCTCCAGCGCACTCGGCTCCTTCTGGGCAGTCACCAATCCCGAGCGCCACCAGTCGCACAACGCCTTCATCGTGTACGGCTCCAGCAAGGCGGCCGTCTCGATGCTCACCGTCCAGTACGCCAAGGCACTGCCCGAGATCAAGGTCAACGCCGTCGAGCCCGGCTTCACCGCCACCGACTTCACTGCCGATTTTCCCGGTGGGCGTCCGGTCGAGGAGAGCGCCGAGGTCATCGTGCGCATGGCGACCATCGGCAAGGACGGCCCCACCGGCACCTTCCACGAGGAAGACCACGAGCTCCCCTGGTAAAGCCGACATCACCGGCGCAAGGGGGGCGTCCTTGCGCACAGCACCCACCCACCTACCTCCCTGGCTCGGCCGCCTCGTCGAATACTGCCGCCGGATACCGGTGCGGCTGGCCCGGCTGCCCAGGTCACAGGGCCGCCGGGAAGGGGCCCGGGGTGGTCCTGAAAACCCCTGACCGCCGGGCTCAACAGGGCTTCAAGATCAGCCCCGGCCCTCTTTGACGCGTATCCGGGTCACAGACCCACCACGTCCGCCGTGGCGGGATACTCATCCCAGGTCCGGCCGTCGATCAGGCGGCCGTCGAGAAGTTCGCACGCTGACGTCACTGGAAGCCGTGCGGAAGCCCCGAGCCCGATCCGGGGCCCGGCCGCCGCTGCTCCCTGGACACCCGCGGGGATGTCTCGGCAACGGGTGAAACGAGCCGTTGCCGACAGCATGGTCCCGTTCGCCTATCGCCGGGTTCTCAAGGAGCTCGCCCGGGCTAAGGCGCAGTCGTGACGCGCGGCCGGCTGGCAGTCAGCTTGGGGGCGGCGCGATGCCGCCCGGAGCGCGAGCCCCCACGGCTCCGGGCCCTTCGGCACGAGCGAGAAGGATCCGGAGCCGGAGGAGGGTCCGGAGCCGGAGGAGGAACCGGGGCAGGCCGTCACGGCCGTTGCCTCCCAGCCCGGGATCAGTCGGGCTGAGGGTACAGCGGGCACCGTACAGGCCTCAGCGGTGGTGGGCGGGACGAGGCGGGCGGGTTCGTCGAGCTCGGCGACGCACCGCACCCGCGGGCCCGGGAAGGCCGTTGGAGGAGATACGCCCGAAGGGCGTCCGCCATGGCTCACCTCGGCGATGGCCCACCCGCTACGCACGGACGCCGAGGACGTTCAAGGGTTAGCACTCAAGTCTCGCCAACGGGCCGATCAGGTTCTGGAGGTTGACGGGCACCAGACCCGGCAACTGGTTCGCGGTCGACGACGCAGAAGTGAGTGTCGCGACCGAATCGCACTCTTGTGGTGCGGCGTGTGCCGGGAGTGCGGTTCCCGTCCCGGCGAACAGAAAGGCTGTCGTGAGCGCGACCACAATTCTCTGCAATGGGCGCATATCTGACTCTCCCCAGTTGGGCACGTGTTTACGTGGCGGATGTCCGGCGGCGAGACCCCTGGATGACGAGACGAGTGGCGTTCAGCCCAGGGGGTCCTGAATGGGCCTGTCCGCAATCAAGGCCCGGTGAACGTCTGGACAGCCACGTACCCACGTACGGATGCACCCGCCAGCGCATACCTTCCCCCAAGCACCCCTGCGCGTGCCCGGTGCGGCGTCGTCACACACCAACAACCGTCGCGATGAGGCGGGTGAGGGGGTGCGCAGTACGTTGCCGACGGTGAAGGGCCCGTGCCGGGGGGAAGAGAACCCCGCCAGGTCCGGCCCTACGGGTACGACCTCGCCGTCATGGGTGACCATCGGCAGGGCATTGACGGGCGCCGCAGCTCGCGCCTGCGCTGTCCCGGCCAGTTCGGCCCGGATGTAGCTGTAGGCCTGGTCGAACTCCCGGACCCGCATCGTGGGGTCGGCCTCCCAGCAGGCGGCCCCTGTCTGTGGTCACGTGTCCGCGGCGGTCCACGCGTGCCGCGTTGGCCTTCCCAGCGCCGTCGAGACTGACACCGACTCGCATACCGCGGGTGGCGAACAGCTCGCACCACCGCTCGTCGATCAGGGTGGCGTTGGTCTGCACCGCGTGGGTGACCAGATGGTCCTCGCCCTGCCCGAAGCGGTCCATCAGAAAGCGCAGGTACGCTACCCCGGCAGCCAACGGCTCGCCGCCGTGCCACAGCACCGCCACCGGATGCTCCCTGCTCCACTCCCCCACTCCCGCCGCGACCGCATCGGCGACCTCCGCCGTCATACGGCGGGCCACCGCCCGCTCCGGCAGGTAGCAGTAGGTGTCGTCCAGGTTGCACAACGTCGTGGGCTGGGCCAGCACCACCGGTGCCGTCCGAGCCAGCCGCGCCGGGCCTCCATCACGCCCAGGCGGCCGCGCTGGCCCCGCGGTCTGCACGGACCGCCGCACCTCATCTTGACGGACTGTCATGAAGCCTGATGTTCCCGACAGGCGCTACAACTTGCTTCAACGGCTCAATAACCACTCGGAAGCGTGCGAACGGCTTCGTTGCGTGGCTCTGGATCAATACTTTGAACAGAACGCTGGCGCAACCGTGTTCGATGTTCACGAGAAGCACAGCACCCGTCTGACCCGATGTCCGAGCCTCCCTGCGTCAGTTGCCTGCTTGCCGGGCCCGGGTGGTCAGCCCCGGCGTGATAAGGGCGAGCCAACGGGCGCGGGCCGTGCGTGGCTGGTCGGTGGGCGCGGTGGAGAACAGCAGGTAGATGTCGCTGACGGTGACGTCGGGGTGGATGTCGCCGTCGGCCTGGCCGACTCGGATGAGGGCGGCGACAGCGGCACCGGCGCGGTCCTCATCGCCGCGGTCGCCCGGCTCCGCGCCCAGGGTCTGGGCGGCGGCCTTGACCGCGCGGTCGGTCGCAGACGCCTCGATGACGCGGCCGAGGAACGCGGTCAGCTCGTCCACAGCATGGGCTCCGGCCTGGACGCGGCCGAGCGCGGTCTCGGCGTCGTCGGCGACGCGGGCGACGTATGCGGCGACGACCGCCGCGACCAGGTCCGTCTTGGTGGGGAAGTGTCGGTACAGGGTTCCCACGGCCACGCCTGCCGCGGCGGCGATCTCGTCCATGCCTACCTCGGGGCCGTGCGCGGTGATCTGCTCTCCGGCGGCGGCGAGGATCTTTTTGCGGTTGCGGACCGCGTCGGCGCGCGGCGCCCTGGCTGGGGTCACGGGAGGTGCCTGCCTTTCCACTTGCATCAATGTGAACCAAGGTTCAGTATAGATGGTGAACCACAGTTCATCTTATTCGTGAGGACTCCGCCATGCCTTCCAAGACCGCCCTCGTCACCGGTGCCTCCTCCGGCATCGGCGAGGCCACCGCCCTCAAGCTCCACGAGCTCGGTTACACCGTCTACGGGGCCGCCCGCCGCACCGACCGGCTGCAGAAGCTGGCCGACCGCGGCATCCGGCCGCTGGCGATGGACGTCACCGACGACGACTCCATGCGCGCCGGCATCGAGAAGATCACCGCTGACACCAGCCGCATCGACGTGCTGGTCAACAACGCCGGATACGGCTCCTACGGCGCCCTCGAAGACGTCCCCCTTGACGAGGCCCGCTACCAGTTCGAGGTCAACGTCTTCGGCGCGATCCGCCTGACCCAGCTCGTCCTGCCCCACATGCGCGCCCAGCGATCCGGCACCGTCGTCAACGTCACCTCGCTGGGCGGCAAGATCTACACCCCGCTCGGTGGCTGGTACCACGGCACCAAGTTCGCCCTGGAAGCCCTCAGTGACTGCCTGCGGCTGGAGGCCAAGCCCTTCGGCATCGACGTCGTCGTGATCGAACCCGGCGGCATCGCCACCGAATGGGGCGGCATTGCCGCCGACAAGCTGGAGAAGTCCTCCGCCGACGGCGCCTATGCCCCGCAGGCCGCCGCCGTGGCCTCCTCCCTGCGTTCCGAGGCCAACACCAAGCGCAACTCCCCGCCCAGCGTCATCGCCGACGCCATCGGCAAAGCCGTCACCGCACGCCGCTCCAAGACCCGCCACGCCACCGGCTTCGGCGCCCGCCCTCTCATCGCCCTGCGCCGCATCCTGCCCGACCGTGCCTTCGACACCGTCATCTCCCGCGCCGTCGGCATGCCCCGCTGAGCTGTCCGGGAGGCGCTCGCGACGCGCAGGGCGCTGTCGAATCCTGTGAACTGTTCGATTCACAGTGACCGCCCAGGCGCCTCCCGAACTCCCCCACCAACGCTGGCGCAACTCGTGAGCAAAGCCAGTAGGTGTGTTGCGTGATCGCTGGAGACGTCGCAATGCGCGGGCGGGGGTCGCCTGTCGCCCTCTCGCGCATGCGCTGCGGTGCACATCGAGCAACGCTGCTTCGTCTCCGCTCGCAACACCTTTATCGAGCGCTTGTTCGAGTGTCTCCAGGAGGGCCTGAGGCCCGTCTTGACGCCCAAGGCGGGCGTCCGTGATGCGCACACACTCACCCAGCAACTCTTCTACCGAGCCGACAGGAGTGTCTCGGGCCCGGAAACCCGCGCCCACCGCGCCCGGCACGCGTTCGACGCCCCAGTAACACGGTGAGCAGGGCTCCATGGGCTCGCAGGCGCAGGACGTTGCTGATCAGAAGCCTGGAACGGGACCGGTCGGCGTGACCGCGTCCCCGTCGGCCAGCGGGGTTGCGCACCGGCCAACCGGCATCCCGCGAAGCCGAGCGGAACTGATCGTTCTCAAAGTCACGGCCATCACCTTGGCCCGCGCCGGCCCGAAATCGCGGCCCTGATCACGCTGTCCCACCCGCCGTCGACGCCTGCCAGAGACTGTCCACGCACGCGACAGCGGGGCCGGCCGGAGTCCGGCGGGCGCCGGGTGAGAAGACGATCACTCTCCGGGAAGGAAGCGCCGAACGGACGGAAGGGCGCTCAGACACCGAAGACTGACGGGCCGACCCCGCCACAGATCATGTTGATGCATTCCATTCGTTGTTGCAAGCTATTCGCAATAGTGGCATAGGCTGTCCCCGGACGATCACTCACCCGGAAAGGGGACGTGCCTGATGGGCACCTACGCGCTTCCCGACCTGCCCTACGACTACGCCGCGCTGGAGCCGGCCATCACCGGGCAGATCCTGGAACTGCACCACGCCAAACACCACGCCGCCTACGTCAAGGGCGCCAACGACACCCTCGAACAGATCGCCGAGGTCCGCGACAAGGACCAGATCACGCCCACCTCACTGGTCGGGCTGGAGAAGACCTTCGCCTTCAACCTCTCCGGCCACGTCCTGCACTCGATCTTCTGGCAGAACCTCTCCCCTGACGGCGGCGACCGCCCCGACGGAGCCCTCGCCGACGCCATCGACGAACACCTCGGCGGCTTCGAGCAATTCAAAAAGCAGCTCACCGTCGCGACCGCGTCCGTCCAGGGCTCCGGCTGGGGCGTGCTCGCCTGGGAACCCCTCGGCAAGCGCCTGATCGTGGAGCAGGTCTACGACCACCACGGCAACGTCGGCCAGGGCAGCACCCCGCTCCTGGTATTCGACGCCTGGGAACACGCCTACTACCTGCAGTACAAGAACGTCCGCCCCGACTACGTCACCAAGCTGTGGGACCTGGTCAACTGGGAAGACGTCGCCACCCGATTCGCTGCGGCAGCCAACATCTGACGAGCACCACCACCGACCCAACAGCGGGCCGGGAGACCTCAGCGCTCCCGGCTGTTGGAGCCATCTCCGTGCAGTGGGACACCCCGGCCACCGACGTGGCCTATGTGGGGACCGGCGAACGGCCGCCGATCGGCCCGGGGGCGCAGGCCGGGACCGTACAAGGCGTCGGTGTCCGGGTCGCGACCGGACCCGCCGCGGCGGTCGCGGCGCTCGCGGCCACCGGAGCGGCCGCTGCCGACCCCTGGCAGCTGGAGACGATCGAGGACGCGGGCGCGGCCGTCCGGTCCCTGGCACTCGACCCCACAACACCCGGCATCGTCTGGGCCGCCACCAGCCGCGGGCTCTTCCGTCGGCGCGCGGACGGCGGACGGTGGGATGCGCGCGACACCGGGCTCGGCGACGGGGCGCTCTGCGACGTGGTGGCGTCCGGAGGCTCTACGCGGCCACACCGGACGGCCGACTCGCACGGACCACCGACGGAACCAACTGGCTGCAGATCACCCCGGTCGGCGGCCAGGCGGAGGGTGGCCAGGCCGCCCTCTATAACGGCGCCATCATCCGCGTCGGCGGTGGGCTCACCTTCGTCTCGCCCACGCCGCGCGGTGCACCCGGGTGGCGTACGAAGCGACCGGTGGTCAGTGCTTGCGTTCCAGGACCGGCCGTGGACGGCGGCCGGGGCGAGAGGGGCTGGAAGCCGGGGTCGAGGCGAGGTGTCCGCGGCGCCGCCGTACTCGGGGAGGGCCACGCCGGACTCTTTCTTCAGGGCGGGGAAAGAGAACTTACGTCGCCCTTCGTCTCGAGCCTGCGGGTCTGCCGGAACCCATCTGATGGTCAGTATCGACCTCGGTGAAGTGCGTTTCTTCTGACATCTACTGCGCGACCCGAACCGCGAGGATTCGGCTTCAGGAGCTGAGCAGGCTGGGGTTCTCACGAACGTATTCGGCGACCCCGATAGGAGGCCGCCCGGTGACCCGCTCGACGCCGTCCGCCCTGCGGTCGTATCGGTTCTCCGCGTGAAGACGAGCCATGGTGGAGATGTGCTGGAAGACGTGGTCCGGCAGCCCCAGCGATCTGAGGTCGTCGTCGATCCATTCCTGCAGGCCGACGTTGGTGTAACTGACGGGTTGGCCCAGAGCTGTGGAAACCTCAGCCGCCATGGCGGAGATGTCCTCGGAGCGGGGGCCGGTCAGTTCATAGATGCGGCCGGTGTGCGGGGCCGGATCGGCCAGGATCTCCGCCACGACCGCGGCGACATCCCCGGCCGCTACAGGGGACGTTTTCGCCTGGCCGAAGGGCAACCTGATGCTTCCGTCCTTCGCGATCGAGGAGAAGCCGACACGGAACAGCGGGTTCTCCAGGAACACGGTGGGCCGGACCTGGACGACGGGCATGCCTGACCAGTCGAGGACCTGCTCCACCAGCCAGTGCTGCCGCTGCTGCACAGACTCGGAGTCGCTGGTGAGGTCCATCTCGGAGACGGTCAGCTGCGACATGTTCACGAACGCTTCCAAGCGCCCGTACGCGCGCGCGACGGCCGCCACCGTCATGGCAGCCTCCAGATACTGCGCCGACACGCCCATGCCGAAGTACATCCGTCCACAACCGGACAGGGCGTCAGCCACATCGCCCGCGCGCGTGAGGTCTCCGACGACGACCTCGGCACCCGTCGCGCGCAGCGCCTCCGCCCGTTCGTCGTCGCGACGCACCATGGCCCGCACGGGCAGGTCCCGTTGCCGGAGAATTTCGACCACGGTTCGTCCGACGGCGCCGACGCTACCCGCCGCGCCCGTCACCAGCAGGGGGAGCACGCTGCCCTTCGGGGTGCGGTCCATAGGAGCAGCCTGCGGTGCGCGTCGTCGGCGCGCAACCGGAGGCCGACGCGCCCTCGGCGCTCCGGAAACGGCCCGCACGGAGGCGGAGCATGCGGCCGGCCGCACCAGATGCGTGCCGCCCGGCAGCGGAGCGAACGCGGGCGACCAGCGTGCCCAACACCGTTCGGAGCACGCGGCTGAGCAACAGCGGTCCTGGATGCAGGACTCGCTCCCGCTGAGTCCCTAGGAACGGTGGGACGTGCACGGCGCCCGGGCGTGGCCGGGCGGTGGGTCGGGGCCGGCCCGGTGGGTGTGGACCGGATTACCCCTTCAGGCCTCCGGCCAGGAGATCCGCGCGCCAGAAACGCTGCAGGCTCAGGACCAGGGCGATCAGAGGAAGGACCGAGACGGCCGAGCCCATGATGATCAGGGGATACAGGTCGGTGTCCCCCGCCCCCTTGGACAGGAACGTGTACAGGCCCAGCGTGATGGGGTATTTGTCCTGGTCGGAGAGCATGACGAACGGCAGTAGGAAGTTGTTCCAGATGCCGACGAACTGCAGCAGGAAGACCGTCACGAGACCGTGGGTCATCATGGGCAGCGCGATGGAGGCGAAGATCCGCCCCTCGCCGGCGCCGTCCAGACGAGCAGCTTCCAACGTGCTGTCGGGCACCGCGGAGGCGGCATAGACCCGGCACAGGAAGATGCCGAACGGGTTGATGACGACGGGCAACAGTACGGACCAGTACGTTCCGGCGAGTCCGAGCCGCGCCATGAGCAGGTATTGCGGGACGGCGAGCACGATGCCGGGGACGAGCACGCCGGCGAGGATGGCGGAAAAGAGGACCTCCCGGCCGCGGAAGCGGAATTTCGCCAGGGCGTATCCGCACATGGCGGAGACCAGGGTGGATGCCACCGCGCCGAGGCCCGCGTACAACAGGGAGTTGGCCGCCCACCGCCAGAACTGTCCCCCGGCGTAGGTACTCAGGTCGGTGAAGTTGCGCAGCAGGCCGGTACCGGGCGTGAAGGAGAAGCTCGTGAACAGTTCGCGGGGGGTCTTGGAGGCGGCGACGACGACCCACACGACGGGGGTGAGGCAGTACAGCGCGCCGAGGAGAAGGGCGATCGTCGGCAGCAGGGGCCGCGCCGGGCGATCCTGCTGGGACAACGGGCGGGTGACCGGGGCGAGGGCGCGTTCCCGGGTGGGGGCGCTCATGCGTTGTCTCCGAAGGTACGGCGCTGAAGGACCCGCAGCAGGAGCAGCGAGAGGGCGAGGATGCCCACGGCCAGGACGACGGAGGCGGCGGCGGCACCACCGAGATCGTCGTTCGTGAAGGCCTCTTGGTAGATCTTCATCAGAGGTACCCAGGTGTAGGAGATGGACGTGGTCACCGGCCGCAGCGTGGCCGGTTCGCTGTACAGCTGCAAGGTCCCGATGACGGAGAACAGGCCGGTCAGCACCAGGGCCGGAGCGACGAGAGGGATCTTGATACGGAGGGCGATCTGCAGTTCGCTCGCGCCGTCGATGCGGGCCGCCTCGTAGACCGACGGTGAGATGGACCGCAGCGCGGTGTAGATGATCACCATGTTGAAGCCGACGCCGGACCACAGAGCGATGTTGGCGAGGGCGAAGTACAGCGTCGGATAACCGAAGAAGTCCAGCGGACCCGCGTGGAGTTTGCCGGCTACGTAGTTCACCGGGCTGGTGCTGGGCAGGTACAGAAAGCCCCACAGGAGGCTGGCGATGACGCCGGGCACGGCGTAGGGCAGGAAGATGGCGGTCCGGGCGAAGCTGCGGGCACGGACGCGGGGAGTGTCCAGAAGCAGCGCGAACAGCAGCGCCAGAGCGAGAACACTGGGGACGGCGACGATGCCGTACAGGAGGGTCCGGCCGAGCCCGGCGAGATATTCGTGATCGGTGAAGACGGCCTGGTAGTTGTCGAACCCGACGAAGGTCTCGACCCGTCGGCCGAACGCACCGCCGCCCTGGATACGGAACCCGCGGAAGCTGAGGTAGACCGCGTAGCCGATCGGGATGATCAGGAACATGGAGAAGAACAGGACGGCAGGAGCTGCGAACAGCCATGGTGTGGCCTGCGTCCGGATCTGCCTGCGGCGTCTCGGCGGTGAGGTGGTGACGGGTGCAGGAGGCGAGGCGGCGGTGCGTGACATAGTGCGTCCTGGAGTTCTCGGTTGGCCGGGTTACGCGAGCGACCGGGACCCGGTCCTCGTTACTGGGTGACGGTGTAGCCCGACTTCTTCAGATCGCCGACCACCGTTTTCTGGGTCGCTCGGTACACGTCGCGGAACGAGGTCTTGTTGGATGCGGCCTTGTTCAGGGCGTCGGTGAACCCGCTCTGTGCGAGGTTGACGTCAGGGCCCCACACGACGGGGATGGTGGTGTTCTTGATGACCTGGTCGGCGACCTTGTAGAAGTCCTTCTGCTGCGGCATGAGCTTGGGCGGCTCATGGGTGAGGGTCACGGCGCGGCCGGCGTTGCCGCTGGGGTAGATGTCCAGGCCGAGCAGCAGCTTGGAGCCTTCGTCGGAGGCGCCCAGCCAGGTCGCGAAGTCCGCCGCCTCCTTGGCGTGCTTCGACTTCGCCGGCACCAGGTAGGTGGAGCCGCCCAGGAAGGACACGGCAGGGTCTCCTGCCTTCCACTGCGGCAGCGGCGCCGAAGCCCACTTGCCCGCCGTGTCGGGGGCGACGGAGTAGAGGACGCTGGGAGCCCATGCCGCCGCAGCCCAGCTGAGGATCTTCCCGTCGTTGACCTGTGCGTTCCACTCCGGTGTCAACAGCGGCTCGACCTTGACCAGGTCCCGTTCGACCAGGTCCTGCCAGTAGTCGGCCGTCTTCAGCGACGGCTCGCTGTCGATGCCGACGGTCCAGCTCTTGCCGTCATTGCTCCACCACTGGGCGCCGGCCTGGGCGGCCTGGGCCGCGAAGAACTCGAACTGACTGGTGGAGAAGCTGGCGATGTAGGCCTGCGGGTCCTTCTTGTGGATCTGTTCGGCTGCGTCGGCGTACTCGGCCCAGGTGGTGGGGACCTTGACGCCGTACTTGGCGAAGAGGTCCTTGCGGTAGGTGAACATCATGGGCCCGATGTCCTGCGGAACGCCGTAGACCTGCTTGTTGAGGGTCGTCAGGTCCCAGATGTTCGGCTCGATCTTGTTCTTGACGCTCGCGACGTCCTGGGTGATCTCCTTCACCGCCCCGGCCACCACCAGGGACGGCAGGGCCCGGTACTCGAGCTGCACGACGTCAGGGGTGTCGTCGGCCTTGTCGGCGGCGAGCAGCTTGGAGGCGGTCTCCTGGGTGCCGCCGACCTCCGACAGCTTGATCGTGACGTCGGGGTGCTCCTGGTGGTACTTGTCCACGATCGCCTTCGCCGCCGGATCCCCGCCCTTGAGGGTGTAGGTCCAGAACTGGAGCGTGACCGGTCCGCCGTCGGAGGCCGAGTCGTCGCCGGACGAGCAGCCGGCCAGGGAGGCAGCCGCGAGAACGCCTGCCAGTGCGGCGGCGGCCAGCTTCCCGGGGGCTGGGCGCCGCCGCGGACGGTCAGACCGGACGGAGGGCGGGGGTGATGCGGTCATTTCACGTCTCCTTCGACGTGTGGTGCCTGCCTGTGTTCTTCGTCCGGATCCTGATGTTAACGTTAACAACCTGTCAAGGCCTGTGCCGCGACCAATCCCTCTCCACCCCCACACCTGCCTCGGAGTGCGCCCTCGTGCCGACGTTCGCCAACCCCGTTCTTGCCGGCAGCCATCCGGACCCGTCGATCTGCCGGGTCGGAGAGGACTTCTACCTGGTCACGTCATCGTTCGCGTACTACCCCGGGATCCCGGTCTTCCACAGCCGGGACCTGGTGCGCTGGAGCCCTCTGGGTCACGTGGTGCACCGGTCCTCCCAACTGTCGCTGACCGGCCTGGACGTCTCGGACGGCATCTGGGCTCCCACCATCCGTCATCACGAGGGCACCTTCTACGTGGTCTCGACCCTGGCGAAAGGCCGCCAGGGCAGCGTCACGTTCCTCTGCACCGCCTCCGATGCGGCCGGCCCCTGGTCCGACCCGATCGTGCTGGACGCGGATGGCATCGACCCCTCGCTGTTCTTCGACGACGACGGCCGCTGCTGGTTCACCGCCTGCCGCGACGCCGCCCAGCCGGACGTGACCGGCCCCGGTGAGCTGTGGATGCGCGAACTCGACCTCGACACCCTGGCCCTGGTCGGCCCGACCCATGTCCTGTGGCACGGCGCGATGCGCGGTGCCTGGGTGGAAGCGCCGCACCTGTACAAACGCGACGGTCTGTACTATCTGGTCGCCGCAGAGGGGGGCACCGAACACCATCACGCCGTGACCGCGGCCCGTTCCGACACCGTCACCGGCCCCTATGCCACGGATCCCAGGAGCCCCCTGCTCACTCACCGCCACCGCGGCGCGGCAGAGCCCGTGCACAACGTCGGCCATGTCGACCTCGTCGACACGCCCGCCGGGGAAACGTGGGCCGTGGCCCTGGCTGTGCGGCCGACCGGCGGCACGCACACGCTCGGCCGCGAGGTGTTCCTCGTACCGGTCGAATGGACCCCCAGAGGTCCCGTCTTCGCACCGGAAACCGGACGGGTGCGACTGTCGGAACGGCTGCCCGCCGGAGCCCCCGCGACAGCCGCGGGCCCACACCAGGACGGCCGAGTGCGGGACCACTTCGACGGCACCGCACTCGGCCCGGAATGGAACAGCCTGCGCGGACCGGTCGACGATCTCGTTTCGCTCCGTCCCGGGGAAGGCGGCCTGACCATCCGCCTGTCCCCCGAGCCCCTCAGCTCAACGGGTACCCCCGCGTTCATCGCCCGCCGCCAGCAGCATCTGCGCCTGCGCGCCAGTGCCCGGATCCGCTTCACCGCCGGCGCACCGACCCAGGAAGCGGGGCTGGCCGTCTTCCAGAACCACGACCAGCACGCCACTCTGGCCCTGACCGTCGACGCCTCAGGAATTCCTCACGTCGTGCTCACCGCCCGCGAGGCAGGCACCGATACCCGCCTCGCGGCGGTCACCGTGACGGCCGACGAGGTCGTCCTCGCGGTGGACAGCGACGAGTCCGGTTACACCTTCCGCGTCGAAGACCGCACCTGGACAACCCTCGGCAGCATCGAGCGGCCCTTCTTCAGCACGGAACGAGCCGGGGGGTTCGTCGGCGTCCACATAGGTCTGTACGGCACGGGCAACACCGTAGCCGCAAAGGCTGAAGCACACATACGCTGGTTTGACTACGCGCCGGTTTCAACCTCCCCCGGACAGGCCGAAACCGGCGGCACGGACGGGAAGATGCAGCTGACGGCACTAGCTAGGATCCCTCAGTAAATGATCATCCCTGCCGGGTAATGGTGCGGTGATACGTCGCCATGAACTGACCCGTCTGCGGTGGGAGTTCGTTCGGCGGCAATAGAGCCTGGTCAGGAACCCACGCGCGGAGCAGCGGTGCTGCGCCGCACGACGAGCTCCGGCGTGATCTTCTGTCGCACCGCCTGCTCTCCGCGCAGCATCCGCAGGAGCAGTTCGACGGCGCTCTTGCCGAGGTGGACGAAATCCTGTCGAACCGTGGTCAGGGCGGGCACGAGGTATCCGGCCCCCTTGATGTCGTCGAACCCTACGAGTGACACGTCCTGCGGAACCCGGACGCCCCGTTCCGCGAACGCGGCCAGCACTCCCATGGCCATCTGGTCGTTCCCCGCGAAGACTGCGGTCGGCAGACCGGCGTCGCCCAGGCAGAGCTCGTGGGCGAGGCGAAACCCGCTCTCCGCGGTGAAGTCCCCTTCCAGCATGGCTCCCTCCGCTCCCGCGGCCGCGATCTCGGCCTGCCAACCTTCGACGCGCGCCTGCGCGTCGAAGGTGCGCAGGGCACCCGTCAGATGGGCGATGCGCCGATGTCCGAGATCGAGAAGGTGCCGAACCGCCAGACGGGCGCCCAGTTCCTGATCGACCTCGACGAAGCTCAGATCGGGGTTGGGTACGCTGCCGGACATCACCACCGCCACAGGCACCCCGAAAACGAGGCCGGACAGCGCCTCCACCACGACAGGGCGGTCGGCCACGACCGCAATCGCCTCCACCGACTGATCGGTGAGCCGTTGCAACGTCTCCACCAGGTCACCGGTGGTGCTCTCACCCTGCCAGCTCGCCAGGCTCACCCAGTAACCGGCTTGCTTGGCAGCCGTCTCCGCTCCGAGAATGATGCGGGGCAACTCAAACAGCTCCGACCCGACGATCACCACTCCGATCGTCGACGAACGGCGGCTCTTGAGGGCCCTGGCCACGCTGTTGCGGCGGTAGCCCAGCTTCTGGATCGCGGCCTCGACTCGGGTCCGGGTCTCCGGCCGCACCGACGGATGGCCGTTGATGACCCGGGAGACCGTGATGTGCGAGACGCCGGCCTCACGTGCAACGTCCATCATTCCTGGTGGCCGGTTCATGTCGCTCGTCCTCTACCTCAACCCCAGCACGCAGCCCTGCGCTCACCGCCGATATTGTCACAGGCTTCGGGGCCAAATGCCCGCAACGGGCCGTCCGCCGGGCGGATACCGGATGGCGACCGCGCCACGCCCCGAAGCAGTTGCCCAAGCCCGACGCTGTTTTCCACTGTCCATGATGTCCCATGCAGGCAGCGACGATCGTTCGAAGCCGGACATCGAGAACGATGACGGTCTGGGCCGATCACGCAAGTGGACGGCTCCGCCACTCAGGTGTCCCGCGGCACCTTCATGCGGGTACGAAGCGCCATCGCGATCTGTCCGGCCGCGGCGAGCTGGTCCGATGTGAGGGGATGCACGAACAGCTCACGGACGGCTCACAGATGCGGCAGGGACACGTAGCGGAACGCTTCCGCACCCCCGTGAGTACCACTTCAGCACCCCGGCTGTCGGTGAGGCACTCCTCGCGCCGGATCAGCCTCCGTCGCTCCATGCGCCCGAGCTGGTGCGAGAGACGGCTGCGCTGCCAGTCGATGCGGGCCGCCAGAGGGGCGCAGTCGCCGCCCTTCCGCATCTCGCAGCGCGAGGAGCACTGCGTAGTCGCGTGGCGACAAGGAGCACTCACTCTGCACGCGGGACGCCAGCCCGGAGCGCAGCGCTTCCGTCGTCTCGATGCAGTCACGCCAGATGCGACCGGAATCCGGCCAGAGCGCTGACTCCTCGGGCCCGGTGACCCATACGGCATTGGAGACCGCGGCCACCATGAGGAGTGCCTCGGTGAGGGCGGTACCAGACAGGCTGCGGACCGCCGCCTGCGCCTCAAGGCCGACCAGGACGAACAGGGCGCCGTTGAGCAGGTACGTCGCCAGCGACCAGAACGCCATCGTCTGTCGACGGGCTCGGCCCGGCCTGGCTCATGATCAACCCGCACACCACCACCGCGAGCACGCCCGACGCCTCGACCTGCTCGGCCACCGATACGCGCTGAACGGGATCAGGATGATCGCGAGGTTGTCCAGCATCGTCTCGCCGAGCCTGCGCACAGGGTGGCGAAGCCGGATGCCGAGCCACTCCACCAGAACGCCCGCCGCGATGCCACCGCCGTAGGACAACGCCACCAGACCGCTCACATGGACCGCGCTGAGGTGCTCGGAGCATCGCCTGCCTGCCCCTGGTCCTGATTGTCGATCCGGGCGAGCGTAGGCGCCCAGAAGCGCAGTTTGCCGCTGCGGGCGCCTTCGTACACACCGCCACAGGCTTCGATCACCTTGCGAGACGCGGTGTTGTCCAGGTCGCAGGTGATCAGGGCCGACTCGATGCCCAGCTCGCGGGCGAGGGGGAGCGCGGCACGCAGTATCGCCGTGGCGTGGCCGCGGCGGCGGGCTGTCGGCCGGACGTAGTAGCCGATGTGACCGTTGCGTTCCCGCAGCGCGGGCGTAAGAAAGTGGCGGATCGCCACCCGTCCCAGGTAGGTGTTTCCGTCGACGTACCAGAACGTGCTGCGAGGGACATACCCCTCCGGGTGCCCTGCCACCTCGGCGTCGGCGAGGATGCCGTCGACGTACTTGGCGAAGACCTGCGGGTCCTGCCACCGGGGGCCGTACTCGCGAATGGCCCTGCCCAGCGTGGAGTCGTCATCAGGACCTCCCCGCCCCTCTGCCTGGAGCTCGCGCATCGCATCCACATACGAGGCGTGCAGGCGGAAGTCGGGGCGGATCAGCTCTGGCACTGGACCATCATCTCACCTGGGCCTGACGCGGACAGAAACCCCCGCCAGCCCAGATCTGATGACCTGGGCCGGAGAAGCGTCGGCAGAGACCGGTGCTTGGTCGAGAAATAGCCTCGCCCGAACGAGCAACAGACGACACTCTGTGAGGTCCTGCGGCCAGCCCAGGCGGCGCAGCGCCATCCACCCCTTGGACGGCAGCGCCTCACCCCGCTCGTCCACCCCGCCGGCCAGCACGTCCAGACAGGCCTCGTCCCACCGGGAAGCCACCACAGCACCCGTCAGCTCCCGGCTCAACTCCGCCAGGAAAACCACCCGTTCGAACAGCACGCCCTGCCCGACCCGCTCACCACTGCCCTCCAGCACACCAGCAAAGGCGGTACAGGTGGCCGTCGCCATCAACCCGGCCACACCCACCCCCCCGTTTCCCCGCACGATCCCGGTCAGTCCCCCGCAGCGGCCGCCCCCGGGCACCCTGCACTCCGATCGATCTAACGAACGACCATCACACAAGGACACGGCCTCACCGTGTCCCGCCGATCCGCCCGAGCCACCCCACCCGAGCGGCAGCGCACCGCACGGAAAACCACGACCGTCGCCGTCCCGCGACGCTGCGAAGGGGAAACACCCTTACTCAAAAACAGCGGAAACCGCTACCAAGTACGACGAAACGGGTGAGAGAGTCCAAGGGACCGCCTCCGTGACGCGAAGCAGCATCAACCAGCATGCTTAAACCAAACCCGCAACAGTTGAAGACCCTCCGGGTGTGTGACCCGCTCGGTCGCGCCGCGCGGCCGATGGGCTTTCCCGGGACCCAGTCGGACGGGCGGATCAGCGCAGTCCGGCGAAGAGATCGTTCTCGGGTACGGCCGCACCGGTGGCGTCCTGGACACGTACGAAGGTCTCCATGCCCATCAACTCGCCGAACCTCTCCTTGCCCATCTTGAGGAAGAAGATGTTCTCGCCCTGACTGGCGTGCGCGGCCAGCGCGTCGAACTTCTGACCGCTGAACGCGGTGGTGTCCACCCACGTGGTGATCTCATCGTCGGGGAGGCCGATCTCGGCCATCGCTGCGGCCTCGGCAGGATCCGGCTCCGGCATGTCCTCGTGAAACTCGCGCATGATCTCGCCGAACCGCTGCATCATCGAGCGGGGCATCGTCGTCCAGTACACCTTCGCTGCCAGCGCGGTCATCTCCAGCGCCGCCATCGTGATGCGGTGGGCCTGGATGTGGTCGGGGTGGCCGTAGAAGCCGTTCTCGTCGTAGGTGACGACCACATCAGGCCGGTAGTGCCGCATGAGTTCCGCGAGTCGGGCCGCGCCTTCCTGCACGGGGGTCTGCCAGAAGGATCCGGGGGCGTCGTTGCTCGGCCAGCCCATCATCCCGGAGTCGGCATAGTCCAGCATCTCCAGATCGCTGACCTTCAGGACGTCACAGCTCGCCTTGAGTTCTTGACGGCGCATCAAGGCGACAGCCGCCGGATCGTGCCCGGGATCGCCCGGCTTGACACCCCCCGGCCCGTCACCGCAACCGCCGTCGGTACACGTCACGAGAACCGTGCGGATGCCTTCCGCCGCGTACCGCGCGAGGACCCCTCCGGTTCCGGTGGCTTCGTCGTCGGGGTGGGCGTGTACTGCCATGAGCGTCAAGGGCCGGTCAGTCATGAAACATCCTCCTGCAGAAATACGTGTTGGTCCGAGTGCGCGGCGGGCGTACCGCGACCTCGAGGGCCCGGATCCTGGTGGGGCGGACGACCTTGTGATCTCCGTGTTCCCCGCCGGTGCGGCGCCGGTCCCTCGGTCGATGCAACCGTGCCGGCCGGACCGTCTGTTCCCGGGGCGGCCGCTTGGCCTTCCAGGCGGCGGCGTTCAACGCGAACGAGGTACAGGCGCGACCTCTGTACTGCCATGTGTATGGCCTCGGGCCGCCGCGTGGATTCGCGTCCGCCCGGCCGGGGCGGGAGACCCCGGGCCGACCGTGCGAACGGAGCCGTGCGGTGCCCATCAATCGCGATTCCTCGGCACTTTGACCACCCTGCGAGGGGCGCGGGGCGCCAGAGGCGATGTCATGCTGCGGACGATGACGCCTACGGCTTCAGCCTCCTTCTCGGTCAGTTCGTCGAGCAACGGCGCGAGCTTCATGACACGTGCCGAGACCTCGGCGCCAGGCTGAACGCCGAACCAATCGGCGGAGATCATCGCGCACACTTGGTCTTCGGTCGTGCCGAACAGCTTCGCGATCCCGGCCCACTCGTCGGGTGTCGGCGGCGCGGTGCGCCCCTGCTGCCCCTTCCAGGGACCGTGTTCCACGACGTTGCGCCACCAACTGTGTGAGCGCGCCCTGTCGCAGCCAACCTGCATGGCGATGTAGTCCATGCGCTCAGCGAGCGCCTTGGCTGTGTCCCTGAAGGGAGTGTTCGTCATGGCTCGACTCTAGAAAATATCAACGACGCGCGCATAGAAATGACAGAAGAAGTGGTCACCGTGAATGTCGATCTGCAAGATCACGCCGGACTTGGCGTAGGCGAACACATCCTCCACCGTGCGCAGCCGGATCCCGGGCCACGCTCGGATACGGCAGATCCACGGGTCCGCCAGCGGGCGGATCTCGCCGATAGCCCGGCCGATGGTGGGGGAGCCCACCCCGTAGAGCACGGCCAGGGCCTGGCGGGTCAGGCCGGTACGCAGGTGGACCAGGGTCCCCAGCACTCGGTCGATAAAGACCAGTTCGTGCCTCGGCCCGGCCCCGCTTTGCCGTCGGTGAGCACCCCGGCGCCGCTCATGGCGCCCGGACTCACAGCGTGTCTCCCAGTCTCCCAGCGTGGTGCGAGTTCTTCATCAACTCGCCGATGTGTTGGCGTGAGACACCGCAGAAGGAAGGATGCGACATGGTCTTGCGGGCCTGCTTGATCTCCACACCTCAAGAACCCACGCGGCAGTCGTCAAGTCACGGCCCAGCACGATGGCTCAATCCTGTCTACCCTCATGCGAATGACGATCGACTGGATAGCGGAGGCCGAGCGCCTGGCGCGTGGACGACGCTACGGTGAGCCCAGCCTCCCGCCATCCAGCCGGAATGCGCCTCAGTCGCCGCCGCTGTCCGAAGAGGAGGTCCGCGCAGCGGAGGCGGGGCTGGGGATCACGTTTCCGGACGAGTACCGGGACTATCTGCTCCGGCAGAGCGCGGGCGGTGCAGTGCGCCGCCTGCGCCCAAGTGCGGCGGGCTGGGGCTGGCACGGCGACTCCAGCACCAACTACGACTTGCTCACCACTGCCTTTCCACATCCCGACTCCTACCGAGGTTACGAAGAGGAGCTGGACGACCGCGAGCCGCTGGAGGAGAACTTCCCGGACCTCGACACCTACCAGGCAGCGTGGAAGAGCTGGGATGCCGAGTACGAGGTGCTCCAGGAGCGCAAGACATCCGGCGCTGTGTTCATCCAGGAGAACGGCTGCGGGTTCTCCACGCTGCTCATTGTCACTGGCCCACACCGGGGCACGATGTGGTTTGACGCCCGGGCCACCTGCGACCGGATCCTTCCGCTGAACCTGGACGGCCGAGCTGTGTCGTTCGCGGACTGGCTCGGCCGGAGGTCCATGGATCTGCTGTGCTGGTGACCACCGGCGAGGTCCCGTTGCCACCGGACAAATCCGGGGAAACCGGGGCATGACGCTCGCCAGGTAATCCGCCAGGGCAACGCGCGTCCTGGTCACCAGCCGCCACCACCCCGGGACTGCCTCCTCGCCACCGGGTCCACAAACCTCTCGCGATGTACGCGGCCAGGTCCTCGGCGATGACAGACACACCACCGCGGGAGTTACGAAGGTGGCTGGAGAAGACCGGGAACCACATTCGGGGTGCCATCCTTCTGCAAGAGGGGGATCACCCTGCCACCACCCAGCCAGCGAAGTGATCCATATCCGGCATCAGCACGGTGAACTGCGTGGCGAGGCCATCGCCCAAACGTCCGGAGTACTTCTCGACGATGTGTATTTGACCCTCGGCCCCGTTCTCCCACAGCTCCGGCGAGCATCTGTCGAGGACCCTGTTGTCCGGAATGATCCACTGCTGATCGAAGGGACCTTCGGCATCTTCCAAGCGGAGAAGCGGCCTCGTGGGACCGAATCCCCTCGTCTCGGTCATGACTTTTCCGTCAACTGTCCGATTCTCATTCGATTCCATCGTCGAATAGTCGCCTTGTTCCTGCAAATCGTTCCTGCACATCCGTGTGGCGGCCGACGGAGTGGGCTACCGGAATTCCGCTGTGTCTGCGCATGACATGCGGCCTCTTATGCGTTACCTCTGTGGCGTTTTGATCCGGACCGTGCGATGCGGATGAGGGCGCTGTGTACGTATTGCCAGAACAGAGTGGGGACGCGACGGCGGCAGTCCGAAGGTGGCCGCGAGTGCTGTCGCTGGTGATCGTGGCGATGATGTGCGTCGTTACGTGGCCGGCGGAGGCGGCGGGGAATGCACCTGACGACTGCCAGGCCGCGCGACTCGCCGCCCGTGTCAGCAAGGCGGAGATTCGGTTCGCCGAACATGACCAGCCTCTCGTCCAGGCAACGGCGAACACTTCCATCGTGGTGGAGGCGGACAAATGGCCCCTGGCCCGCGACTTGATGCTCGGTGAGGACTCGAAGGGGTACCGGACGGCGATGCGCTGCCTGCTGCGGGGACCAGGCAGATCCGCACTCCACAGGGACGAATGGCGCTTCAGTGAGCCCTCTGTAACCGCCGAGAAGAACCGGGTCACGGTCGACTACACGGCGATCGCCTGGCTCAAGAGCTACGGACCGGTCCTGCTGGGCCCCTGGCGGATCGACGTCGAAAAGAAGAAGAACTGGATGCTTGATCTCCAGCCGCCGACAACACTGGTGAAGATCCCGTGGGAACACATCGAGATCCAACTGGGCGGCCTCAGTGCCACAGACATCCGCCCCCAGGTGTCATCCGCCGACGAGACGAAGCTGGTGTGGTCCGAGCGGATGCCCCGGGACGTCCGGGTCGAAGTGAATCCCCCCTGGCAACGCTCCGAAGCCCTGGACAACCAGGTCGGGACCCGGAGCAAGCTCGGCGCCGCATCGTGGTGGGCGTGCGTCGCGTTGCTGATCGCAGCCGTCACACTGCTCGTTCTGCGGCCCTATCCGGCTCCTGTGCCGGGGACGCGCCGGCAACCCGTGCAGAGATTCAGGCGGTGGGTCGGCGGCGGAGGCACCACCTTCAGGGAGAGCCCCGCGATTGCCGTTCTGCAGTGGGCCGCGCTCAGTTTGGCAGTCGCCGTGATGCTGTTTCTGCTGACGTGGCACGTGTTCGATAAAGGCCTTACGCCATGGTGGCGCGCCCACCTCGTCATTGCAGCGGCATTGGTTCTGGTCCTGGTGGCCCGCCCATCGCCTCGGGTGGTGTCACCCGCCGTCCCGCATACCACGGGTGACCATTCCGGCCGTCCGGAAACCCTCCGGAACCGTCGCCCGGCTCGGGTTGTCATCTGGACTGCTTCAGTGGCGGCCTCCCTGGGCCTGCTCGTCCTCTGGATTCCGTTCTTCGGCCTGGCTGCAGAGTTAAGCCCGAAACCGCCGTCGACCGTGCCCGGCTTGGTCGGGCTCGCAGTTCTGGGGTTGGTGACGCTGTGGCTGTGGCTGGCCGCGATTGCGGCGTGGGCATGGCGCTTCCTCCAGGAGGGAGAACTGGTACCCAAATCCTGGACCCGCACCTGGAACAGCGCGCCGGCCCGCTGCCTCACAGTCGTCGGAGCCTTGCTGTTGCTGCTTGCTGCGGCCATGACCTTCAGCTTCTGGGAGGCAAACAAACACCAGCAGAAACGCGTGCGTTGGCTCATGGAGCAATCGAACTCCGATACCTACAAATTCCTGGTAGAATTCCCGCAAACGGGCATCACGTGGCTCTACGCCTACACGTGGGTGCTAACAGGTCTCGCATTCCTCGCTCTGATGCACTTTCGCGTCAAGGAGGAGAAGGACCGCCTCGCCAGTCAAGAGGGGCAGATGTCCCTGGGGCCGACCGGGCTCGAACTCCTGCTCACGGCCGCCGTGTTCTCCCTTGTCCTGGGGCTCAGGCACGTAGCATTTGCGAACTTCATTGTGCTTTACGGCCTGTGGCTCGCCTTGAACATCCTCTCGTTGTATCTGGTCCTTGCCGTGGGCCGGCGAAGGTCCGTGCTGCGTCAGGCAGGAGAGACGTTCTGCGCTCACTGGCTGAGCACCACGGACCGCCGCGGTGCACTGCTACAGAAAGCCCGCGAGTACCGTGACCTGCACCAACGACTGTACGGGGTGGACCACGGACACGCAGAGGGCGCTACCCGGAAAGAGCTGGAAAACGACCTGAGAGTGCAGCGCCAGTCACTGATCGACGTTTCTGGCGGCTCTCCGCTCGGCAACCAGGTTTCGGTGATGGACATCGCCATGGGGTGGGGGCCGGAATACCACTGGTGGGACAACGCGTTGTACGCCGCGCGCTTGGCTTTCTGGTTCGGCATTCCGTTCAGTGGGGCGCTCGTCTGGCTCAACAATGTCAAGGATTACGACAAGTGGTTCGTCACGCTCCATGACCCCATCGGAATTCCAGAGATCGTGGTGAAGTTCATCACCTTCCAGGTGGCATGGACAGGTGCCGGCTTCGTTCTCGGGGCGTTGTGGCGCCTCCTGCCCGGGCACCGCAGTCCCGTGCGCGCCCTGAGCCTGACCGTCGCCTATGCCATTCCCGTCTCGCTGGGCGCCTGGGCCGCCAGTATCAAGGACGCAGGAATCGGCTACGCGTTCCTGAACGTCCTGCTCCTGCTCATCGTCCTCACGCTCACGAGCATGTGGATGGACATGGCGACCTTCAGCGAGGAGAGGCTGTTCTGGCCCACGCGCTACGGCCTACTCTTGTCGATCTATCAGATGCGGGGCGTCTCCACGCAGGTCGCCTATCTCCTCACCCAGGTGACGGCTGCCGTGCTGCTCTGGCGGCAATTGTCCGGCGGCATGTCGCAGCCGCGGCAGTGACCGGTCCCCCTCGACGTTCGCCCGGCGGCGGCCCCCGTTAACGTCCTTGTCCCTTGGGGTCGTCTCGTTCACCGCCCCGGCATCCCCCACAACGCCCTGTCGGCAATGAGGATCTACCATCTTGAATTCGCTGGTCACGGGGCTGGTGTGTGTGGTGGGTTGTGTACTCGCGCTGGTCGGGGGCGATTGTCTGGCGTCTAGATCGTCTGTCAGCGCGATCTCGATGTTGGTCAGTACGAGCGGGGTGCGCAGGAGCGTGGTGACGTGACGGACGTGCGGGCGGAGCTTTGTGAGGATGCGCCAGTTCTTCTGGTGGGCCACCTCGAGATCGCCGTCAAGTACGTGAAAGCCGCACCCCCGGACGGGGCGCTGCCCCGGATCCGCTGACCAGGCGAAACCGCCCACTGCCATCACCCCGAAGTGGAAGACATCGACCATGCCCTCGGCCTGTCACCGCCGGAGCCGACGCCACGCCCACCTCGGACCCCGTGCTCCTTCCGGATTACGAACCCAACGTATGGCCAGGGTTGCTTGCCGTCGCCCGTTGCCCACGTCCAACACCGAAGCTCAGGGCCTGGATTGGCGGCGTGAGCGCGACGGTTCCATGACCGATGGGCGTGGTTCGGTGTCAGAGGGTTCGGGCCGCAGCGGCGTCGCGGAGGAGTCCGGCGAAGGTCAGGGCGGCGGGGGTGAGCGAGTGGTCGGCCATGCGAACCAGGAGGATGCGGCGGATGGGGGCCGGCGGCTGGAGGGGCAGGACGTGGACGCCGGGTCGGATACCCTCCAGGGCCAGGGTGGGGGCGAGGGCGACGCCGATGCCGGCGGCGACCATGGCCTGGGCTTCTTGGTAGTCGTGGGCCTCGTAGGCGATGTGGGGCTCGAAGCCGACGGCGCGGCAGCCGCGGACGAGGGCTTCGGCCACCGGGTGATGGTCGGCGCGGGTGATCCAGGGGTCGTGTGCGAAGTCGGCGAGTGAGGCGGCGTCGCGGCCTGCGAGTGGATGGTGGTCGCTGACGAGAAGGGCCGGCGGGTCATCGAGGAGTGGGGTGACGACGATGTCCTCCCGGTCGATTCGGCTCCAGTCGTAGTCCCACATCAGCGACATCTCGATCTCCCGGTTCTCCAGCATGGTCCAGAGCCCGGCGATGCGGGCGCTGCGGACGGTCAGCCGTACGTCGGGGTGGGCGTCCCGGAAGGCGATCACGGCCTGCGGGAGGAGCGAGGCGCCGACGGTAGGGAAGGTGCCGATGCGCAGGGTGCCCGCACGCAGACCGGCGTAGTCGGCGAGTTCGTTTTCCGCGGCCTGCAGTTCGCGTTCGATCCGGTGCCCTCGTTCGGCCAGCGCCCGTCCGGCGTCGGTGAGGGTGACGCCCCGGGCGTGGCGTTCCAGCAGGGGCTGTCCTGCCTCCGTTTCCAGGCGGCTGATCTGCTGCGATACCGCTGACGGGGTGTAGTTCAGGGCGCGGGCTGTCGCGGTCACCGAGCCGCGCCGGGCGACCTCCGTGAACAGCAGGATGCGCCGAACGTCGAGCATGCCGTCACCTCCAGCGTTCACTTGAGCTTAATAGCCATGCAGATTTCCGAGATTGTACTTCACGCTGCCGTAACCCACCGTGGAGGACACCACGCACGGCGAGACCGTCGGTGGATTTCCCCTTCCCTGGCTGTGAGGAGTCGGTTGTGCTGCGTCTGCAGGGCGAGATGATCCGCGGAGGAACCAGCAAGTGCTGGATCTTCGACCACCGCGACGTGGCCGCCACGGGCGTGGACGTCGATGCCCTGCTGCTCGCCGCCTTCAACGCCGCCGATCCCCGCCAGATCGACGGCGTGGGCGGCGCCTCCTCCACCACATCCAAGGCCGCCGTCGTACAGGCGTCGACCCAACCCGGCGTGGATGTCGAGTACGCCTTCGCGCAGGTCGGAATCGGCGACGAGCGCGTGGAGTGGGCCAGCAACTGCGGCAACTGCGCCACCGCCGTGGCCCTGTACGCCGTCCACCACGATCTCGTGCCCATCGCACCGGACACCACCACCGTCCGCATGCTCAACGTCAACACCGGGGCCCGCCTCACCGCCAGGATCCCGACCCCCGCGGGAGTGGCCCCGGAGGAGGGCACGGCCGTGGTGCCGGGTACCTCAGCGCCGGGCGTGCCGGTTCTGCTCGGGTTTCAGGACCCGGCGGGCTCGACGACCGGCCGCGCTCTGCCCACCGGCCGGGCCCTGGACGAGCTGACCGGCCCGGACGGTCCCGTCGAGGCATCCCTGGTGGACGCCGGCGCGCCGACCGCACTGTTCGAGGCCAAGGCGTTCGGCCTCGACGGCACGGAATCCCTCACCGCGTTCGCCACCGCAGTGCCCGCGCTGGCACTGCTGCGCCGCCAGGCAGCGCTGGCCATGGGCCTGGCCCGCGAGGGCGATCCGGTCAGCCACGCGGTGCCGAAAGTGGGCGTTGTCGCCCGACCCGCGCTCTATCGCACCACCCAGGGCATACTCGTCAACCAGGACGAGTACGACCTGGCCGTGCGCATGGTCTCCATGCACGCCCCGCACCCGGCGATCGGCCTGACCTCCGCCGTGGCCCTGGCCACGGCCGCCGCCACGCCTGGCACCCTCGCCCACCGCGTCGCCCGGCAGACCGTCGACGGCACGCTGCGCCTGGGCACCCCCGCCGGCGTGATCGCCACCCGAGCCGTCCCCGCACCGGACGGCGCTTCCTCCACGGTGCTGTTGCACCGCGCCGCCCGGCGTATCGCCCGAGCCGAACTCCTCGTTCCCGTCCTGGAAGGACGCCCCGCATGAGCCGCAACGACGCCGCCCCGGGTACCGTCATTGCATCACCGGGCCGCATCCGCCGGATGCTGTCCCACCTCTACATCCAGTGCCTGATCGCCGTCCTCCTCGGCGCCGCCATGGGCGGGCTGTGGCCGTCCGCCGGCGCTGACCTCAAACCGCTCGGCGACGGCTTCATCGCGTTGGTGAAGATGTTCATCGCGCCGATCATCTTCTGCACGGTCGTCCACGGCATCGCCTCCATGGGCAACGCCCGCGCGGTCGGCCGCGTGAGCCTGAAGGCTCTGGTCTACTTCGAGGTGCTGACCACCGTGGCCATGATGGTCGGCCTGGTCGTCGTCAACGTCGTCAAGCCGGGCAGCGGTCTGCACATCGACGTCTCGACCCTGTCCACCAAGGGCCTGCCGCCGGAGGCGACCACGACCCACGAGGGTTTCGCCGAGTTCCTCCTCGCCATCATCCCGGCCACCCTGGTCAGCGCCCTGACCGGCAACGAGATCCTGCCAGTGCTGCTGGTGTCGGTGCTGTTCGGCTTCGGCCTGCACGCCAGCGGGGAGGCCGGTCTGGGCATCGCCCGAGGCGTCGAGAAGTTCTCCACGGTTCTGTTCACGCTCATCCGCTGGATCATGCGGCTGGCTCCCATCGGCGCGTTCGGCTCGATGGCTTTCACCATCGGCAACTACGGCCTGGGCACCCTGCGCCACCTGGCCCTGCTGGTCGGCTCGTTCTGGCTGACCGCCCTCCTCTTCGTCCTGGTCGTCCTCGGGACCGTGATGCGCCTGAACGGACTGCGACTTCTGCCCTTCCTGCGCTACATCAAGGAAGAACTGCTGATCGTCCTGGGCACCTCCTCCACCGAGCCCGTCCTGCCGCGGATGATGGCCAAGCTCCAGCACGTGGGCGCCTCGAAACCGGTCGTCGGCATCACGCTGCCCGCCGGGTACTCCTTCAACCTCGACGGCACCGCCATCTACCTGACCATGGGCTCGGTCTTCCTCGCCCAGGCCCTCGGCATCCACCTCAGCCTCACCCAGCAGCTGGCCATGCTCGCCGTCATGCTCCTCACCTCCAAGGGAGCCGCAGGCGTCACCGGCTCCGGTTTCATCGCCTTGGCCGCCACTCTCAGCGCTGTCCCACACGTCCCGGTCGCCGCCCTCGCGCTGATCTTCGGCGTCGACCGGTTCATGTCCGAAGCCCGCGCCCTGACCAGTCTGGTCGGCAACGGCGTCGCCACCCTGGCCGTCGCCCGCTGGGAGGGCGAGCTGGACGAGGACCGCGCCAAGGCCGTCCTGCGCGGCGAGATTCCCTATACCCCTGCCCCCGCTCCTTCTGCGGTGACAGCCGAGCCCGATCCGAAGGAGACACCCGCACCAACCCACGACCCCGTCCCCGCCGCACGCTGACGTCGCACGGGCGGGGCGGCCCGGAGCAGACGCTCCGGGCCGCCCCGCCTACGTCTCAACAGGACGTCATACTCGCCGTCCGGCCTGATCAGGACCGTCTGACCTTCCCGTATACCTAGTCTTCCAACCGCTGATCAAGTCCGGCGAACGCCGCGCAGAACTCCCCCATCGTCTGCCGTTTCGGTGATCAGAGATCCACGGATTCCCCGGCGCGAGCGAGGTACCTGTCCGTACGATCCGGGCGGGAGGTGCGTCAGGTGGCCAGGGATGCAGAGCCGGACCTTCATGGACTGATCACGGCCCTCCGGGTCGAACTGGAGCTGCCGGCAGAGAAGTTGAGCCAGCAGCTTCAAGATGTGCGCGACGAGCTCGAGGAACTCACCGTCGCCGAGCGGGTCGCGGGTCGGCTGGCCGAGCAGCTGCACGCCGAAACGAGGACGACGCCCGGGGGTGCCCGGCCAGGTCGCGGGCCGCGCGGTGCTGCTGGTGCCGCAGCGCGAGCGCGACACCGACGAGACGCTACTGCCAGAGGACTACCAGCGGATCATGGACGTGGTGCGACGGGCGGATACGTCGGTCATGGTCAAGCAGGTCTGCGGTGAGCTGAGGATGTCCAAAGAGCCGGCCCGCTCGGAGGCGGTGCGCTCGAAGCTGAACCGACTGGCCGAGCGGGGCTTTCTTCGACGTGCTGCCGCAGCCCCCCGCCCAGGCACGCCGGCACCGCCCCGGGGGTCAACTGGTCGTGTCCGGTTCCGGCGTGGTGAGCCCAGCCGGGCCGGTGCGGCGCATGGCCTTGTGGAGGGCGTCGTGGTCAGGGGAGGCGGGCAGAGGACCGCGGGCCGGGCCTTCGAGGGACTGGATGAACAAGGCCACGACGCGTCGCCAGGCGTCGGGAGCGGAATCGCCGCAGGCGCTGACGACACCGGCGTTGGCCATGTGCAGCAGCACCAGATCAGAGGTGTCGAAATCCTCACGCAGACGACCCGTCGCCTTGGCACGGTCGATGAGCCGCACCATGCCCGCGATGGCCTCGTTGCGGCGCTCCTCCATGGCCTTGGCAGTGGGGAAATTCGTGGTCAACACGTCGGCGAAGCCCTGGTCCGCAGCCTGCATCGCACAGGCGGTCTCGATGTAGACGGTGAAACCGTGCCAGGGGTCGGGGTCTTCGAGAGCGACGACGACCGCGTCGGCGTAGGCGTCCATGCGGTCGGCGAACACGGCGGCGACGAGCCCTTCCTTGGTGGGGAAGTGGCGGAAGATGGTGGCGATCCCCACGCCGGCCTCGCGGGCCACGGACGCCATGGAGGCGCCCAGTCCGTCGCGGGCGAACACCCGGCGTGCGGCGGCGAGGATCCGCCCCCGGTTCCGCTCGGCGTCGCTCCGTAGGGGCTGGGCGACGCGGTCTTCGGAGTGCTGGGCATCAGGGCTCATACCAGCCAGTCTAGCAATCGGATTACCCTTTCCATTTTTGACTGCTCCGCTATCGCCGCCGACCAAGTGGCTTGGACGTCTTCGGTCTCGGCGAGCACCACAGCCCGGACTTCGCCGTCGCCGAGCCTGTCGTTCCGCTGGCCGCGATCGCCAAGGCCGCCCCGACGGGCACCGATCCGGTCAAGCTGACGACATCGACCCCGGGGTGTCCCGTGAGCCGTTGTCCGGCCTCGACATCACCTGTGGGAACGACATTGAGGCGGAAGCCCCGCATCCTCAGCGGCCTCGGCCAGCAGCAGTGCGGACAGCGGCGTTGAGGGGGCAGGCTTGAGTACGACGGTGCAGCCTGCCGCGAGAGCGGGACCTGCCTTGGACGGGCTGGTGAAGAACGGGTAGGTGGTCGGCACCCGGTCCACCGAGCACATCTACCGCACGCCCAGGCCGTGCCACCACCCTCGCCGTGGCTGTGCACCCCCGTCAGGTGTCAGGCATCGAGGCGACGGCAACGTCGGCGACGTCTGGATGCCTGCGCAGCAGCGCCACTATCTCGGCGTCGGACGCGCCGCGGGCCTGGTCAGGGGGGTATCCGCCCAACGTCGCCGACCACAACTCCGGGCTTGCGTGGCCGTAATGCTGCGGACAGCGAGAGCCGGACCTTCCTGCCCGGCCAGGGTCAGGCGGGGCCGGGCCGGGTGAGGCGGACCATGGCGCGGTAGAGGGCGGCGGGGGCGGGGGCGTCCGGCAGCGGGGGCATGGGTGCGTCGGGGGTGGCGTAGGAGCGGAGCATGTGGGCGGCCAAGCGGCGCCAGGTGTCGGGTGCTGCGTCGCCTGCGGCGTTGATGACGCCGGCGTTGGCCATGAGCAGGATGACGACGTCCTGCGAGATGAAGTCGTCGCGCAGATGTCCGGTTTCCTTGGCGCGGGCGATGAGTTCGAGCATCCCGTTGAACGCCTCGGCGCGGCGGGCTTCGAGCGCTTTGGCGGCGGGGAAGGTCATGGTCAGGACGTCGGCGAAGCCGCGGTCGGCGGCCTGCATGGCGCAGATGGCGTGGATGTAGCCGGTGAAGCCGTGCCAGGGGTCGTCGTCGGCCAGGGCGGTGGCTACGGCGTCGACGTAGGCGTCCATACGGTCGGCGAAAACTGCGTTGACGAGGTCGTCGCGGGTGGCGAAGCGGCGGGAGAGGGTGGCTTTGCCGACGCCGGCCTCGCGCGCGACGGAGGCCATGGAGACACCGAGCCCTTCGGTGGAGAACAGGCGGGCGGGCGGCCGCGAGGATGCGGTCGCGATTACGTTCGGCGTCGGCGCGCAGCCCTGCCTCGGGCGTGCGACCAGGGTTTTCGTCGGGGGCTGCGATGCGGGTCATGACATCACCCTACCGAACTGGAACAAGCGGCCCAATTCTGTTGTTACGCTGGGCACCTGGAACCGGGAAGGCCGTTCCAGTTAATGAGAGGTGTTGTCATGCGCGCTGTGGCACTGAACGAGGTCCCCGCGGCTCCGGCCGTGGCCGAGGTCGACGCTCCCCGCCCGGAGGCGGGGGAACTGCTGGTGAAGGTGGCGGTGTCATCGGTGAACGGCTTCGACGCCGCGACGGCGGCCGGCTACCTGCAGGGGATGATGGAGCACCGGTTCCCGCTGGTGGTCGGCAAGGACTTCGCGGGCACCGTCGAGGCGCTCGGTGAGGGCGTGGAGGGCTTCGCGGTCGGCGACGCGGTCTTCGGCGTGGTGATGAAGCCGTTCCTGGGCACCGGGTCGCTGGCCGAGTACGTGACCGTGTCCGCCGCCTACGGCGTCGCCCATGTCCCCGAGGGCCTGGACGTGAAGGACGCCGGCGCGCTGGGTCTGGCCGGGACCGCGGCCTTCGACAGCATTGCCGCGCTGGACGTGGCCGGGGGCGAGACCGTACTCATCTCGGGCGCCACCGGCGGGGTCGGGGCGCTGGCCGTCCAGTTGGCCGCCGCCCGCGGCGCCCGAGTGATGGCCACCGCCCGCCCTGGCGCCGAGGCCGACTTCATCACCGGCCTGACCGACGCCGACGTCTCCATCGTGGACTTCACCGGTGACCTTGCCGCGCAGGTCCGTGCTCTCGCGCCCGAGGGCGTGGACGCAATCGTGCACCTGGCGGGCGATGGCGTGGCGCTTGCGGGCCTGCTGCGGCCCGGTGGGCGGATCGCCTCCACCCTCGGCCTGACGAAGGCCGCCGTCGAGGGCGAGGCCGTCACCGTCCACTCGATCATGGCCGACGCGAACGCCCAGACCCTGGCCACGCTGGCCGGTCAGGCCGCCTCCGGCGCGCTGCGCGTGCCGGTCACCGCCACTTACCCGCTTCAGCAGGCCGACCAGGCGTTCGCCGCGTTCGGCGCCGGCGCGCTCGGCAAGATCGCCGTCACCTGCTCCTGACCCACCCCGCTGCCTCACCTGCACCGCTTGGAAAGAGTTCTCATCGTGTCCACCATCGCCATCATCGGCGCCGGCCCCGGCATGGGCCTGGCCATCGCCCGTACCTTCGGCAGCCGCGGCTTCAATGTCGCGCTGATCTCCCGCAGCAAGGACAAGCTCGACGCCCTGGCCGAGCAGCTCGGCTCCGAGGGCATCACCGCCGAAGGCTTCGCCGCCGACGTTATGGACCGGCCCTCCCTGACCGCCGCCCTGGACGCCGTGAAGGCCCGCTTCGGCAACATCGACGTACTGGAGTACTCCCCGGCCCCGCACTCCCCGGTGCCCGGCTTCACCATGGCCGTCCCCACCGAGGTGACGGTCGAGAACCTGCAGCCGCAGATCGAGTACACCTTCTACGGTGCCGTCGCCGCCGCCCACGCGGTACTGCCCGCGATGCGCGAGGCCGGCGCCGGGACGTTGCTGTTCACCACCGGCGGCGGCTCGGTGAACCCCAATCCCATGATGGGCAACGTCAACGCCGCCGCAGCGGCCCTGCGCAACTGGGTCATCAACCTGAACAAGGAGCTGAACGGGAGCGGCGTTCACGCCGCCCACGTGGCGATCGGCGTGTGGATCGGTGAGGGCGGCCCCGAGGGCATCCCCACGGCCACGCCCGAGCAGATCGCCCCCCTGTACTGGGACCTGCACGAAAACCGCGACCGCGCCGAGGCCGTCTTCACCGGCTGACTCCGCCACCCGGGGAGGGGCGGCTGTCCAGCGCCTTTCCCCGCCCCCTTTTCTCGCATACAGACCTGAAGGATTTCGTGCCGTGAACGTCGCGTTCCGGCCGGGCAAGCCGACGGCCGGTTCGCTCGTCAACGGCACGGACGGCGTGGGGCATGTCCTGTTCGTCGTCCCGGAGGTCACCGAGGAACTGGAGGCGTTCACCACCGACGTGCTCGGGCTGGAGCCGTTCGGCCGCTGGACGGCCACCACCCCAGACGGCAGCGTGTCGGGCCTGCAGTTCTCCGGTAGCTCCCCCCGCTCCCACTGCCTGAGCTACGTCGGGTTCCTGACCTGAAGGGCGTGCAGCACATCGCGATCAAGTCCACCCGCTTGGACGACGTCGGCCACGTCTGGGACCTCGTGCAGGAACGCAACGATGTGCCCGTCACCGACACCCTGGGACGGCAAATGTCCGAGTTCTTCATCTTCTTCGACATGCGCTCTCCCAGCGGCTTCGACATCGAGTTCGGATCGCCAGCGGCGAACTCCTTCTGTCCTACGACTTCGTGCACAGCAGCCCCTCCGCCTCCGAAGCCTGGGGCCACAAGTTCGTCGCCGACGGCTGGACCCCCCACCGTCCGGCCCCTGACTCCCCCCGCAAGGAACCCCTTGATGAACGTCACCGTCTTCGGCGCGACCGGCGCCATCGGCCGCCTCCTCGTCCAGCTGATCCTGGACGACGGCCACCAGGTCACCGCCCTCGTGCGCAGCCCCGACAAACTCGCCTTCACCCACCCCCGCCTCACCATCGTCACCGGGCAGCTGTCCGACCGCGATGCCATCCAGCAGGCCGTCACCGGCGCGAACGCGGTCATCAGCGCGCTCGGCCCCTCGCTGAAGCGGTCCGCGACCGGAACTCAGCTCGCTGACGGCACCCGCACCGTCGTCGACGTCATGCGCGAGCAGAAGGTGTCCCGGCTCATCGGCCTGGCCACGCCGTCGCTCGCCGACCCGCGCGACAAGCCCCACTGGAAGCACAAGGTGCTGCCCGTCATGGCCAGGCTGATGTTCCCCGACGCGCTGGCCGAACTGAAGGGCATGACTGAGGCAGTCACCAGCTCCGACCTCGACTACACGATCGCCCGCATCACCAACCCGACGAACAAGCCGGCCACCGGCCGCATCCGCTCCGGCTTCCTCGGCCACGACAAAGTCGGCTCCGCCATGAGCCGCGCCGACATCGCCGCGTTCCTCGTCTCCCAGCTCACCGACACCCGCTACCAGCGGGCCATGCCCGCCATCAGCAACTGACCCAGCCCGCTCTGCCGGCCCCACCGGCCGGCACCGCTCCGAAACACTTCGAGGAGCCTGCCGTGGAACTCGGCATCCTGTCCCTGTCCGACCTGCAGACCGACCCCACCACCGGCCGCCTCCACGACCCGGCCCGCCGCACCCGCGAGATCGTCTCCTACGCCATCGCCGCCGACCAGGCCGGCCTCGACGTCTTCGGCCTCGGCGAACACCACAGCCCCGACTTCTCCGTCGCCAACCCCGCCATCCCCCTGGCCGCCACCGCCCAGGCCACCACCAACATCCGCCTCACCAGCGCCGTCTCCGTCCTGTCCACCCTCGACCCCGTCCGCCTCCACCAGGACTTCGCCTCCCTCGACCACCTCAGCAACGGACGCGCCGAGATCATCGCCGGACGCAGCGCCTTCATCGAAGCCTTCACCCTCTTCGGCATCGACCCCGCCCACTACGACGCCGTCTTCGCCGAGAAACTCGACCTCCTGCTCGCCATCCGCGACAACGAACACGTCACCTGGAACGGCCGCCACCGCCCCGCCCTCAACCACCTCCCCGCCCCGCCCCCAGCAGGACAAGCTGCCGCTGTGGCTCGGAGTCGGCGGCACCCCCGCCAGCGCCGAACGCGCCGCCCGCCTCGGCCTGCCCATGGTTCTCGGCCTCATCGGCGGCGACATCCGCCGCGCCCGCGTCCTCACCGACCACTACCGCGGCCTCGGCCAGGCCGCAGGCCACACCCCCCAGGCACTCCGCCTGGGCGTCACCAGCCACTTCTACGTCGGCAAGACCTCCCAGGACGCCCGCCGCGACCTCTACCCCTACTACCGCGAGTACCTGCGCCCCAAGACCCCCGGCGGACGCGGCTGGCTGATCAGCCCCGACCAGTTCGAGGCCGTCGCCGGCCCCTCCGGCGCGCTGATGACCGGCAGCCCTCAGGAAGTCATCGACAAGATCCTCACCGAACGCGAACTCCTCGGCATCGACCGCTTCATGGGACAGATCGACTTCGGCGGTATGCCGCCCGGCATGGTGAACGAGTGCATCGAACTCCTGGCCACCGAAGTCGCCCCCACCATCCGCAAGGAAGTTGCCCTGCCTGGCGACCCGGCCTGAACCCGACACCCTGCGACGCGGCCGGGACCCCGCAACGTTGCAACGGCAGCCACGCCGCACCCCCAAATGAGAACCGGACCGCCTGGCACGCCATCTTCCGCGCCGCGCCTACTTCGGACGGGCCCGCCCCATCTTCACCCTCACCGACCTACTCCCACTCGCCGGCGAGATCGGGCTGGAGCAAGGCAAGACACACAGCGTGCTCACCCAGGGCTACTACAGCAGAAGGTCCAGGACGAACTCCGGCAAGCGCAACGCATGGACGCCACCGGCGCACCGTTCCTCGTGATCGACCAGCAGTACGCCATCACCGGAGCGCAGCAGACCGACCGTCTCCTCGACACGCTGCGTACGGCTTGGGATGAGACCCACCCGACCATCCAGATCACCGGAAACGACTCAGGCGGCTGCGACCTGGACAGCTGCACGGCTCCCGCCACACATCCCGCAGGATTCTGACGCTGTGGCGGGAGGCCCGGGTGATGTCACGGCATGACTGGCCGAACGGGGGCGGGTGCTGTGCGAGGTGTACCTCGCGGACGGGGCCGGTCTGATGGCCTGGTGCGTCCGCTCCTTCCCCGGCACGGTGGGAGTGCTCGATGGGGCCCGGTGTTGGCCCTCTGGAGTCTTCAGCCATGGGGACTCCCGGCGTCTACAGGCGGTTGGGGCATGCGGTGAAGGGAAAGGGCCCTCGCTCCCTGGGGAGTGAGGGCCTCCGTCACGCCGTGGGGCGGCCGGCGTCAGTTGTGCGTGCCGTACCAGGTCCACCGTGCGGGCTCGATGCCGGCCTGGGTGTAGGGAGTGGTATAGACGGCATCACCGTTGGCCGAGGTGCGCAGGTAATTTCCCCCCCACACGGAGTCGGTCTCAAGGTTGTTGCCGTCGCCGTTCCACCACTGGTTGGGGGCGCTTCCGCAGGGGCTCATCCACACGGCGTTCGTGTCGGTCTTGGCATCTGTGGTGAGGCAGTCGCCGGTGGCCAAGCTCACCAGTCGGTGGAAGGTCACTCCGAAGTAGTCGGTGGTCGACTCGCTGCCCCAGTACCAGTAGGTGCCCGGCCCCTCGTTGCAAGGGCCCGACCAGACGTTGTCGGTCACGGTCGACGCGGTGAGGCAGTTGTTCTCATAGGCGTTCCTGTACACCCAATGGGTGGCTGCCGACGCGGTGGACATCGAGCCCGCCGCAGTGAGCATGAGGGCGGCGAGCCCCACGGGCAGGGTCAGGCGCAGGGCCTTCAGGGATTTCATGATCGCGAGGATTGAGGACGGAGAAGATGTCCACGTGAATTAACCATGAACACGTCATATCTCCTCGGCCATGTCCGGGTCACACATGGCCTGCGTCCAAACGTGCGATGACCACATGTCTGTTGGCGTCGAGGCGTTGCCAGGAAGGGAGCCAGGGCCCTGCCGTTGCGCAGCGCTGCGCGGACGAATCTCGTGGACGTCGTCATCGAGCAGGTCGAGGATCTGATCGCCAGTGGCGAGTGGCCGCTGGACTCCCGGATCCCGTCGAAGCCTGCGCTGGTGGAGCAGCTGGGGGTGGGACGCAACACGGTCCGCGGGGCCGTACGGGCGTTGGTGCACACCGGCATGCTTGAGGCCCGGCAGGGCGACGGATCGCCGCCACGAAGGCGCCGCCGAAGACAGCCCGCGCATCGGCCACAGCCCGCAGCCGGCGCAGTTCAGGCAAGAGCGAGCTACGGCAGCTGAGCAAGGCGGAGCTGTACCAGCGGGCCACCGAGCAGAACATCACCGGCCGCTCCAAGTTGAGCCGGGAAGAGCTCATCGACGCAGTCGCCCACGCAGGGCGCCGCCGCAAGAGGGACCGCCGCGCAATCCCCCCATCCGGGTAGCCAAGGTGGCGTCCCGGTTCTCCCAGAGGTCAATCTCAGACCCGTCCTGCTGGGCGCCGAGATCTCGGCACGTAGGCACGGCGACTACTCCCCCCAAGGGGAAGAAGGTGCGGCCAACTCCAGGCTGGTCACGCCCTTGGCGCTTCGTTCGCGCAGCAGTTCGCCGCCGATGGAACCGATGGGGGCCGCGGCGGCTGACCGGGCCGCCCGCTCCACGATCGCATCAACGACCGAGCGGACCATACCGAGGCGGGGATAGGCGGCATCGATCTGCTTCTCCCACCCGGAGACGATCTCCGCCCTGGGACCGAAGTCGATGGCCGCGCCCACGCCGGTGAGGTAGCACAACAAACCGCGGCGTTCGACGATACCGATAGATGTGTGCAAGGCGATCGCCTCCCACACGCGGTCGATGTCCGCCTCGGGAACCCTGTGCTCTCGCAACAGGTCCGCCGCCAGGTCCGCGCCTTCCACCTCGAAGCGGGCTTCGCCCTTCGCCAGGCTGCCCGTGCCCAAGTCGTGCAGGACGGAGGAAGCGAACAGCAGGTCACGGTCGTAGGCGGCGTCCTCCAGGCATCCCTCGTGCTCAGCCAACAGCTGGGCGAAGAAGAAACTCCGCACGCTGTGATTGAACATCGAAGGGGTCTCCGAGGCACGCACGGTCGCGAGGATGGCCTCGGCCAAGGGGCCGGTAGGCAGATCAAGTGAGAAGGTCATATGTGCAGATTAAGGGCCTCAATGCCACCCTTGACCGTGGCACGGGTGACATCTTTCGCCATCTTTGTGCCATGCGACAGGAGGGGCACACCATGGCGGCGGTAGCTCCTCCCACTCGGTCTCGGCATGCCGGGACATCCATAGAGACTCGTTTGAGTGTCAGCCACCCAAGACGTACTCGCCATGCCGCACGGCCGCGAGGCAGAGTCGGGATCCCGCATCCAGGGACATCGGACATTACCCTCGCCTCGTAGCAAGGCAGTGGTGGTTGGCGAGTCAGCAGCAGGCTGACCACCATGGTCGGGGCCGTGGCCGAAACGGCGTCGTGGTCGGGGTAGTCGGGGGCTGTCGCCGGACCACTGCTCAGTTTGTGCTCAAGCGGGGCCGACTTCGGCAAGACCAAGCCGGTTAGCGCAACCACCATGCCGTGAGAGGCGGCGGCGTCCCGTCACGGTGCGAAACCGCCGCCCACCCTCCGTCCCAGCCCTTGTTTCCCCTATCGAATTTCGATAGATTTCCATCGTAACTCGATGGAAGGATGGGTCGTGGGAAAGCTGACAGTGCGTGCGCTGCGCGCCGTGCTCGTGGTGGTGCTCGCCGGGACCGTGTTCGTACAGGTAGGGATGGTGTGGGCGTTGGCCACCGACCCGGAGGACGGGTCGCTTCCGCTGACCCCGCTGCGTGTGATCACGATCCTGGGCATGGTGTCGGTCCAGGTCGCCCTGGTCTGCGTAGGGCGGCTGGTGACGATGGCGCGACGCGGAACCGTGTTCTCCCACGCCGCCTTCCGGTACGTGGACGGCGTGATCGGCGCGATCGTGGCGGCTGCCCTGTTGTGGTTCGCGGTCACGGCCATCAATGCGCCGGGCCAGCGGGACGACCCGGGCGTCACCGTCATCATGGGCGGGGTTGGCGTGGCCATCCTGGGGGTCGCGCTCATCGTGCTCGTGCTGCGGATGCTGCTCGCCCAGGCCGTCGCGCGCGACGTCGAAGCGGCGCAGATGCAGGCCGAGTTGGACGAGGTGATCTGATGCCCATCGTCGTCGACATCGACGTGATGCTGGCCAGGCGGAAGATGTCCGTGGGCGAACTCGCGGACCGGGTGGGGATCACGCCCGCCAACCTGGCGGTACTCAAGAACGGCCGCGCCAAGGCGGTACGCTTCGCGACGCTCGCCGCGCTCTGCGAGGTGCTCAAGTGCCAGCCGGGCGACCTGCTGCGCTGGGAGGCCGAGGACGCCGCCAGCGGATGACGTGCCCTGGAGCGAGCGTGAAAACGCCTGACACCACCGGCCCGTGACACGGGCACGTGGCGCACGTGGACCGCATGGACATGGATCGCCGATCACCCGCAGCACCGTCCCGACCTCGTTGGGTAGATTCCGGTCGACCTGCACCACACTGTCCCTGTCGACGATCGCGACCTGCGCATGTTCAGCAGATAGGCATGGTGCTCGTCGAACTGGCCGGTCAATGCCAGGACGAGGGCTTCCCGCTTGGCCTTCGCCTTGCCCTGGGCGAGCTCCGCGAGTTGCTGCGGATCTCGTACTCCGGCGACCAGCGCATCGTGCATCATGCGCCCGGAGAGGCCGAAGATGTTCTTGACGATCGACGGCAGTTTGATGGGTCTTCGAATTTAGGCGGTGCGGAGGTGTCCGCGGGCTCGGCAGGTGATGACGCAGCGTGTGCGTAGACGTTGGTTGACGCCGTTGCCGCGGCCGTAACGCTCGCAACTCGCGGGCGTTGTTGACCGTGGGGATAATGAAGCGTGCTAACCGCCCCCAGACGCCGGGCCGCTCCAGCGAGTGGCCGGACCGGAAGGAGCGGCATGAGACAGCGCAGACTGGTCACCTTGGGCGCGGCGCTGTGTACGGCCGCAGCACTGGGCCTGGCAGTGCCAGATGTCGCCGCAGCGGTACCCGATCAGTGTTCCTACCTCTCACCGACGTCTCGGCCCACGCTTACGTACGGTGACAACGGCGCGGCGGTCAAGCAGGCGCAATGCCTGAGCAACGCGTGGGGAGGCCAGCCGCCCAAGCTCGCCCTCGACGGGGCCTTCGACTCGGTCATGCTGAAGAAGATCGAGTGGATCCAGGGCTGCCACGGACTGCCGCCAAGCGGCGTCATCGAGGGCCGCACCTGGCAAGTGCTTTACCACCCGGCCCTGGACTGCTACGACCCCTATCCATCCTGAGCAACCGATGACCAGCCCGTCCCGGACGAGCGAGCACATCGCGAGCCTGGTGAGAGCCCTGTGTCAACAGGCGACGCACGAACGCCGCCGCCCTGGGGCCGTCCTGGGCTGACGCAATCTCGCCATCAGCGCCACCTCGCCGGAATAGCAGCCTCGCCGCCGGCCTCCGGCACAAGGCCCGCGACGCCGGCCGACCGCTCGCCCTCCTCGGACTCGCATGATCATGAAACGGACGTCACGCGAGTACCTATGGAATGACAGCCGCTTACGGTCTTCCGTTTCGGATTTTGCGCCGTACCACTTGGTCACTTCTGCAGGTTCAGCTGCCAGGAGACGCCGAAGCGGTCGTTCACCCAGCCGAATTTGGCGCTGAAGCCGTACGAGCCCAGCGGCATGAGCTCCGTGCCCTGTTCAGCGAGGGCACCATAGAGGCGGTCGAGCTCGGCCTCGGTGTCGCACTCGACGAACAGCGACACCGCCGGGGTGAACCCGAAGGCGTGCTTGACGTAGCTGTCGATGCACATGAACCGCTGTCCGGCGAGCGAGAACGTGGCGCGCTGGACCGTGCCCGCCTCGCCTGGGCCGTCGGCGCCGTAGCGGGAGATTTCGACGACCTCGGCGTCCTCGAACAGCGACATGTAGAAGGTCAGCGCCTCCTCCGCCCTGCCCTCGAACATGAGGAACGTAGTGATCTTCTGTGGCATCGAGGCCATGGTGCTGCCCTCCAGGTACAGGCTTCAGTCTTTCGAGGACGAGGCTAAGACCTGCCTGTGACACCGGCCCCACGGACACCGCCAGCCGCCACCATCCGTTGTACCGAGTGATCCCGGGCGCTGTCATGCGGCAAATCCGACGTTCCACTCGCCCTGCCTCCGCGGAGATCTCCGCCCGGAACCGTCCCACCGGCTCAGCCGCCCACCGCTGCGGCGGTCGGGGCTCTTCAAGACCGCAGCGAGCATCGGCTCGGTCGGTCTCCAGGTCATGGGCGCGGCATTGACCGTTCACTCCTGTGCCTGCTGCTGGTGGCGCGCCCGGCAGGGGCGCCTGCTGCCCGCGGTGTCACTCCTGAAGCAGGCGCGCGCCCGGCGCCGGCGTGAAGAGCAGCAGGTGGAGGCCGTGGGGGAAGGGCGGGCGTTGCGCTCTGCTGATCCGGTGCTGCCTAGGTGGTGGCTGCGGTCATGCGGTGTACGTGCTGCGCCGTCTCGCGTGCCTCCCGCTCCGCCTGGGCGAGGGCGTCGGCGGCGGATCGGCTGTGTTCCTCGGCCTCCTGCTCCTCGTTGTCGGCTTGCTGGTACTCCTCGCGCGCCTGCTGCATTTACTCCTCGGCGGCGGACATCCGTCGGCGGGCCTGCTCAGTGCGTTCGCGCGCCCGCTGCAGCTCGGCGTCGACGTCCGCTTGCCGTGCGCGCTCTTCACGAAGGCGCTGCTCGGCCGCCTCGGCTGCCTCCTTCGCCTGGGCAAGCTGCTGGCGGGGGCGGCGCCGCTCGGCGAGTTCGTCCTTGGAGGCCCGCGCCCCGGGCGGGGGCGCCGGGTGTCCCCGGGTGCCTGGCCGCTCAGCCGCGGGTGGGGTACCGGGGCGGAATTCCAATGGCGGGGTGAGGGCGTTGACCAGGCGGCCGCCGCCCACTGGTCGGCTGCGTCCGGATCGGCGAGCACGGCGCGCAGGGTCGCTTCGAGGTCCTGCTGGGCCGACGCCGAGAGCCGGTGCCCGGCATCGCGGGCGAGCTGGGCGGCCTGCCGTGACAGGGCGGTGACGACACGGCGGCGCTGCGCGGAGAGATCTTTGAGTCCGTCGGCGTCCAGGGCGTGGTAGGCCTCGCGCAGCGCCCGTCCCAGTTCCAGGAACTGCCGGCTTTCCTCCGGCTGGGAGCGCAGCAGGAGGTTCGCCGCCCAGGCGGCGAGGGTGGGACGGCGGGCGGCATGCAACCGGCGGGCATCGTCCACCCGGCCGGCTGTTTTCGCGGCGGCGGCCAGCGTCTCCCGGCGTGCGACGAAGTCGGACGGCGGCGTGATGTAGAGCTCGTCGAGAAAGGCCTCCACGTCGTGCCCTCCGCCGCCCCGGCGGCCTTTGCGCGCGTTCAGCGTCTCCACACCTCCGGCCCGCCCTCATGCCACTCGGTCCATCCCGACTCCACGACATCCAGCTCGCGCCCGGTCAGGACCGCCGACGCCGTAGTGCATGCCGGTGCCAGGGCACCGCAGTCAGGTTTCAGCTCTCCAGAGGTCCCGGCCACCGCACACGCCCGGACGGCCGCACATGTCCGCCGTTCGGGCGCAAGGCCGCGCAAGGCCCCACGCCGAGCGGGCCGGCGGGCGCTGAAGCAAGTAACCCAGCCGCGGGGCGGGTCCTGTGGGCCCAGTGCTCGCACGCTGCGTTTCCACCGGCTGGGCGAGGGGACTCGCGGTGCGTGGTGGCGTACGGTGCGGAACAGCGGGTGAGGCTGCCAGCGCTGCGGGCGGGCTGGCTGACGCAGACGTTCGTCCACTGGTCGTTCCCGGTGGAGGCGGTCCAGGCGCTGGTGCCCGAGCCTCTGGTCGTGGACGAGTACCGGGGCGCGGCCTGGGTGGGGCTCACGCCGTTCGTGATGGCGGACGTACGCCTGCCCGGCGTACCGGCCGGGACGCGCGGGCTGCCCACGTTCCCGGAGACCAACCTGAGGACCTATGTGCGGCACCCGAGCGGCCGGGACGGGCTGTGGTTCTTCTCCCTGGAGGTCGCCTGGCCACTGATGCTGGCGGCGCGAGGGATCGGCGCGCCGTGCCACGCCGGCGCCCTCGACGTCACCAGGCGGGAGGAGACCCTCGTCTACTCCGGGCGGAGAGGGGCGGGCGGAGCCTCCTACCGTCTGGTCGTGCGCCCCGGCGTCCCCATCGAGCGGCCGACGGAGCGGGACGTATGGCTGATCTCGCGCTGGCGGGCGTACACGCGTCGGCTCGGCATGCTCTGGGAGACGCCCGTGGAGCACGAACCATGGTCGCTGGCCAGCGCCGGCGTCGAGGTGCTGGAGGAGACGCTCACCGCCTCGGCGGGCCTTCCGGCCCCCTCCGGCGAGCCCGTCGTGCACTTCTCGGAAGGAGTCAGGAATGTGCGGCTGGGAGCCTCACTTCCTGCCCGCCGACGGCCGCCGCTTCCTGAGAGCGGGTCGCTGTGCGGGTCCGCTCCGGCGGGACCCGGCCGATGAAGCGAGGTGGTACCTCGGTCGCGCGCCCCCGCAGGCTGCGCTTCGAGGGCTGGATCGCGGGCCTGGGCACCTCCTCCGGGACCCGCGTCGTGCTCGGCCACTGGCAGCGGTCACCGTTCGGCGCGTTCAGCGACGTGATGCTGGAGCGGGCCGACGGGGAGCGGCTGCTGCTGGCCCCCACGCGGGAGACGGCGGACTTCATCGGCGCCACGTACGTCTTCGACTCCGTGCGCGTCGTGCCGGTGCGGGTCGGCGTCGCGGCCCACACGTGGAGCGTGACGGCGGGCTCACTCGAGTTGCGCTTCGTCACCGCGCGGTGCGGGCCTCTGGGCCTGCTGCTGCGCGCCGTGCCCGGGGCGCTCGCCCGCCGTACGGCGTGGAGCGTGCTCACGGACCGGCCGGCCCGGTGGGTGCTGCCCGGAGTGCGGACCCGTGGAAGTGCCCGTGCGGGCCGCCGCGAGTGGTACGGCGCTCGGGACCTACGGCCGATCCGCCTCGTCTCGGCGTTCTTCGAAGGCGTCGATCTGGGCGTGACGGCGCCCGTCGAACCTCCCGTGCGCTTCGGCTTCGGTTCGGTGCCGAGGAAACCCGCGCTCACCCGAGTCACGACGACGGTGGCTCTGGGACCCGAGTGAGGGATGCCAACCCGGGGGTCCGGGCGGGCCGTCCGGATGAGGGGAGAAGCCTTGGGTAGGACGACAGCGCGGGAATCCGTGGGCGGCACTTCAGGGAAGGGCTGAGGACGGACCGTATCGCCTGTCCCTGCTGTGGCTTCATCACCCTCGCCGAACGCGGAGCGTACGAGATCTGCCGTGTCTGTTTCTGGGAGGACGACGGCCAGGACGAGCACGGCACGGACGCGATCCGGGGCGGCCCGAACTGCGGCCTCGGCCTCCGAGTGGCCCGCCGGCCAAGGACACCGCCACGCTCACGGACGACACGCAGGCAGGCTGAGCGTCACCAGGACGAACGCCGTGCGCGTGTTCCTCACGTGAGAACGGTGCCGGACGTTCATCGTTCGTCGGCGCCGGTCACCCGCCGTACCAGATCCGCCCAGGCGCTCTTCAGGCGTGCGGTGGTGACCTGGTCGTCGGTCCGCAAGTGGTCCAGGGTCTCCAGGTCGACGAAGGCGAGCAGGGCATGGGTGAGCAGGGCGTGGTCGCCCACGACTCCCGCCTCCCGCAGGAGCGACTGGACGTGCCGGCGGAAGGCCCGGCCGTAGTGCGAGGCCTGGCGGCGTTCGCTGGGAACCTGGCGGCCCAGTGCCGGGCCCAGGTCCGTCTGGTCGGCGACCCTCTCGATCAGAGCGCAACCAAACGCGGTCAGCCGGTCCTTCGCCGGTACCCCCGGTCCCAGCGGTGGTGGACCCAGGGTGTACGCCTCGTAGAACTCCGCCTCGACGTCGTCCAGCAAAGCCAGCAGGAGTCCGTTGCGGTCACCGAACCGGCGGAAGAGCGTGCCCTTGCCCACGCCGGCGATCTGCGCGACCTGGTGCATCGTCACGTGCTCGGCGCCCCGCTCGGCCACCAGCCAGGCAGCCGCCTCCAACAGCCGGGCACGGTTGCGGACGGCGTCCGCACGCTCCCCCGTGAGATCGCCCGAAGGCTCGGTCATCCATGACTCCGCGGTACGGCATCGACGTATACGCAACCGTCCTCGATCCGCACCGGATACACCGGGACGGGCCGCGAGGCCGGCGGGTCGAGGGGTTTTCCGCTGCGCAGGTCGAAGCGGGAGCCGTGCAGCCAGCACTCGACCGTGCACCCGTCTACCTCGCCCTCGGAGAGCGAGACGGCACTGTGCGAGCACACGTCGTGGATCGCGAAGAGCTCATCCCCGGTCAGGACCAGGGAGACGGGCACGCCCTCGACCTCGAACCGTCGCGGAACGCCCTCCTCCAGTACGTCGAACCGGCAGAGGTAGGTGTAACCGCTGATGGACATCGAACTCCTCGGATACGTCCAGGGTCGGGGGTTCGACCAGGCTGATCACCCAAGCTAATGACCGGGACCAGTACCGGCACCGGCCTGCAGCCCGAATCACCCTCGGCACATGGTCCTAGGACACCTCGAGGGCAGGTCGGCGCCTGTGCCACCCCGCGTGCCCCTCGTAGACGGCGGCCGCGCGCAGGACGGCGTCGTCGGCGTGGTGCGGCCCGATGACCTGGAGTCCGACGGGCAGACCCTCTTCCGTGAAACCGCAGGGCACGGTGAGGGCCGGATGCCCGGCGTGGCTCGGGGGTTCGGTGAAGCGGTGGAAGTCGTAGACGGGTTCCTTCACCGGCTGCCCGTCGACTGTCACCGGGCCGCCCTCGGGGCCGGGGTGAGGGAAGGCAGCCACCGGCATGGTGGGCGTGAGGAGGAGATCGTACCGGGCGAAGACCGCCGCGAATCCGGCCGCGATCCGGGCGCGCGTCTGCACCGCGACCCGGTAGTAGTCGACGGCGGATACGCCGCGCGCCCGCTGGGCGAACTCGGCGAAGTGCCGTTCGGAGAGGGCGGGGTCGAATCCATGGCCGATGACCATGTCCTCCAGGGCAGCCAGTGCCTGAGGTGCCCAGTAGTCGGAGAAGTACTGGATGGGATCGGGAAGTTCGACGGCCACTTCCTCGACATGTGCGCCGAGTTCCGTCTCGAACGTGCGGGCCGCGCGCTCGACCAGCGCGCTCGTCTTCCGCCGGCACATCCTGCGCAACGCCGCCATCCCGATCGTCACGGTCACCGGAACCCTCGTCGCCGGGCTCGTGGCCGGAACCGTCGTCGTGGAGACCGCCTTCGGCATCGACGGCATCGGCTCCTTCCTCGTCACCAGCGTCCAGGGCAAGGACTACAACGTGGTCATGGCCATCAGCCTGCTGCTGGTCCTGCTGTTCGTCCTGGTCACCACAGTGATCGACAGCCTTCAGCGGGTTCTCGATCCACGCATCCGCGAGCGGAGGCCCGCCTGATGACCGTCACCGCCCCCGCCCTGACCCTGTCCCGCAGGCGCACCCGCCGCCGCTTCGACCCGGTCCTGGCCGCCACGGCCGTCCTCTGCGCGCTCCTGGTCCTGCTCGCCGTACTCGGCCCGTTCCTGGCCCCCTACGACCCCCGCCGGACCGACGTCCTGGCCGCCGACACGGGCCCGTCCGCCACCCACCTCCTGGGCACCGACGCACTGGGCCGCGACATCCTCAGCCGCGCCCTGTCCGGCGCCACTCTCACCCTGCTCGGCCCCGCCGTCGTGGTCCTGGCCGCCACGCTCGGCGGCACCGCCCTCGCCCTGGTCATGGCCTGGTACGGCGGCCGCACCGACACCCTGCTCAGCCGCGTCCTGGACATCCTGCTCGCCTTCCCCAGCCTCCTCTTCGCCATCCTCGCGGTCGGCGTCTTCGGCACCGGCCTCACCGCCCCCGTCGCCGCGCTCAGCCTCGCCTACATCCCCTTCCTCGCCCGGGTGATCCGGTCAGCGGCCGTACGCCGGCGCCACCTGCCCTATGTGGAGGCCTGCCTCATGGCCGGCTTCTCCTCCTGGCGCATCAACGTCCGGCACCTGCTGCCCGCCCTCTGGCCCCTGATCCGCGCCCAGGCGACCATCGCCTTCGCCTCCGCACTGGTCGACCTCGCGGCCATCTCCTTCATCGGCCTCGGCGCCCGGCCACCCGCCACCGACTGGGGCCTGATGATCTCCGAGGGGCGCGCCTCCCTCCTCAACGGCTCCCCCCAGGAAACCCTCGTCGCCGGCGCCCTCATCGTGCTGACCGTGGTGACCGTCAACGTGCTCGGCGAACGGCTCGCCCAGCGAGCGGAGGTGCCCGCATGACGACCCAAGACCCACTGTTGACCGTGGAACACCTCGACATCGACGTGACCGTGGACCATGAAATCCGGCCGATCGTCAGCGACGTCCGCTTCCAGGTCCGCGCCGGCGAAGCCCTCGGCATCGTGGGCGAATCCGGCTCCGGCAAGTCCATGACCGTACGCGCCGTACAACGGCTCCTGGCACCCGGCGTCCGCGTACGCGGCGCGGTCACGTTCGACGGCCGCGACGTCTACAGCTTCGGCCCCCGTGAGCTGCGCGCCTGGCGGGCGTCCGAGATCGCGATGATCCACCAGGACCCCCGAGCCCACATCAACCCCGTCCGGACCGTCGGGGACTTCCTCACCGAGGGCCTGCGCCTACGCGAGGACGTCACCCGGCGCGAGGCGGCGGCCAAGGCCGTCGCCCAACTCGCCGAGGTGGGCATCCCCGACGGCGAACGCCGTATGACCCAGTACCCGCACCAGCTGTCCGGCGGCCTCCTCCAACGCGTCATGATCGCCGCCGCGCTGCTCGCCGAACCCCGCCTGATCGTCGCGGACGAACCCACCACCGCACTCGACGTCACCACCCAGGAAGAGGTCCTGGCCATCCTCGACGAGCAGCGCCGCGAACGCGGCCTGGCCATGATCCTGATCACCCACGACCTGGACCTCGCCACCGCTGTCACGGACAACCTGGCCGTACTGTACGCCGGTTCACTCGCGGAAACCGGTCCGGCGACCACGCTCTACGACAACCCCCTGCACCCCTACACGACGGCCCTGTTGGCCGCCCGTCCCAGCACCACGCAGCGGGGCCGACTCGCGGCGATCCCCGGCCGGCCCAGTGCCGCGTACGAGATCGAGAAGGGGTGCGTGTTCGCCCCGCGCTGTCCGCACGCGCTCGGCCTGTGCCGCGAACAAGCCCCTCCGGCCCTGCAGTTGGACGGACATGACGTGGCCTGCCACCGGGCTCGGGAGCTGCGCGGAACCCTGACATGCGAGGAGATGGCCACCCATGACTGACCTGCTCACCGTGACGGGCCTGCGTAAGAAGTTCGCCGCGCGGGGCGAGGAATTCACCGCTGTCGACGACGTGTCCTTCCGCATTCCCGCAGGCGGATCTCTCGCGGTCGTCGGCCAGTCCGGCTCGGGAAAGACGACCTGCGCCCGGATCATCGCCGGCCTGGAGTCGGCGACCGAGGGCACGGTCGAGTTCGCCGGGGAACACCGCTCCACGGGACGGATCGACCGGGCCGAGCGCAAGCGGCGGGCCCGGCAGGTCCAGATGGTCTTCCAGGACCCCAACTCCTCCCTCGACCCCCGCCAGACGGCCGCCTCGGCGATCGCCGAGGTCCTCGACGAGCACCGAGAAGGCGCCCCGCGCGCCACCGAGGCACAGGTCGCCGAACTCCTCGAACAAGTAGGACTCGACGAGCGCACGGGCCGCTGCCGCCCCCGCGCACTCTCCGGAGGACAGCGCCAACGCGTCGCCATTGCCCGCGCGTTGGCGGCCCGTCCCCAACTCCTCATCCTCGACGAGGCGGTGGCCGCACTCGACGTCAGCGTCCAGGCCCAGGTCCTCAACCTCCTGGACGACCTGCGGCGCGACACGGGCGTTGCGTACCTCTTCGTCTCCCACGACCTGGGTGTCGTACGGCAGATCAGCGACGACTGCGTGGTCATGCACGAGGGCCGGATCGTCGAGTCCGGCCCCACCGCACAGGTCCTCGACCATCCCCAGCGTGACTACACCCGCCGCCTGCTCGACGCTGTGCCACGAGCCGGCTGGAAGCCCGGACGACAGCGGGCCTGAACGTGAGCAGGTCGGCGGGCATTGGCACGACCGTCGGATGCCGCGGGAAAGGAACCTCCGTCGATTCCGGCTTCTTCGCCGCTCTTCCGCCATATTGCTCAATTCTTTCCAATCGGGCGGCATCCTCTCCCCGCTGCTGGCGAACATCGCCCTGTCCGCGCTCGACGAGCACGTGATGGAGCCCACACCAGCAAGATCACGACCTACAGCTGGAGTTCTAGGCGGTTTCAAGGAGCCGCTTCCGCAGCAGGATGGCGCCGGATTCGGCAAGCCAGTCCTCGAGCGTACGCAGTCCGGGATGGATGATGCGCAGCGCCTCGATGTCGGCGTGCCAGCGCGATCCGGCTGCCCAGCGCTCCCGGACCTGGGCGATCTCGGGGTTGAGTGCGGTTGCCTCGGCGTGGGTGATCTGCTCATAGCGAATTGCGGCACCGGTGGCCTCGCTGATCGCGGCGACCGCCTCGGCCGGGGTAGGCGCGTCCCCGGCCAGCTCCAGACTTCGTCCCGCGAACCGGTCCGGCTGATCGAAGGCCAGCGCCGCGAACTCGGCGATGTCCTCCACCGCGATGATCTGGACAGGTTCGTCCGGCGGGAAGATGTGCCGGTGCACGCCGTGGGCGATGCCGTCGAGACCGATGGGCGTCGAACCGAGAAAGTTCGACATGAACCGCACCGGACGCAGCACGGTCACCGACCGGATCCGCTCACGCAGGTACTCCTCGATGCGTTTCTTCCCCTCGGAGCCACCCGGGCGACCCGGCGTGGACGCGACACCCGTGAACACGACGTGCTCGACTCCCACTGCAGCCGCGGCATCGATCAGTGCCCGGCCACGGGTGAACTCGCGCTTCACGTCGGAGCCGGCCGGTCCGAACGCCACGGGCGGTACGGCGAACAGTGACGCTGCTCCCTCCAGCGCGGCAGGCAGACTCGACGGGTCGTCGAAGTCGCCGCGCACGAGCTCCGCTCCCGCAGCTTCGAGTGATGTGGCGGCGGGTGCGGTCGTGTCCCGCACGAGCGCGCGCACCGGCCTGCCGGCCGCCAGGAGCCGGCGTGCGGTGGCGCCGCCCTGCCGACCGGTCGCACCGGTCACGACAACCAAGCGGTCAGTGCTCATGTCATCCTCCGCCCCCGGATGGTCGGTGGATACGGTCGGATTGGGCCCGGGGTCGATGTGGAATGCTCCACCCGGTTGAGTGGCACGGACAAGGGATTACGTGACATGACCGCAGCTCCCGAGGACACCGGCCGGGCCGATGCCCGCCGTAACCGCAGGACGGTGCTCGCCGCCGCTTCGCAGGCGTTCGACCAGCACGGCCTGGACGTCTCACTCGGCGCGATCGCACGGCAGGCGGGGGTCGGCGCCGGCACCGTGTACCGGCACTTCCCCAGTAAGGAGATCCTGCTGGAGGCCGTACTCGTCCAGCAGATCGACGACCTGGTGGAAACCGCTCGACAGTGGGCGACCCGCGTTGACCCTGCCGCGGCACTCTTCGGCTTCCTCCTGGAGGTCGTCGAAACGTCCCACGGGCGCAAGCACGCATGCGACGCCTTGACCACGCAGACGAGCTGGCCACGGCCAAGCCTGGCCGCGTCGGCGCGACGGTTCCGCCAGGCACTTGACGAACTGCTCCGCGCAGCCCAGCAGGCTGGTGGGGTCCGCACCGACGTCAGCGCGGACGATGTCGCAGCCCTCACCGTCGGGTGCGCGACGATACGGGCCGCCCACCGCGACCGGAACGGCGGCACGCGCATGGTGCGGCTGGCGCTGGAGAGCCTGCGGGCTCCCTCCTTCGTCACGCAAGGACGGGGCTTTCGTGACACTCCCGGCACGCTTCACGCAGCGTCGCGGTGCGAGGAATGCGGGGCCCGGCTTGAGGCCCGGTCCACTGGCCGCCCGGCACGCTACTGCGGAGCGACCTGCCGGCAGCGAGCACATCGCCGCCGCCTCGGCACGGCAACGCTTTCCTAACGGAAAACGTGTCCCTGGGATCGGAGGTGCCGAGTAGGACGATGCCCACGGCTGAGATCGCTGTTTCGATCCCGCACCAGTCGTTACCGGCGGCAAGCTGCATCCCAGACATGAAGATCACGATCTACAGCTGGAGTACCAGTCCAGGACGTGGTGTACGGGCTCCCACCTGATCCGGGCATTTGTCCCGGCGTCGGAGTGAGTGTCCGGATAGAAACTAGTCGACTTCGTGCGCGGCGGAGCGCCCGGTGAGAATCAGGTCGACCCCGTACGCGAAGCGGTCGTCGAAATTCGACCCGGTGAGGTGCTCGATCGCCTCCGCGAGAACGGGGCAGGTCGCAGGGTCGGCGGCCGCCGCCTCGACGCCAGGGGTGCGGTCGGGTGATGCCTGTTCCTCGTTGACCAGGCTGATCACGAAGTAGATCAGGGTCCAGGCTGTCCAGGCCACGTCCTTGGGGCTGCGCCCGGTGGCGCGCAGGGCGGCGTGGAACGCCTCGGCGAACGCCAGCCAGTGAGGACGGGCCAACGAGAAGCCCTCCCGCGCCAGACGGGCTCCGTCGCGGTGGGAACGCAGTGTCGCGCGGAACGACTTGAGGATCCTGCGAACCCTTTCCTCCGGATCCCGGGGCAGGCGGGCGGGCAGGCAGTCGGCCATCATCGCGTCAGCCACCGCGCTGAGCAGGCTGGCCTTGTCCTTCACATGCCAGGCCACCGCGTTGACCCGCACCGCCAGTCGGCCGGCGACGGCCCTCAGCGACAGTCTGTCGAAACCGTCGCTCTCCAGCACTTCCAGCGCGGCAGCAATGATCTGCCCCTCGGTCAGGCCGACATGGGCACGGGACACCGCGGGGCAGGGCTCTTGCGAATTTGACGTCTTGGACACTGCACAATAATACTCATGACACGCCTTGGACGCCGTCCAAGGATTCCGAGTCGGTCTGTGCCACTGCCTCTCCGCAGGAGACGGCGCGCAGTCCGCGCTGTCGAGAAGGACATGATCATGGGAAAGCTCAGCGGGAAGACCGCTCTCGTCACCGGTTCCAGCCGGGGCATCGGCCGGGCCACGGCCATCGGCCTGGCCCGTGAGGGCGCCTTGGTCGCCGTGCACTACGCGCACAACGAGCAAGCCGCCCAGGAAACCGTCGAACTCATCGAGAAGGACGGCGGTCAGGCCTTCACGGTCGGCGCGGAGCTGGGCACACCCGGCGACATCGATCAACTGTTCGCTGGCCTTGAGGCCGGCCTGACCGAGCGCACCGGGCGGGCCACGCTGGACATCCTGGTGAACAACGCTGCCGAGGTGTCGAGGGGTACCGTTCCCGAGGAGGTCACCGCCGAGGAGTTCGACAAGGCCTTCGCGGTCAACACCAAGGCGCCCTTCTTCGTCATCCAGCGAGCCCTCGGACTGATCCCCGACGGGGGACGCGTCGTGAACATCTCCACCGGCCTGACCCGGGTCGCGACCCCCTCGCAGGCCGTCTACGCGATGTCCAAGGGCGCGCTCGAGCAGCTCTCGCTGCACTTCGCGCGTCACCTGGCCCCGCGAGGGATCACGGTCAACAGTGTGCTCCCCGGTGTCACGGACAACGGGAGTCCGGTCTTCCAGATCCCCGAGCTGAGGGAGCAGCTGTCCCAGTTCTCGGCGTACAAGCGCCTCGCCGAGCCGCGGGACGTTGCCGGCGTGGTCGTCTTCCTCGCGACCGAGGAAGCGGACTGGATCACCGGGGTCTCCCTCGACGTCACCGGTGGCGGCCTCCTCGGCTAGGGCCTGTCGTCAGGTCACGTCGGCTCCACGCATACGATCCACGAACCTGGACCCGGCTGAACCCCCTACGGCCGGTTCGAGCTGGGCATGAACTCCCACCTCGACCTCGCCGCCGCGGAGGCCATGGTGCCCGGCGCTCGCACCGCCCGCAGCCACCAGGCGTCGAACGCGTAGTGCATGAACAGGTTGGACAACACAGGTGAGACCGCCGAGCCCTGTGGGCTGCCGCGGGCCCGGGCTTGCAGACTGCTGCCCGACCGCTGGAGCGGGGCCTTGAGCCACCGCTCCAGATACAGGACCCACCGCTGGTGAGGCGAAGAAGGCCATGCCGGTGGCACTCGACAACAGCAACGCGATGGCGACGCGGGTGTTTCGGCCGCCGCCCACAGCGGCATGACGGCGCTTGCCCGGCACTCCGCCTCACCCGGTGAAAGCGGTTCGCTACTCCTCGGACGTCCGGATGGGCTCACGGCAGGGGCCCTCCGCTTATTTCCAAGGTGCCGCACATCACAAGCGGCCCTGCTCGATGCCACGTATCGAGCAGGGCCACCATGTGGTCGGCCGTGAGCCAGGGGCCGTGTCAGGAAGCTTCGAAAGCACCGAGATCCGGCGCCTGTCCCTTGTACGGCAGGCCGACGCCGGTGCCCTTGTCGATCAGAACACTGTTCGCCGCGGGGCGGAGGCTGGACAGGACGGGCAGACTGCCGTCCGCTTGGCGGGGCGCATCCCAGCCGGACGTCGACACACTCTGGAACTGCGCGTCCGACAGGGCGAGGCCCAGGTTCCAGGAGTTGTACGAGGCGTTCGTGCCGGTCATGTTCGCCGTCAGGGTACCGGTGTAGGCGAGGTTGTTGCGCAGGTTGCCCCGGCCGACGGCGGCGCCGCTCGAGTCGACCCCGAGCATGTCGAAGTCGGGGTGGTTTCCGTAACTCGTGTTGTTGAAGAAGTCGTTGGCGAGCGGATGATGGTTGGCGTAGAAGCCCCCCGCCTTGTTGGCGAAGGCCACCGACGTTCGGACCGTGTGCTTGACGGCGCCGGCGTCATAGTCGCCGCCATAGCCGCCCGCCTTGAAGCCGCTTCCGTTGCCGGCTCCCGTGGTCGTTCCCGGAACGTAGCCGTTGCGCCATGCCCAGGAGTTCTCGATGGTCACGGACGAGTAGGCGCTGATGAGGTCGAACCCGTCGTCGGCGTTCCACCACGCGCGGCAGCCCCGGAAGACGTTCCCGGGGTTGTTGGCCGAGATGTGCGCACCGAAGCCGTCGGCGTTCTCCCCGGCCCCGTTGGAGGAGTTCAGGTCGTAGTTGTCGTGCGAATCCGTATTGAAGACGAGGTTGCCGCCTCCGTTCTGGATGAACAGCCCTGGCCCCATGTGGTGATGGGTGTTGATCCCTTCGAAGGTGTTGTTGCTCCCGGAGATCCAGATCCCCCAGGACTCGTGGTTCAGGTTGTTGTTCTGCGGCACGCCGGTGACTTCCAGCCCCTTGAGGTGGATCCAACTCCCGGTGACGTCGAAGCCTTTGATACGGCAGTCGTCAGTCATGCCCGAGAAGTCGAAGACCGGCTTCTCCCCCGGGTAGGCCCAGTACCTGATCGGATTACCCGAGCTGCCGCTCTTGTTCAGGGTGATCGCGTCGACTCTGGCCGTCTGGCTCTGACAAGCGCTGATCCCGTGCGTGTAGGCGTAGGTGCCGTCCCGGAAGTACACCGTGTCACCCGGCTGGGCGACGGCCTGGGCATGGGCGATCGAAGCCCAGGGAGCGGCCTGCGTTCCCGCGGCACTGTCGCTGCCGTTCGGTGCGACGTAGTACACGTTCGCCGCCGCGCGGCTCGCGGCCGCCCAACTGTCGACAGTCGCCAGGGGGATCACCGTGACCGCCGAAACCAGCAGGACACGTCCGACGATCGTGGCAGGTCTCATCACACACTCCAGATTGAGTCGCTCCTCTCCCGTGCCACGCTCACACGTCGAGGAAGCCGTCCAGGGCCGCGGTGGGGCGGCGGGTGGTCTCGTCCCAGGCCGAGCTGTTGTAGCTGTTGAACGAGGGATAGCCCTCGGGCTCCCAGAAGAAGGTGCCCAGGCCTCCGAACCCCTTCAGTCCCGTGATGAACGCGGGCAGCGAGTCGCGCACCTGGGTGGGCTTGCCCACCGGCCCGCCGTACTCGACCTGCATGACCGGCTTGCCGTAGCTGGTCTGGATGGTCTGCATGTTGGCCAGCACGCCGGATACGTTGCCACCCTGCGCGTACGAGGACAGGCCGGTGATGTCCCACTTCCCGTCGTTGTCCCGGTAGGCGTTGAGGAAGTTCTGGATGCTGTCCAGGTTCTGCGGCTGCGCCAGGTGCACCAATACCGGGGTGCTGGGGAAGACATGCTTGGACATGTCGTAGGCGGCATTCAGCAGACCCGTCATCTGGTCCGGGCGGCCGACGCTGCCGATCGGCTTGCAGATACCGGAGTTGGTCTCGTTGCCGATCTTCACCCAGGCCGGTGTCACGCCGTAGTACTTGATGACGTTGCACGAGTGGTAAACGTAGTCGTACATGGCGTCGAGCATCTGGCTGTAGTTCATGGCGGCCCAGTCCGCCGGCGGGTTCTGCACCCCGACCGAGTTCCAGGTGTCGCCGAAGTGGAATCCGACGAGGACCTGCATGCCGGCGTTCTTGGCCCGCTGCGCCAGCTGCGCGGTCTCCTCGATGCTGCAGTGCCCGTTGCCCGGATCACTGGAAGGGTTGACCCAGGTCCGCAGACTGACCGCGGTGATGCCGTACGCCTTGAGGATGGCGAACAGGTCCTGCCGCACGCCGGCGCTGTTGTTCCAGTAGTAGCCGGTCGCCTCCATCTGCGGCAGCCAGCTGATGTCCGCGCCCTTGATGAAGCTCGCCGCCTCCGCCGGGGTGGCCAGGGGTCCGGCCCCGAGCGCCAGCGCTCCCGCGCCGGCCGCGGCACCCAGCAGCACGCTGCGCCGCCGTATGCCTAACGGTTCGGTTGATTTGCCGTCGGTCATTTCGGGTTCCCCTCGTTGCCGGGCTGGCCGTTGATCGCCGTGCGAGACGGCCCGTTCCCCAGAGATGTCGGGCCCATGACAACCACAAACTGCGCCGGTAAAGTACTTTTGTCAATCCCTGTACCGGGCTTTATAAAGCTGTACGGAGACGATGACCATGCCCACCCCTAGAGTCACGATCGCGCAGGTCGCCGCGGAGGCCGGTGTGTCCGCCATGACCGTCTCCAACGTCGTCAACGCACGCCCCGGAGCATCGGAGGCCACGCGGCAGCGGGTTCTGCAGGTCGCGAAACGACTCGGCTACACCCCACCCAGCGCCCGCAACGGCAAGCGAGGCCGCACCGGCCTCATCGGTGTTCTCACCCTGGATCTCACCGCGCAGTACAGCCTCGAAATCGTGCGTGGCATCGCCCAGGAAGTCGCCGACGACGAACGCGAACTGCTCCTGCGTGCTTGTCTCGACGCCATCCACGAGCGTGACCGCATCGCGGCCTTCGCGGGCGGTCTCGTCGACGGACTGCTGCTCATCGCGCCCGTCCTCGATCCGGATACGGCACAGGAGATCCAGGCGGGCGACCTTCCGGTCGTCGTCATCGATCCGCGTCGCCTCGACCTGCGCCTGCCCAGGGTTACGGTCGACAACTACGACGGCGGACGGGCCGGCACCCACCATCTGATCGAGGCCGGCCACCGGCGCATCGCCTACATCCGCGGCGAGGACGACCACGAGAGCACCGAACTGCGCTACCGCGGCTACGCCGACGCCCTGCGCCTGGCCGGTATACAACCGGATCCCGCCCTGGTGGCCTCGTCGAACTTCAACCACCAGGGCGGCGTGTACGCGGCCACGAAGCTGCTGACCGCCGAGCAGCGTCCCACCGCCATCGTCGCCGGCGCGGACCTGATAGCGCTCGGCGCCCTCAGCGCCGCCCGAACGCTCGGACTCTCCGTACCCGACGACCTGTCGATCGTCGGCTTCGACGACCTGCCGCAGGCCGCGCACAGCGCCCCACCGCTGACCACCGTGCGGCAGCCCCTGCAAGAGATGGGGCGAGCGGGCACCCGCGCCCTGATGTCCCTCATCGCTCACCAGCCCCTCGCGACCGACGACATCCGCCTGGCCACGAAGCTCGTCCTCCGAGGCACGACGGCTACCCCGCCCAGCCCTACCGACGCGTGAGGGTGGTGCGACTCACCACGTTCCGTACGCTCCGCGGGCGGTAGCCACCGGTCAACCGTGTCCACCGCCCGCAGCCTTCGGGTGTTGTGGAACAGGTGCGGAGCGCTGGCCCACCGGTCGGGCGCGACGCCGTCGCGCGCCGGATATTCGTTCAAGTTGCCGATCACGATTCCTCTGCTCCCCATAGTGACCGCCGAAACCTGCGGCCCCCTGCACAAAGACGCCTCGGTGACGCGGTGATCCGAAGGCCACCGTCCGCAGCGTCGTGCAGGTAGTTCGCGGTGCCGGAAGGCACACAGAACGCGGCCCTCGGCATGGGGCGTCATCAGAGGAGTCGGATAGCACATGAGCGGTATCGGGAACTTGGCCGTACCGGGCTTGACGGTGTCCGAGATCGGTTATGGGGCGTGGGGTCTCGGTCAGGGCGCCTGGGTGGGCGCCGACGACGAATCCGGGGTGCGCGCGCTGCACCGCCATGGATCTGGGCGTCGCCTTCATCGACACCGCCCGGCCCTACGACCGCAGCGAACGGATCGTCGGCCGCGGGCTCAGAGGGCGGGCCGAACCCGTCCTGCTTCGAGTATGAGTTCCAGCGCTCTTCGACCGTCGTGGCGCCGTTTCTCACCTAAAACAGCCAGGACGGAAGCGCGCCCCGGTGCAGCAGTTTGTACGCCAGGTCGGCGCGGCCCTCGTCGGTGAGGACTGGGGCGAGGACGTTGACGCCGAGGAAGCCGACCAAGAGGGTGTTCTCAGTACTTGACCCGGCTGGTGCCGGGGTGTGCCGCCTTGGACCGCGCATCCGAGCGCTCACGAGGGCGGTTCCGTCCCGGTCTGCTCGCTCACCAGGTACCGCGCGTACCAGTCCGGCCAGTCCGGGTCCTCCGCGCCGATACGCGCCTCGTGCTCACCGTGCGCCGCCGCGGCCCGCCGCAGGGCGCCCGCCAGGTCCTCGGCCGAGGCGAACGACGTGGTCGCGGGGTCCAGCCGTCCCGGAAGCCGTGTGGTGACCTCCTGCAGCAGCCAACCGTTGCCGTCCGGGTCACTGAACGACAGGAAGGAGCCGTAACTGCCGCGTTGTGGATCAGGGCCAGGCACCCGGGCGTCAGCGCCGGCGTGGTGGAAGACGCCGCCGGCGTCGTGAAACACGTCGCTCGGGTCGGCGCCGCGCCGTATCAGCTCGTCATGGGCGGCCTCGATGTCGTCGACGACCAGGTGCAGGCCTCGAGCCGAGCCCGGGGCCTGTTCGGTGACCGATCCGCCGAAGATGACCGACGCCGGAGAACCCGGAGGGGTCACTTGCACCACCCGGAAGTCCCCGTCAGGGGTGATGTCCGCGTCGAGCCTCCAGCCCAGCGCCGTGTAGAAGTCCTTGGCCCGGTCGACGTCGGACACCGGCACCACGACGACCTCGAGTTTCATGTCCATGGCTTGCGCTTCCCGTCTCGGTGGGGATACCGGCGACGACCGGATCCGGGGTGGCGCCGGGCCTGGAGGGCGCATCCCACGGCACTCGAAACCCGTTGCGAGCGCCTCGTCTCACGCCCGGCCCGGCAGCTCCCTGACGCCCTGTCGAACGGGCTGTGTCGCGTTCCAGCGTAGACACGCGTTCGATCAGGTCGCATGTGGACGCTCGCCCACTTCGCCGGCGGCTGATCCCGAAAGGCGCCGGACGAAGCGGTGCTGCCTGCGGGAGCCCGCGCGCTCGACGGCCGACTGCGGCCTGGGCCGTGGGCAGTGGGCAGTGGACGGTCAGTGTGCGACGAGCTGCTGGCCTCCGTCGATGTCGTACGTGGCGCCAGTGAGGGCTCCGTTGGCCATGATGTGCAGCGCGAGGGCTGCAACATCCGCCGGTCCGACCACTCGGCCGATCGGCAGCGTCTTCCTCAACTCCTCGCGTCGTGCCTCCAGTCGGTCACCGAGGAGGGAGGCCGACAGCGGTGTGTCCACGAACCCGGCCGCGAGGAGGTTGACCCTGACAGGGGCGACCTCCAGTGCCAGGTTGGCGGTCTGCGCTCCTGCGCGCCGAGGATGCACAGGATCCGTAGGCGGGCCGCTGAGGCCGACCAGTCCAGCGCCCGGCCGGCCAAACCCGGATGCCGAGGATTTGGCACTACGGGGAGCCCCTGCCGGTCCCGCCGTTCACGAGGTCGACGAACTCATCTGTTGTGAGGATGGCGTGGGCGTACAGGGGTGCGTTGAGCTCGAATGTCGCTGTCATCTCCTCCCAGCTGAAGGAGGCGATGGCGTCGCGGATGAGGGTCACGTGGTAGCCCAGCTCCTGGCCGAAGCGTGCGGTGGTGTCCACACAGGTGTTGGCCCGCATACCGATCAGCAGGATCTTCCGGATGTGGTGCTGCTTGAGCATGAAGTCGAGGTCTGTGTTCGCGAAGCCGCTCGAGGCCCAGTGCTGGCGCATGACGAGCTCGTCCTCGCGGGGGTGGAAGTCGGGGTGCCACTCGGCCCCCCAGCTGCCCTCGGCAAAGGTCTGCTGGGTCACGATGCGCTGTTGGGTCGGGGACAGGTGGTCCCACGTGTTGTAGTCGTTCGGCGTCGTCTGGTGGTGGGGCACGATGAAGACGCGAAAGCCCCGGCTGCGGGCCGTGGCGAGGATGGTGCGCATGTGGTCGAGCAGGCCGATGCCTTCCGCCACTTCCTTTGCTCGGGGCCAAAGCTTGCCGCCTTCGGAAAGGAAGTCGTTGTACGGGTCAACGATAAGAAGAGCGGTTTGGTCCGGGGGGTACGGCGCTTCAGAAGCCATGAACAGTTCCCATCTGGTCAGCGAACGGATCGATCGCAGCTGGGATGCAAGAAGGAGTGGACGGCCAGGACAGGCCCCAGGCGCCCTATGGCGCAGACGGCCAACTCGGCCTTCAGTCTGTCACTCGTCCGGCCGAAAGGCATCCGCGCCGGGTGGTACCCGGCCAGGGCAGGCCTACATCAATCTGGACACGGTCGCCGAGACGGTGATCAGCTGGGCGTGGGGTAGCCGCTGCCCCATGTCCGCATCGTCCTCCTCGCCGATGCGGTATCTCACCGATCCCGCCCACCTGGCCGAGCCGTCCTGGCGCGGGCTCGGGACCGAGCCGTTGGCGATGGCGCGCAGGGGCGGAGGCCGCCCCGACGCCGCAGGAACGAGACCGGTTGCACGACCGCCGGCCGAACGAGGCGTACGCGGCGGCCGTCGGCGAGCCCTTCCCCGCCCGCACCACCGTCTACATGACTGCCAGGGCGTCGACCTCCACGAGCAGTCCCGGCGGAAGCTGCTCCGCCCCGGCCGGCGGCGCGGCGCCTTGTGCCGCTGCGCGCCGTCCGCGGGGGCGTTTCAAGCAGGCTGAGCGGCGGCCGCGTCGAGTGCTTCCCGGGCCGCCGCCACGGCCGCCGCCCGGTCCTGCGGCACGAGCCCGATGCGGGTACGCCGGTCCAGGAGATCGGCCTCGTCCAGGGCGCCCTCGTGCAGGGCGGCCCACAGCAGGGCTCCACGTGTGACGGGGTTCCCCGGCACCACGGGCTCGTTCAGGTGGGGATCGCGGGTGCCCAGAGCATGCACGGCGGGAGCCTCGGTGCCGTAGCGGCGAACCAGGTGGCCGGGGGCCGCGAGCACGCCCAGCCGGTGCGGGGCGGCGGCTCCGACCAGGGGCAGGGACGCGGTGGTCGAGGCACCGGCGCGCAGGCCGCGGGCCTCGACCACCGCGTCGACGGCGTCCTGTGCCATGCGCCGATAGGTGGTGAGTTTCCCTCCGACGACGGTGACCACCCCTTCGCCGGAGGTGAGGACGGCGTGCCGGCGCGAGATGTCGGAGGTACGGGTGGTGTCCGCAGACCGTGTCGGCACGGTGTCCAGCAGGGGGCGTAGTCCCGCGAAGGCGCCCACGACGTCGTGGCGCCTCACCGGTGTGTGCAGGGCGGAGCCCAGGACGTCCAGCAGGAAGCCGATGTCCGACTCGGGCACCTCGGGCACGTCTGGTATGTCACCGTCGACGGGCTCGTCGGTCAGGCCGACGTACACGCGGCCGTCGTCCTGCGGCAGCACGAGGACGAATCGACTGCTCTCCCCTGGAATCGGAATGTGCAGGCCCGCGGGCAGCGGCCCGAGCAGGTCGGCGCGCAGGACCAGATGGGTGCCGCGCGAGGGGCGGATGCGGATGCCCTCGACCAGATCGCCCGCCCACACGCCGGATGCGTTGATTACCGCGCGGGCCCTGATCTCGCCTTGTTCTCCGGTGAGTTCGTCGCGGACGCGGGCGGTGGTCCCGCTGAGCTCCAGGGCCCTGACCCTGGTGAGGATTTTCGCGCCGTGGGCGGCGGCGGTGCGGGCGAGCGCGGTGACCAGGCGGGCGTCGTCGGTCACCCGGCCGTCCCAGGACAGCAGGCCGCCGCGCAGGCCGCCGGGGCGTACGGACGGTGTCAAGTGGTGGGCTTCGACTGCGGAAAGGCGGCGCGGCGCGGGCAGGGTGGCACGGGAGGTGCGGGCTGCCAGGCGCAGGGCGTCCCCGGCCCGGAAGCCGGCCCAGGCCAGGGACGCCTGACCGCGTGACACCGAAGGCGTCAGGGGCAGGACGAAGGGCTGGGCGTGCACCAGGTGAGGGGCGGTGCGTTCCATGAGGACACCGCGTTCGACAGCGCTTTCGTGGGCGACGTCGAGCTGCCCTGAAGCCAGGTAGCGCAGTCCGCCGTGGATGAGTTTGGAACTCCAGCGCGATGTGCCGAAGGCGAGGTCGTGGGCGTCGACGGCGACGACGCTGAGGCCGCGCGCGGCGGCGTCCAGCGCGACCCCGGAGCCGGTGGCGCCGAGCCCGACGACCAGGACGTCCACCACGTCGGAATCGACGGCCTCGGTCAGTTCGCGGAGCCGGCGGGCGGCGGAGAGCGACGATCCGGAGGCGGGGGAGGCCGAGTCGGACTGACTGCTGGTGGGGCTCATGGTGTCAGGGTCCTCTCCAGAAGGGTGCGCAGTTCGTCGAGGAAGGCGGAGCTGGTGAGTTCGGGGTCGTCCTCGTCGGTCATGGTCCGCAGCGACAGGGTGAAGGACTGGACCACGAGCAGTACCGCGCGGGCCTGCCGGCCTGTGTGTGTCCGCCGCACCGACCCGTCGGCGTGGCCCTCGGTCAGGGCGTCGGCGAGCAGGCTCAGCAGGGCTTCCTGGCTGGCTCCCCGGCGGTCCAGGACGTAGGTCAGCAGGAGTTCGGGGTCGACGTCGATGATCTTGCGGAAGAGCGGGTGGGCCCGGAACGCCGCGACTCCGGCCACGAGACCGTCCACGATCAGGCCGCGCATGTCCCGGCCGGGCCGGCGCTGCGGCATGGCGCGGCTCGCCACGTCGATCCACTCACGCGTCATCAGATCGCCGACCAGTGACCGCACGTCGGGCCAGCGGCGGTAGAGCGTCATCCGCGAGACGCCGGCGCGGCGGGCGACGTCGGTGAGGGTGGTGCGCTGGACGCCGAACGCCAGCACGCAGTCGCGTGCGGCGTCGAGGACGGGATCGTTGTCCGAGCGGTTGTGACGAATAGGCGCCATGTGTAACAGTGTAACGCCCTGTGCGGCCGTACGGGAGACGGCGCGTCGCCAACCGACCGATGAGGACGAACCGTTCATGGACATGCTGTGGAGTGGCTGGGGCGACCCCGCCAAGGCGGCACCGCTGCCCGACTCGGTGACCGCTCTGCTGCGGGACCTGCTCGGCGTCAAGCCGCGGGACACCGACACGCACGCTCTTGAGGAGATCTCCCTTCCCGAGTCCCCGTTGGACGCCGCCGCCCTGCGCGCGCTGGCGGAGGCCGTCGGCGGCGAGGCCCATGTGAACACCGACGCGGAGAGCCGGATCAGGCACACGCGCGGCAAGTCCACGCCCGACCTGTTGAAGATCCGTTCCGGAGACGTCGTGGACGCCCCGGCGGCCGTCGTCCTGCCCGCCACCCACAGCGAGGTCCTCGCCGTGCTGCGGGTGTGCGCCGAACACGGCCTCGCGGTCGTCCCGTTCGGAGGCGGTACGTCCGTCGTCGGCGGCCTCGCACCCGAGCGCCGCGCCTTCGTCGCCCTGGACCTGCGCCGTATGAACGCCCTGCTCGACGTCGACCCCGTCTCCCGGACCGCCACCCTCCAGCCGGGCCTTCGCGCACCCGACGCGGAGGCGCTCCTGGCCGAGCACGGGTTCACCCTCGGGCACTTCCCCCAGTCCTACGAGTGGGCGACGATCGGCGGATTCGCAGCCGCCCGTTCCAGCGGACAGGCCTCCGCCGGATACGGCCGCTTCGACGAGATGGTCCTCGGCCTCACCGTCGCGACCCCCGAAGGCACCCTGAATGCGGGACGCGCGCCGCGCTCGGCGGCCGGCCCCGATCTGCGGCAGCTGATCCTCGGCTCCGAGGGAGCCTTCGGTGTCATCACCGCCGTCACGGTACGCGTCAGGCCCCTGCCGCAGACCCGTATCTACGAAGGGTGGCGCTTCGCCTCCTTCGAGCAGGGCGCCACCGCCCTGCGCCGGCTCGCCCAGGACGGCCCGCGTCCCACGGTGCTACGACTGTCCGACGAGACGGAGACCTTCATCGGTCTCGCCCAGCCCGACGCCATCGGTTCGGCCGAGATGCCGGCCAACGCCGGATGCACGGCGATCGCCGGATACGAGGGGACCGAGGAGGAAACGGCGAGCCGCCGCGAGCGGGCCGCCGCGGTGCTGCGCGCCGCCGGAGGCACCTTCCTGGGCGCGGAGCCCGGCGAACGCTGGGCACACGGCCGCTATGCGGCACCGTACCTGCGGGACTCCCTGCTCGACGCCGGCGCCTTCGCCGAGACCCTGGAGACGGCGACGTTCTGGTCGCGTGTTCCCGAGCTCTACGCGGCCGTGCGAACCGCGCTGACCGACACCCTCACCGCGGCCGGCACCCCGCCCCTCGTGATGTGCCACATCTCGCACGTGTACGAGAACGGCGCCTCGCTGTACTTCACCGTGGTCAGCGCACAGGGCGAGGACGCCGTGGCCCACTGGGCACCGGCCAAGACGGCCGCCAACGAGGCCGTCCTGAACGCAGGCGGTACGATCAGCCACCACCACGGAGTGGGCACCGATCACCGCGACTGGTACGTGCGGGAGGCCGGGCCGCTGGGTGTCGAGGCCCTGCGCGCCGTCAAGCGGCGGCTGGACCCCGACGGCCTTCTCAATCCCGGGGTGCTGCTGCCCGTGGAGTGACTCCCCCGCGCAGACCCCCGGTTGCCGTCCGGCCGCCGGTCCGCCATCAGACTCCGGCCCCGCACCGGGGCCGTTCCGCTCCGTCCCACCGTCACCGCCCGGAGGCACACCGATGCGACAGTTCACCGCCGTCGTCAATCCCACTGCGGGCGACTCAGCCGGAGCGGCGGCGCTGCTCCAGGTCGCCCGTCTGCTGCGGGAGGCCGGAGCGGGGCTGGACACCGAGTACAGCCGCAGCCTCGTCCACGCCCAGGAGCTGGCACGCCGGGCCGGGGAGCAGGGCCGGGTCGTACTCGCCGTCGGCGGCGACGGCATGGCCGGGGGCATAGGCGGCGCTCTCAGCGGTACGGAGGCCGTACTGGGCTTGGTGCCCGCGGGCCGCGGCAACGACTTCGCCCGGGCTCTCCAACTGCCCACCGACGCGGCCGGCCTGGCCCGTGTCCTGATCGACAGCGAGCCTCGGCGTGTGGACACCATCGAGGTCGAGTCGGCGGTGCACCCCCGCACCATCGTGCTGGGCAGCGTGTACGCGGGCGTCGACGCGCTCGCCAACCGGCATGCGAACCAGGCGCGCATACTGCGTGGGGCCGCCTCGTACTATGCCGGCGGGCTGCGCGCCGTCGCCGGTTGGCGCCCGGCGTCCTACCGGGTCACCCTCGACGGGCAGGAACACCTGCACCGCGGATACACCGTCGTGGCCGCCAACTCCGGCTACTACGGCTCCGGGCGCATCGTCGCCCCGACCGCTCGTGTGGACGACGGCCTGCTGGACGTCGTCATGATCCGGGAGGCCCCCCGTCGCCTGTTCTTCACCCTGATGAACGAACTCAAGACCGGCGCCCACGTCGAACGACCCGAAGTCGTCGTCCTGCGGGGCAGGGAGATCCACATCGAGGCCGACCGGCCTGTGCCCTACGGCGCCGACGGGGAGGTCGAGGCCGTCCTGCCCGTCACCGCCCGGGTGCGGCCAGGCGACCTGGCCATGCTGTTCTGAGCGTCGGCCGGCCCGGAGCAGACCTGCCGCGCCGCCCGTCCCGGATGCCGGCACCCGGCCGTCCCGACGGCTCTCGAACTCGCGGTCCTACGCGAGAAGGTCACCCGCGCACAGGCGGCAGGCCTGGTGAGTTCGGCCGCCGCCGTCATCCTGCTCAGCCTGGGGTGAATGCCCTGCTCTGTCCTCGGGCCACGCCACGCGACCCGACCGAGTCGACAACTCCCACTCGCCCGACCGGATTCGCCAACCGGCGCAAGGCATTCAGCGGCTGAAGGTGCTCGTCCGCCCGGTACCCACGACCGGAGTCTGCAGCGCAGGGCACAATCAGCGGTGCGTCGCGGATGGACAATGCCATCCTCGTCATCCGTGTGATCGACAGGCCGATGGCTGGGGCCCGCGGAGACGCGCGAAAGCTGCGACGTGCCGCCCGGTGGGTGCGAGGGTGTAGGTGACGATGGTCAGCCCGGGGTCGGCGGGAACTTCAAGAGCGTCGTAGTCGAGGTCGAGGTCGCCGACGTCCGGGTGGTGGAAGCGCTGCCGGCCGCTGCGGTAGTACTCGACGTCGTGGGCGTCCCACCGCTGGGCGAACTCGTCGCTGTAGGTGACGAGTTCGTCGATGAGGTCGGCGAGGTCGGTGTCGGCGGGGCTACGGGCGGCCTCGGTGCGCAGGCTGCCTACCGCGTCGTGGGCGATGCCCTCCCAGTCGCGGTAGAAGCGTCGGGCCCGGGGGTCACGGAAGACGAAGCGGGCCAGGTTGGGCGGCTGCTCGTCGCTGTCGAGGGCCTCTGCGTACAGGGCGCGGGCGAGAGCGTTGGTGGCGAGGATGTCCAGGTGGGCGTTGCGGACGAAGGCGGCAGCCCCGGTCATGGCGTCGAGGATCTGCTGGAGGCTGGGCCGTACATGGCTGGCGCCGCCGTCCCGGTCGAGGACGCGGTGGGGGTTGTTGGCGGCGCGGACCAGCGCGGCCAGGTGGGCGCGTTCGACGTCGTCCAGGCGCAGGGCGCCTGCGAGGGCGTCGAGGATGTCCTCGGAGACGCCTCCGACGTTGCCGCGTTCGATGCGGGTGTAGTACTCGACGCTGATGGCGGCGAGCTGGGCGACCTCTGAACGTCGCAGCCCGGAGACCTGCCGCCGCCCCCCGAAGTCGGGCAGGCCGGCCTCCTTGGGGGTGATGCGGGCACGGCGGCTGGTGAGGAAGGTGCGGATGTCTTCGCGGACGGTGTCGGCTGGCACCGTTCAAGCGTAGGCCGGTGTCGTCCGCGGGGGTCCCTGCCAGTACCCCTCCCAACAAGGACTCCCAGGTCAGAGGCGGTGGGTGCTTCTGTGGATGGGTGACCGGACCGTCTGGCCCGGCGCGTTTCACCCACCGGAAGGATCACGCCCCGCCATGACCGTCACCGCTTCCTCGCGCCGCTCACCGGCGGTCGGCACAGCTGACAGCAGCCGGCACGCCACGGCGACGCTGGCCGCCGCTGTGCTCGGGTTCTTCGTGATCACCCTGGACGCGACGATCGTGAATGTCGCCCTGCCCTCGATCCGTGACGCGCTCGGCGGCGGGATCACCGGCCTGCAGTGGGTGGTCGACGGCTACACGCTGATGTTCGCAGCCCTGCTGCTGTCCGCGGGTGCCCTGTCGGACCGGATCGGTGCGCGTAAGGCGTTCGCCGGTGGCCTGGTCCTGTTCGTGGTCGCCTCGCTGGCGTGCGGGCTGGCCCCGTCGCTGCCGGTCCTCATCGCCGCCCGGGTGGTGCAGGGCGTTGGCGCGGCTGTGACCATGCCGACCTCGATGGCTCTGGTCCGTCACGCCTTCCCCGATCCGGTCCGCCGGGCCCGTGCGGTGGGGATCTGGGCGATGGGCGGTGCCGTGGCCGCCGCCGCGGGCCCGGTGCTGGGCGGTGTGCTGAGCCTGGCCTCCTGGCGGATGATCTTCTTCATCAACCTGCCGGTCGGCCTGCTGACTCTGGCACTGCTCGCCCGCAGCCCACAGTCCCCGACGCGTCCGGCGCCGTTCGACTGGATCGGGCAGATCACCGGCATCCTCGCGATGGGCGGGCTGACCTTCGGCGCGATCGAGGCCGGCGAGGCCGGGTTCAGCGCACCGAAGGTGCTGATCTCGCTGGGCATCGCGGCCGTCGCGCTCGCCGCGTTCGTGCTGGTACAGGCCAAAGTGGCGCACCCGATGGTGCCGCTGTCCCTGTTCCGCTCCACCACGGTGGTGATCGCAACCGGCATCGGCTTCGCGTTCATGGTCGGCTTCTACGGACTGCCGTTCGTGTTCAGCCTCGACTTCCAGCAGCAGCACGGACTGTCCGCGCTGGGAGCCGGGATCGCGTTTGTGCCGATGATGCTGCTGAGCGCCTGCCTGACCCCGTTCTCCTCACGGATCGCGGAACGTACCGGGCCCCGCGTACCGGTCATCACCGGGCTGGTGCTGATCGCGGCCGGATCGATCGCCCTGGCCGTACTGCCGGCCTCGGCACCGGTGTGGGCCAGCTCCCTGCTGCTGATCCCCGTCGGCCTGGGCGGGCCGCTGGTGATGCCACCGACCACCGCGGTGCTGCTTGAGCACGTGCCGGCCGATCAGACCGGCACCGCCAGCGGGGTGTTCAACACCAGCCGCCAGATCGGCGGCGCCCTGGCCGTGGCCGTCTTCGGCGCCATGGTCTCCGGCACGGCCGGCTTCCAGCACGGCCTGCGCATCAGCCTCACCCTGGCCGCCGCCGTCGCTCTGGCCGCGGCGCTGGCCGCCACCCGCATGGCCGCCACCCCGCATGCCACCTGACCCGGCCCACGCCGACAGCGGCACCGTCCGGCACAACCCGTAGCCCGCCGCCCCGCCACCACGGGACCCGACGAGAGGAGCCACCCATGTCCGACACCGAGTAGCCCTCGGGCGCAGCGAAGATGTTCGGCGACTTCGCCCCGCAACTGGTGCACTTCACCGACGACATCCTGTTCTGCGAGGTATGGGAGCGCCCCGGCCCCAACCCTCGCGACCGCTCGCTGATCACCGTGGCGAGCCTGGTCACCAGCGGCAGCACCGAGCAGCTGCGCCACCACCTGGCTCGCGCCAAGGACAACTGAGTCACCGAGGCACAGCTGATCGAGGCAATCACGCACCTCGCCTTCTGCACCGGCCGGCCCCGCGCCATGTCCGCCATGGCCGTCACCAAAGACCTCTTCACCAGCTGACCCACCCCACTCGCTCAAGGAGCCACCTGATGGAACTGCGCACGCGTCCCGCGACCCTCAAGCTGCCCGAGAAGTAGCGGTGCGGGCGTGCAGCCATCCCGAGCCAGCAGAAGCAGAAGGCGTTGAGCGGTTCCCGGCCCCAGAGCGGCGACTGCTCGACGGTGACGGGTTCTTCGTGACATTTCCGGGATTCAACCAGTGCACGTCAGTTACCCCTACCTGCAAACGGAGCAAGATCGGCTGACGAAGTACGGAGCGTGAGCTTCAGGAAGTGGTAGCAGGCAAGGGAGTCCGACCCGCAGGGCTGGCCCCCTCGTCGCGCATGGTCAGCCGGTCAGAGGCTGCCACCTGTCCTCCAGGGCGGGGGTCACATTGCTGAGCCACACCAGCGCCCCGCCGATCAGGCCGGGCTTGTCCTGGGTGGCCAAGGCCGGGGATTCGAGCATGTCGGCAGCCTCCTCCAAGTAGCTGACCAAGGTGTCGAATTCTTCGCCGGGGTGCTCGTTGTAACGGGACCAGCGGCCCAAGTAGCCGGTTGCGGCATCCAGATACAGGCCCGAGGTACTGTCAGCTGGGCCCAAGGCGACAACCGGAATTCGGGTTGCCTTCCACACGGTGATCCGCTCGTCCTCGGGGCGGTCCGCGTCGAGGGTGTCCTGGTGGGCCTGGGAATCCATCTTCAGCCGGTAGGTGGCGGCTACGGCGTCCAGGGGCACGAGGGCCTTGTTGCCCGGAAGGCATCCCCAGCCGTTGCCCCCGTCGTCGCCTGCGGTCAGCAGCCATAGGACGCGCAGCTCGACGGGTATCCGGATACCGAGGTCCTCTTCCAGCGCGGCGAGCGCGGCGGGGCTCGCACCGGCGCGGAGCGCAGCATAGGAGACCGGGGCGTTGTTCTGGAGCCAGCGGGTGATGCGATGCCAGGCATCGGCGACCTCCCGTACGGTGACCGCCGCGCCGGCAGCGTCGGGAGCGTCGTCTAGGTCTTGGGCCAGTTCCTGCTCGCGGTCCTGGTCATCGGCCTCGGTGGAGGGCTTGGTGGAGGGGACCGGTCGCAGGGAGCAGATCTCGATCCGGTCCGGCTCACGAATGTAGCCCACGGACAGGTTGGGGCAGTCTTCGAACATGTCGCTGTCGACGGTCACGGTGAGGACACCGTGCAGTCCTGAAGGCCGGCCCATGTCAGGGTCGTCGGCCAGCCGGCCGGCCAGGGCCTTCAGCGCGTAGGGAACGCTGCCCCCTAATCGGGCGGCGGTGTCGCGTACAAGCGGGTCGATCTCGACATTCACAGACTGGTGCTCCTCGCCGGCCGGATGAGAGGCATGCGGTGACCCTCACACAGTAGGCCGCCCGCATCGCCTTCCACTCCACGCCGATCTCGGACGCGGCGGCACCTTGATCCTTTCGGTTCCGTGCCCGAAGGTGGGGCGCAGCGGATCGGGACCGGCCCAGCAGCCCTTCTGTCTCGAGTTCAGCCCAGTCCGCAGCGATCAAGTGCAGCACGGACCTGGTTGAGCCCCTCCGCTCTCCAGTGGTTCCGGTCAGGCATTTGGTCGTTTCGGCGCCAGCGCCAGGCCGAGAACATCGCCCAGTTCAGGGCGCGGCACCGTTGAATCAGGTCGTGGTCAGCCCCCGCATAGTGCCTTCCCACTTCTTCGGGCGCATGGGCGAGGTCGAACTCGATCGGCCCACGGCAGCACGTGGCGAGGTCCACGAAAAGCGGCCCCTTCCTTGTGTTCAGGAGGTTGCCCGGATGCGGCTCGCCGTGCAACAGCTGGTCGCCGGCTTTGTCGATGCTGATCGCGGCGCTCAGACCACTGAGCGTGTCGCTGAGGAGTTCCCGGTCAGAATCGGGCAGCTCGGGGGACTGCTCCCGGTTGTTCACCTCTCTCAGTGCCACGGCGACTCGATCGGTGAAATGCGGTGCGTCCAGATCGATCTGGCGCAGGGCGGCATGGTGCCGCATGAGCGCGTCTGCGTAGTCGGCTGGCGCGATCTCTGATCCCACAGGTTCGTAGTAGGTCCAGAGCGAGATCGCGAAGGCGTCACGCACATGGACTCGGGGGCCGGCCCGAGGGTCGAGCTCAGCCACCGGAGCGTCGACGTCGGCGAGATGGTGAGCAACCTGTACTTCGAACTCGGAATCGGCCAGATGCCCTGAAGGTGCGACCCGAGCCAGAACATCGCAAGGAACCAGGCGCAGTGCGACGCGGTCCGAGTTGTGGATGACGACCACATCGTTGACCTGAAGGCCCACCTCCGAAGCGGTCACCCATCCTGCCTCAACTGCGCGGCGGAGTTCGGATGGCTCCATACGGTCCTCCTCATCGTTGAGTACACATACACGTCTGGGGGGAACTGAGCGGTTTGGTTACGGTTCTCCTAATGACGTGGCCGTGGGATTCCCAGGCCGGCGGGGACCCGGCGTGTGAGTCGTTCGGGATCTGCCTGCTCGGTCCGGAGGAAGGTGAGTGTCAAGTCGATTCCTTCGATTTCGCCGAGCCATTGCTCCTCCTGGGCCCTCTTACGCCTCAGCCAGAGATCCTTCTCCAACTCGGCGAGCCTGGGCAACATAATCGGAAGGCCGCCGTTGACGATCTCGGTCGCGAACAGTCGGCGGAAGTCGTGCGGCGTGAACTTGGTTCCGACGAATGCCGTGTTGATCTCGGCGTTTTCTTCGCAGCTGCGTGCAAGCACGTTGAGGACTGGGTCTGGGGCGATGACGTTGCGGACTGTCCCCAGCTGACGCTGGAACAGCAACGGCATGGGTTCTGACCAGAGTCTTTCGTGCGAGACGTAGTGGGTCACGAGGGGAATGGCCTGGCCGTTGCGGGTCGCCGAGGCCGACCGCGGTGAGCGGGACGACCGGCTGACCACCGCCGATCGCGAGGAAGCGAAGCAACTCCGCAAAGAGACTGCGGAGTTGAGGCGGGCGAACGAGATCCTGAAGGCGGCCGGCGTGTTTTGCCCAGGAGATCGACCGTCCCCGGACGAGGCCGAGCAAGTGATCGACCACCTGCGCGAGAAGGGTCTCGGGGTGTCGATCCCGCCTGCCGGGTGCTGGACCTGTCACCGTCCACCTGTTTTGCCCGCCAGACGCGGCCGAAGTCTGCGTGTCGGCTTCGCGATGAACAGCTCATGCCGCTGATCGAGGAGACCCACGCCGAGTACGGCGACACGTATAGCGCCTGATCCTGGGCAAGGACGCCGTCGCCCTGGGGCCCGGGGAACAGGTGCCGGCCGCCCGAGATCTCGTCGGACGGCCGAACAAGCAGGCCGGCAGGTTCTACAACACGGCTTGGCGCAGGACCGCGGCCCTGAGCACCTCCTCGCACCACTCGCGGAAGCCGGTGGGCGCAGACTCGGGAGTGCTCGGCTCGGCGGCACCGTAGATGTCCTGGCCGTTCAGGGCGTCCACCATGTCAGCCAGTCCCTGCGCCCAGGCCTCGCTCGCGCCAAGGCGCAAAGCCGACGCCTTGTAGTCGGCGCTGCTGGTCAACTGCACGCGCACGGGACAGTCCAGCGCCTCGGAGACGACCCGTGCCATGCCCTGCGGGGTCAGGTCGTCGGGTCCGACCAGCGGGACATCATGCTGCCCGGTCCAGGAGCCATCGAGCAGCAGCCGGGCCGCCGTGGCGGCGATGTCGCGGGTGGCGCAGGTGCGCAGCACGCGGTCCTCGGTCATCGCCAGGAAGAACACCCCGGCACCACGGATCGATGCGGTCTGGCCCAGCAGGTTCTCCATCAGGAACGGCGGGCACAGCGCCCGGTAGTGCACACCCGTAGCCATGATCGACTCGTCCATGGCAAGCGAGGCGGAGATCTGCCCGGCGTGCTTCGCCACCGTGCGGCCCAGGGTCGAGACGCTCACGACACGCTCCACGCCCTGGCCCTTGATCACCTCGCGCAGCGACTCGGTGAAGCCCTGGAAGTGGCCCTCCACACTGTCGGCCTGGGGTGCCGGGGGCACCAGCCAGAACAGGCGGTCGGCGCCCGCGCACGCCTCTGCCAGGACGGCGGGATCGGCGTGCGATCCCCGTACGACCTCGACGCGCTCGTGTACCCGGGAGGCGAGCCGAGCTGGGTCGCGGGCGATCACTCGGATCCCTACCGTGCTGCCCAGGGCGTTCAGGAGGTGGTCGAGGACCTGTCGGCCGATCTGGCCGGTGGGAGTGGTGACGACGATCATCATTAGCTCCAAGAGAGGTGCCTGGCTGGATGTCGTCGAGCCTGCTGCGTCGCGTGCCAGAGCTGAAGGACCGATCCGCTCACGCTTGTTACCCTGAGGGCAATTCCAGACGGAGCGGAGGTGGCGTACGTGGAATCCCGCCCGCTGCGCTACTTCGTCGCCGTCGCCGAGGAACTCAACTTCACCCGCGCGGCCGGACGGTTGGGTATCTCTGCGCCTCCCTTGTCCCGCGCGATCCGCCAGTTGGAGAAGGACATGGGCGTCGTGCTCTTCGAGCGGAGCACTCACACAGTGGCGCTCACCCCGGCGGGCGCGGTGCTGCTCGCGGAGGCGAGGATCGCCCTGGACGCCCTGCAGGCCGCCGAGCGGCGCGCTCAGCGTGCCGCGACGCCCGAGCCGAAGCTCATCCTGACCGTCAAGGCAGACGGGGACGCGGGCCTGTTGGAGCCGATCCTGGCGCGCTTTGCGTCCGATCCCGCGGCCGTACCGGTCGCCGTCCGGCTGTGCGGCTGGCACGAACAGCCGCGGCTGCTGCGCCGGGGGGAAGCCGACGCGGCCTTGGTCCATGAGCCCTTCGACCGTTCCGGCCTCGACTCGGAGACACTGATCGCGGAACCACGCGTCGCCGCGCTCGCTGCCACCCACGCGCTCGCCGCGCGCGACCACCTGGCCCTCGCCGATCTCGGGCTCCGCCCCGACGAGGTGAACCGGTTCATCGAGAAGAGCCGCAGCGAGGGCGGCGACCTCGCCCAACTGCTCACGCTCGTTGCACTCGGCGGTCCTACCCCCCTGCTGCCCGCCTCCGTGGCCGGTCGATACCCGCGCCCCGGCGTCGTCTACCGGTCGGTCCCGGACGCCCCGCCGTCAGTCCTGGCCATCGCCTGGCCGCAGCAGTCCCGCTCGACCGCCACGGCAGCACTCGTCCGCGTCTCGGCGTCCGTGGCCGACACCGTCCGGGAGTCGAAAGCGTCGTAGGGGGCCGCACCTCGGCGTGGACGCACGCCACGGAGGACCCCTTGCTCGTCAGCCACATGGCCTGTCCGGATTCCTCCGTCGCGGTGCGCCGTCGCCGGAAGCCGGCCTGATGCGAACGACAGGCCCTGGCGTCGACGGACCTCGGCAGGGCGCTGCCGGGAGCACCGGCACTCTCGCGGAGGCGTCTCCAGCGCGGACGCCGTGCGGGACACAGCAAAGGAGGTCTGTCGCCTCGGCTCAGGCGGCTGAAATCTTCAACATAAATGCCTGCGAGATCGCTGTGCATATTGTTAACAATCTTGTAGCGTGCTTCACGCCTTGGCCCCGAGGCATCAGCGAAGCACTTGGTGCTCAATGAGGGAGACCCCATGCAGTGGCTCTCGGCGTCCTCCGGACGCGATGCGCTCCACACCCCACTGGTATTCGGGAAGGACGCCCTGTGGCCCGCAAGCACCTCCTGAGAGGCATGGCGATCGCGGGCTCCCTCGCCCTGGCGGCCATCGCTGTCCCGGCCCCCTTCGCGGCGGCTTCCGGGGCAGTCCCGTCCCAAAGGCGCGGCCATGCCGCGGACCCGGAGGACGCCACGCTGGCCTTCGGCTCCGCCGCTTACACGACGATCACCGTCACCGTCGACGGCCAGCCGATGAACGTGCGCTGGTACAAGGAGATCTGCTACGTCGCGAAGCCGGTCGCAGCGGCGGCACAGCAGTCCGGCATCTTCGGAAGCACCACGATTTCCAACACCGCCTGCGGCTACCAGAGCATGAACGTGTTCGTCCCTGAGAGCGCCTTCGGCAACCAGCGGGCGCCGATCTACTTCGCGGTGAACAACGGTGGCTGGATGGCCAGTTACATCAAGGCGAGCGTGACCGGCGGCACGTCCTACAGCAGCTCGACGAGCAACGTCGGCGCCGCGCTGAAGGCCGGATACGTCTTCGTCGACGTCGCCAACCGGAGCCGCGGGCTGGTCGGCGCCGACGGCTCGTCCCCCGGCAAGGCCCCCGCGGCGGTGGTGGACGCCAAGGCCGCCGTCCGCTATCTGCGCCTGAACGACGCCACGATGCCCGGCAGCGCCGAGCGGATCGTCATCAACGGCACCAGCGGCGGCGGCGCGCTGGTGTCGATCCTGGGCGCGTCCGGCAACAGCAGTGAGTACGACCCCTACCTCGCCCGGATCGGCGCTGCCGGCATCGACGCGAACGGCCACAGCACCCTGCGCGACGACGTCTTCGCCGTCAACGCGTACTGCCCGATCACCGACCTCGGCAACGCCGACAAGGCCTACGAGTGGCTGTACAACATCCTCGGCACCCGCGACGACACCGGCGAGAACGCCTCCCCCGAGGACGCCGCCGCGATCGCGGCCCAGTTCCCGGCGTACGAGAAGAGCCTCGGGCTGCGCAACCCCGACGGCTCCCAGCTCACCTCCGCGAACCTGATCGACACCATCAAGCGGGAGGTCATCCGCTCCACGGAGACCTATATGCGAGCTGACGCCGCCCACACGATCCCGGCGATCGGCGGCACCTTCGACATCCAGTCCGGGGGCTTCGGAGGCACGCCGACGACCAAGTCGTACGTCAACGACTGGATCGACGTCGACAACGCCACCGACAAGGTGCGCTCGGTCGACATGAAGAAGTACCTCGCCTTCGTCGCCACCCAGGCCACGCTCAAAACGACGCCCGCCTTCGACGCCGTGGGCGTCAACGGGAACACCATCAGCGGCACCGAGACCAACCTCTTCGGTCCCCCGACCCAGAAGTACATGAACTACACCGAGTACAGCTGGGATCACAACGACGTCGCCGGCGACGGCAGCGGGATCGACGACACCGGCCTGACCTGGGATCAGTACACCGACAAGCGGAGCACCACCGTCGACGACCAGATCCACCTGATCAACCCCATGGACTTCATCGGCACCGGCGCCGACACCGCGCCGAACTGGTACGTCCGCAACGGCACCCGCGACCGGGACACCTCGTTCATCGTCTCGATCAACGTCGACCGGGCGCTCGAAGCGGACAAGCAGGTCAAGGACGTCGACTACGAACTCGCCTGGAACCAGCCGCACGCCGGCAACTACGACGTGCCCGAGGCCATGGCGTGGATCGCCAAGGTCCTCCGCAGGGCCGGAGACCCGCTCGCCTCCGGCCACCATGGATAGGCCGGCTGCTCACCGCGCAGGGCGGTCCACGACTTCGGGCCCCCTCCTCATGACGGGTTCGAGGAGTGAGGGCATACGGCGGTGAGCTGATCAAGCTGTGAGCGGTCTGGGCAGGCGCTCGGCCGGGTTTCTGCCGAGCGCCTTGCATACGGCTGAGAGCTGTCACCTCCACGCGCCTGATCGCAGGACCGGGGAGTCACGGCGTCAGCACCCACCGTCCACGCCGGCAAGGAAGGGGTGGCCGCCGTTGTCCCGTGCCATCGAATCCCGACGACCGCGAGACCGTGTATGCCAGTTCATCAGAAGCCGGGGGCGGAGCCGGTGAAGAACCACAAGGCGGCTGTGTACCACATCAGTGCGATGGCGGTGACCAGGGCGCCGCCGGCGGCCGGAAGCGCCCAACCGGGCAGTCGGCGGCTGTGTACCACCAAGACCTTGGCGACGAACGCGCCGTACAGGACGCAGCCCGTGATGGAGTGCACCGCGACTCGGCTGCTCGACAAGTCAACTCCGTACGCCGTGACGCAGTGGTAGGAGATGGGCAGCGAGAGCAGAAAGGCAAGGAGGCCGATGAGCCGGTGTGTGGGGTGCACCCGGTGCGGCGCGGCCCCCGCTCCCGGTAGGCGCCGGTAGATCCACAGCCCGAGCAGCAGTTGGACGACCGCGAGTGCCATCAGAGCGCTACCCAGGCGCGCCTTGAGATCGTAGACGCCGAGGCCGTGCTGCCCGAACAGGCCGCTGGTGTAGTCGGGTGTGTGCGTGCGGCCGAACGCGTACACCCCCACCGCGACCGCGATCGGCAGCAATGCCGCCAAAAAGCCCGCCACCGTTCGTGCGGGACGCCGCATCCGAGCGTCCGTGTGCCCGGTCATCAGTCCCCAATCAATCGGGTTCGACCTTGCTGCCGGGCGCGTTTACGACGTACCACTGTGGCACTGGACGCGCTGGTTTTCTCGCCGTTGGTGTCACCGGCCGTCGTGGCACCGGTGAAACAGTGCAGAAGGTGCCCGGTGTAGGTCACTTGAGTGATGCCGTTGGAGCGTTTCGAGGTGCTGATCAGGTTGCTCCTGGCAAACGGGGCCGCCTTGGGCGTGCCGGAGGTGAGCGGCGGCGGCCAGGCAAACGCGCATGCTCCGCCACCGGTCGGCGTAGTCGACATCGTCCGGCTGAGACAGCCGCTTGCAGCAGCAAGCGGCATGGCGGAAACCGCCGGCACTGCCAGCGCGGCCATTCCTTTCACGAGCGCTCCATGGTGTCGGACGGCGCATCCAGGCAGCTGCGGGAAGTGACCCCAGCGGACCTGTTCTCCCAGTTGGCCCCGGGTGCTCGGGTCCTGTCCACTCCGAGTGGTCCGCCTGGGCGTATCGGCGAGTTCACCCGGCGACCCTCACGGGCCGCCGGGTGAACTTGCCACGGCGTCATCTCGTCATGCCGCGTCACTGCGCGGCGCCTCGCCCTGCGATCCCCGCCGCCCGGACCACCGTCTGCGTGACGGAGTTCCCGCGGTCGTCCTCCGCCCGCACGCGCAGCGTGACGTACTGGGCCGAGTCAGGTGCCTTCAGGACCGTGCTGACCTTTCCGGCGCCACGGCTGGTGAGGCAGGCCGTGGTCCAGGTGGCACCGTCGTCGTAGGACAGTTCCACCTTCCGCGTGTGCAGTGCGGTGTGCGGGCCGCCCGTCAGGTGGAGCGGGGTGACCAGCAATGTCGCGCCGGGGGCCGTCTTGCCGTCGGCGTCGGTGGGCAGGGCGTAGTCCAGTTGCACCAGCGGGAGTTGGTCCGTCTGCGTGCCGCGCGGGGCGGCCGAGGCGAACGTCCACTCCGTTCTCGTGGAAGTCGAGTACGGAAACTCGGTCGTGGCGTCCCGGCTCGCCGAGAACACCAGCCGGTAGCCGCCCTTGGAGGCGGGCACGGCCGCCGACAGATAGCTGGAGCCGGTGGCCAGCAGGGTGCCGTCCCGGTACAGCTCGGTCGTGCCGGTGCTGTGGTCGCTGCCGAACGGGGCGGAGTTGGCGTGGTTGCCGCCGGAGTCGCCCCAGGCCGGGATGCTGACCTCGATCCGGTCGCCGGTGCGCTCGGGCGCCTGGACGCTGCTGTTGAGGCGCGGCCGGATCACCGGGCCGAACCAGTTCACGTGCGTTGTCCTGGCCGCCGGGTACCGGACCGGGCCGGACGTGCTGTACGCCAGCGGGAACAGCAGCGTCTCCTCGGACCAGGAGAAGCTGTCGTCGGTGGTGACGTAGTCGGTGCGGTGGGCGCCCGCCGTGCTCAGCCGGCCGATCTCCACGTTGTACGCCGTCCACGGGTGGACGTCGTAGCGGTACTCGTAGACCTCACGGCCGCCCGGGTTAGTGAAGTTCTCTTCCACGCGGGCGAGTTGGCGCTCCTTGGGGGCGTAGGTGAGGTCGGCGGGGATGCGTCCCTTCCAGGTGTGGACCAGGTCGTACAAGTAGTCGGTGTCGGGGCGGGAGGCCGCGGTCAGGGGCACGCTGCCCGCACTGCTCGCGTCCACCTTGGAGATGAGCTGCTCGCCCTCGGTGCGGGACAGGCCGACGACCTCGATGGTCGACTTGATGATCGGTTCACGCAGACGTCCGTCGAGGTCGTTGACGAACAGCAGCAGCTTCACGCCCGCCGCCTGCGCGGCCCTGATCTGATGGTCCGAGCTGTCCTCGTCGCTGGAGTCCCAGCGCACCACGGCGGCCTTGCCCGCGGCGTCGACGCCCTTGTAGTCGGCCGCCAGACCGTCGCCGGGGTGGATGAGGTCGAGGCCGTATTCGCCCTCGGGCAGCTTGGTGGAGCCGGGCATGATCCACAGGTCGTCGAAGTCCTGCGCGCCGGCCGTGACGGTCAGCAGCGGCTCCTGGTCGCGCCAGCGGACCGTCAGGTACTGCTCCCCGTCGTCGGCGGGCGCCGCGGGCGCCGTCCACAGGCTGTCGTAGCCGTCGCCGACCAGGACGCTGTCGGTCACCGAACTGCCGTCGCCGAACGCGCGGTGGTAGTCGAGGCGGGTGGCGAAGGTCTCCGTCTTCTTCGGCGTCACCGCGGTGACCTGGCGCAGCTTGGTGCCGTCGAGCAGCAGGTCGGTGTCGCCGGTGATCTCCACCTGCGGCAGCACCAGCCGCGCGTAGCCGGCCGACGCCGGGCCGTGGGTGCCCTCGACCCGGAAGTCTGCGTAGACGGTGTAGGTGCCGGGCGGCAGGAGTTCCTCGGTACCGCCGTTGCCGTACGGGTAGTCGCCCGCGTACTCGTCGCCCTTGCGGTAGAAGGTGAGGGCGCCGTCGGTGAGTTCGCCCGAGCGTCCGGTGACCTTGGTCCTGACGTGGAAGAGCCGCTGGCGGGTGCTGACGCCGAGCAGGGTGCGGGTGCGCACGCTGCCGCCGGCGGTCGCGGTCAGCCGGCCGGTCCAGCGCTGCGCCTCGCCGGCCTTGGTGAGGTCGGTGGTGACGGTGACGCTCGCGGTGCCGTGCGCGGGGACGTCGAGCCGGTCCTGGGAGACGGTGAAGACACCGGCCGGGACGCCGGGCGCGTCCACCGCCAGGTCGACGGTGACGGCCTGGTCGCCGGTGTTGGTCCAGGTGACGTTCTTGTCGACGGTGCCCTCGTCCTCGCCGGGCGAGTGGATCCCGGCGTCCGCCTTCGCCGTGGCGGTGAGGGTGGCGGTGGCCGCGGCGGCGGCGTCGACCCGGCCGTTGCCGCCGTCGTCAACGCCGATGTCCGGCGTCGGGTGCACCGTGCTGACCAGGGCGTCCTTGATCTGGCTGCCCGTCCAGTCCGGGTGCGCGGCGGCCACCAGGGCGGCGGCGCCGGCCACGTGCGGGGTGGCCATGGAGGTGCCGCTCATGGAGAGATAGGACCCGGATCCCTCGGCCGCGTACTGGGATCGGGCGGCCAGGATGCCGACGCCGGGTGCGGTGATCTCCGGCTTGAGTGCGTCGTCGCCGTAGCGCGGGCCGCGGCTGGAGAACTCCGCGATGGCGTCCGTGGAGTCGACGGCGCCGACGGTCAGGGCCGCGTCGGCGGTGCCGGGCGAGCGGACGGTCTGCGCGAACGGGCCGTCGTTGCCGGCGGCGATGGTGAACAGGGCGCCGGTCTCCGCGCTCAGCTCGTCCACGGCCTGGGCGAGTACGGTCTCGCCGTCGGCGTTCCTGCTCTCGCCGAGGCTCATGCTGATGACCCGGGCGTGCTCGTCACGCGCCGCCCATTCCATGCCGGCCAGGATCCAGGAGTCGTATCCGTAGCCCTCGTCGCTGAGGACCTTGCCGATGTGCAGGTCGACGCCGGGCGCGACGCCCTTCTCCTTGCCGTCGGAAGCGGCGCCGCTGCCCGCGATGGTGGAGGCGACATGGGTGCCGTGGCCGTGGCGGTCGGTGATGTCCTCGCCGGGGACGAAGCTGTCGCTGTCCTCGACGGCGTCCTTCAGATCGGGGTGGTCCGGGTCGTAGCCGGTGTCGAGGACGGCCACGTCCACGCCTTCGCCGGTGTTGCCGCCGGACCAGACCTCGGGGGCGCCGATCTGGGCGACCGAGTCGCTGAGCGTGGCCTCGGCCCTGCCGTCGAGCCACACCTTGGCGACGCCGCCCGTGAACTCGGCGGTGGGGTCAGCGGCGGCGGCGCCCGCCCCGGCGGAGTCCGGGTCGGTGCCGGTCAGCCCGGACCACAGGGCGCCGGTGTCGTCGCGGTCCGCGGCGAGCGCGACGCCGTTGACGCTGGTGAGCGGGCGTATGCCGGTGACGTCGCCGGGCAGCGCGTCGGCCCGGCGGCCGAGGGTGGCCGCGCCCGCCTTCTTGCCCTCGTAGGTGACGATCAGCGGGAGCCGGTCGAGGTGGGCGTCGTCGTAGCCGTCGGCCACCAGCCGGGTGACGTTGAACAGCTGCTTGTCCAGGGTGCCGGCGGCCAGGTAGGCGCGGGCCGAGTCGGGATAGACGTAGGTGTCACCGCCCACGGTCATGACGCGTGCGCCGGTGGTCTCCCCGTCGGGGCCGCGCACGGCGATGTTGTCGGGGGCGCCATCCGCGCCGGGGGTGACGGTGACCTCGTCTCCGGTCACCAGGGTCACCATGGACGGGGTGGCCCCGGACGGTCCGGCAACGTTGTCGGAGAGCGCGAGGGATGTCGCGCCTGGGGTGGTCTGAGTGTCGGCGGACGCGGCCAGTTGCGGGGTCGCCGCGGTGACCAGGAGGGCGGCCGCCGATACAAGCAGGCGCCGTCTTCTGCCGGGGGAATAGTGTGTCAACGGATTCCCTTGACTCGGAGGATTGTGCGGGCCCACGGACATATGCGTCCCGGGGGGCTGGGCTCGCGGCGGGCGCCGCAGGAAGGGGCATCGGGTTGTCGACTTGCCTACCGGTGTTGCCAGTGGCGCTTGTGGGAGCAGGCGCCCCGCGAGGGCCGGGACCGGCGCTGTCGGGGCGCCTGCTCCCGCGGTCCCGCCGCCGGCCGGCTGGGCCGGCGGCGGGACCGCCGTTCCTCGTGAGGACCGGCCGGTTCCCCGGCGCGGAAGCGGCCGGTCCCCTGCCGCGAGGGCTATCTCACCGTGAACTGCCCGGTGAGCGGCCCGAGTCGCAGGCTGTAGGTGCCGGCGGGATCGCGGCGCACGGTGAAGCTCACCAGGGCGTCCCGGTCCTCGCCGACCGTGACGGAGCGCTGTTGCTCGGGCTCCCCCGCGACCGTCAGTTCGGCCTCGTACGTCCCCTTCACCTCGCCGACGTTCTTGACGTGTGCCGTCACCCGGACCGGTGCTCCGGGCCGCGCCTGGGACGGGGTCACCGTCAGGTCGCTCAGCGCGAAGAGCGCTTCGGGGCCGGGAGCCAGGTCGTGGACGAAGATGTCCGAGTGACCGTTGCTGTCCTGGGCCACGAGGTTGGCCGAGGTGCTCTCGAAGGCGACGGTGCGGCCGTCGCCGCTGAGGGACGGGAGCTCCGAGAGGCCGTCGCCCTCGGTGTCCTCCGGACCGCCCGAGATCCGGGTCGTGGTGCCGGCGGTCCGGTCGCGCACGAAGACGTCCGGCCGGCCGTTGGTGTCGCCCGCGCTGAGGTTGGCCGCGTAGCTGTAGAAGGCGACCTTCGTGCCGTCCTCGCTGAGAGAGGGCGCGAAGGCCCAGTCGTCGGCCGTCTCACCGCTGCCGGTGACGGAGACCTGCTCGTTCTCTCCCGTCTTCAGATCGCTGACGTAGAGCTGCCAGCCGTGGGTGAAGGCGACCACCTGTCCGTTGCCGCTGATGCTCGGTCCGGTGTTCTCGCCCTCGGGACCGACCAGGGTGGTGGTGCCCGCCACCCGGTCGCGGACGAAGACGTCGATGGCGCCGTCGGTGTCGCCGGGCACCAGGTCGCCCGCCGAGCTCTGGAAGGCGATGTACCGGCCGTCCGAACTGATCGACGGCTCACGGGAGTTGCCGCTCGCCGGGGCGCCGTCCGGGGTCTGCGAGACGAGGACCGTCTCGCCGGTCTGCCGGTCGTGCAGGAAGACGTCGGTGGACTTGTTGGTGTCGCCGGGCACCAGGTTGTCGGCGTCGCTGATGAAGGTGGCGTAGCGTCCGTCGCCACTGAGGGAGGGCGCCGACGACAGGCCGTTGGCGAGGGTGCCGTCGGAGGCCACCGACACCATTTCCGTGGTGCCGGTCGACCGGTCGTGGACGAAGGCGTCCGTCTGCCCGTTGGTGTCGCCGGACACCAGGTTGCCGGCACCGCTGTTGAACCCGACGTAGCGTCCGTCGCCGCTCAGGGACGGGCTCAGCGAGAAGTCGTCACCCTGGGTGCCGTCGGAGGCGACCGACACCCTTTCGACGGTCCCCGCCTCCCGGTCGGAGACGAAGATGTCGAGCGTGCCGTTGGTGTCGCCGGGCACGAGGTTGGTGGCCGGGCTCGCGAAGGCGACGACCTGGCCGTCGTCGTTCACGTCGGGCCACCAGGCGTCGCTGTCGAGTTGGCCGCCCTGGGCCGTGAGGGAGACGCGGTCGGTGGCGGAGGGGCGTGGCAGCTCCAGGTCGGCGTTCCTGACGTCAACGGTCCGGCCGCCCACGGTCACGGTCAGCGGCGTGGACCGGGAGATGCCGGCTGCGGTGGCCCGGACGCCGTAGGTGCCGACGGGCACGTCGTGGATGGTGTAGCGGCCGTTGCGGTCCGTCACGGCGGTCAGCTCGTCGGGGACGTCCAGGACCGCGACGGTCGTACCGGGCACCGTCGATTCGGTGGGCTCGTAGGTCACCGTGCCGCTGATGGTGCCCCAACGGGTTCGGGTCAGGCCCGGATCCACGTCGATGTAGCGATCGGCGACGACCTGCTGCCGGATCGTGGTGGTCACGTATCCGAAGCGGGACAGCTTCAGTTCGTGCGTGCCGGGTGCGAGCCGGATCGAGAAGTGGCCCTGTGCGTCGGTGGTCACCGCACGACCGGTGTCGGTGCGGGTCACCGTGACGCCCGCGAGCGGCTTGCCGGACTTTCCGTCGGTGACCGTGCCCCGCACGCCGCTGCGCAGGGACGCCTCCGCCACCGCCGCGTAGGCGTCGATACGGCCGTATCCGTGGCGGGAATTGGGGCGCGCGCCGTAGCGGTCGTCGAAGAAGGAGGTGCCGGTGAGGATGGACAGGGCCTCCTCGGGGGAGAGGTCCGGATCGGCCTGGAGCATCAGGGCGACGGTGCCGGAGACATGCGGGGTGGCCATCGAGGTGCCGTCGAGGAGGCCGTATCCGCCGCCGGGCAGCGCCGACAGGACATCGACGCCGGGCGCGGAGACGTTCGGCACGACCCAGCTGTCGGGCCAGTCGGCGGGCGGGGCGTTCCAGCTGCTCTTCTCGACGACCTCGCCGCAGGAGAACTCGGGGACGTTGTCGTCCTCGTCGGTGGCGCCGACCGACACGGCGTCGTAGACGTTGCCCGGGCTTGCCGAGCCGTTGACGCACTCGTTGCCGATGGCGAAGGACGGGAAGGCGCCGGCGCGCAGGATGTTGCGGGTGGGCTCGATGAACTCGTCGGCGTAGCCCTCGGCTCCGAGCGACATGCTGACGACGTCCGCGGGCTGCCCGGCGGGGGTGCCGTCGGCCGCGTACGGGGCGACGGCCCACTGCATGCCGGCGAGCACCTGCGCCAGGCTGCCGCTGCCGTTGGGGATGACGACCGCGCCCATCAGGTCGACGTCGGGGGCGACACCGATCTGGGTGCCGGAGGCGGCGCCGCCGGCGATGGTGCCCGCGACATGGGTGCCGTGGTAGCGGGTGTCGTGCGGTACGGAGTGCGGTACGGGCTTTCCGTCCTCGTCGAACTCGATCCAGCCGCCGGGGTGGGTCGGGTCGTCGGGGTCCTCGCCGGTCAGCTTGCCCGCCAGGTCGGGGTGGCTCGCGTCGATGCCGGTGTCGAGCACGGCGACGCGGACACCGTCACCGGTGATGTTCCGCTCGCTGTGCACCTTGTCGGCGCCGATCCTGGCCAGGCCCCAGGTGGTCGGCTGCTCGGTGGCGGCCGCGACGGCCGAGGCGCTCGTATCCACGGTCTCGGCGGGCGGCGCCTGGACGGTGAAGTTGGGGATGATGTGGTCGACGTAGGCGAGCCCCGCGAGCCGGCCGAGGGTGTCGGGCGTGGCCTTGACCAGCACCATGTTCTTCAGCCAGAACGTGTTGAGCACCTGGTCGTCCTGAGCCTCGACGAGGTCCACGACCGGCTCCTGCACCGACTCGGCGGCGTCGGTCAGCTCGTCGCGCACCTCGGCCGGGGTGCCACCGGGGTCCGGGGCCGCGGTGGTCTGGCGGAGGACGACGGCCGCTTCGACGCGTCCGTCGCCGCGTGCCTCGGCGGCGTTCATCCGCTTCAGCAGGCTGGGGTCGATCTTCGCTTCGGCGGCCGCCGGCAGGGACGGGTCAGTGGGGTCGGGGGTGCCCTGCGCCATTGCAGGGGTGGCTGTCAGCACGGTGGCGCATATGCCCAGGGCGGTCAACATCCGTCTGTAACGGTGTTGCCCGCGCGTCGAACGGGCCGGGAGCGGCATGGGGGCACTCCTTCTGCGACGTGTGTTCACGTCGGGGTTTCGGGCCGATCACGTAACTGTTCGAACGCTGACATCCGCTTCGAGCTCCTGACAAGATCAACCGGAGGCGACTTCACGTCAGTTGGCAGGAAAACGACAGGGTGCGGCCACACGAGGAGACATGTGTGACGCGAGAAGAGGTGATGTGCCGTGCTGGAACCGATCGGCCTGGATGAGCGCGACGAGGCCGTCTACGACGCCCTGATCCGGAGGTCGCAGGCGACGAGGGCCGAACTCGCCACCGACTGCGGCCTTTCCGCACAGGCGACGGGCCGCTCGCTGCGGACCCTCGTCGATCTGGGTCTCGCGCTGAGCATGCCGGGCCGGCCCGTCACCTACGTGGCGGTGTCACCGGACAGCGGTCTGGAGGCCGTACTGCGCGAGCGCGAACGGGCGTTGGACGGTGTGCGCTCCCATCTCTCCGCCCTGATGGCCGCGTATCGCGCCGGCAGCCGCTTCGCACAGCCCGACCAGCTCGTCGAGGTCATCTCCGGACGGGACGACGTCAACCGCAACTGGGTGGAGATGCAGCGGGCCTCGCGCACCCAGATGCGGGGCTTCGACAGCCCGCCGTATGCCGCGGCGGCCGGCCACTCCGAACCCAACGGCATCGAGCTGGAGTTGCTCAGACGCGGCGTCAAGTACCGCGTGATCTACGACAGCTCGGTGCTGGAACTACCGGGTTGGCTGGACGACGTCACCATCGGGATCCGCCTGGGCGAACAGGCCCGGATCGCCACCGGCCTGCCGACGAAACTGGCGATCTCCGACGACCGGGTGGCCATGCTCCCACTGCTGCGGCCGGGCGACGACACGGTGACCGCCTCGTACGTCATCCATCCCTCGCCGCTGCTGGACGCGCTGGTGGCGCTGTTCGAGGCGGTGTGGGAGCGCAGCGTGCAGATACGGCCGTCGGCCGCCGTCTCCCTCGACGACGGCTCGGCCCGGCTGACCCAGGAGGAGACGAAGCTCCTGACGCTGCTGTCGTCGGGTGCCACGGACAAGTCGGCGGGCAGGGCCCTGGGATGGAGCGAACGCACCGTGCAGCGGCACATCACCAGGCTCATGCGGCGCTTCGGGGCGCAGACACGTTTCCAGCTGGCCATGGAGGCGACCCGACAGGGCTGGATCTGACGAGCGGGCTCGCAGCTGCAACCGAGCGTTCCCCTGGCTGCTTGACTTGCTCCTCGGGCCGAAGCCCGAGGATTCCGGCCTTGCGCTCCGGTGCTGTGCCGGTACGCGGTGCGGGCTCCGGTTCGGATTCCAAGGCTTCCTGCTTCACCGCACGGTGCCGGAACATGTTCCGGTCTTACGTGCACTCCACAGGCTGTCACCGCCAGTCCGGCAGCCTTGAGTTCTTCGCGGCGTTGTGGCCCCGGTACTCCCCCGTCAGGCCCGCGAACGCGACGTTCTACGGCGTGGAGAGCAAGGAGTTCGCGAAGCCGATGACGGAGTCGGCCGTACAGGACCTGCCGGCCTCATCTCCAGGCGCGACGTCCGCCCAGGCCGTCGCACGCGACGTCGAAGCGGCGCAGGCTTCGGGACCGCCGGCGTGCTGAGCCGGCACGATGGGCCCGCCGCATGCGTTGTCAGAGGCAGCAGTCAGGATGGCGGTCATGACAGACGGAACGACCTGGCTCGCTGACCGACAATCCATCGCTTTCGGGGGCTACCACGTGGTACTCGCCCGCGGCCTCTCCCCGCAGGAACTCGCCCAGCGCCTTGCGGCGGCCCTGCTGTACGACACGGAGCACGTCGTCGTGCCGGTCGGCGACCACACTGGAACCTCGCTCCTGGAGCTCATGGACGACCACTACGACGTCGGGCTGCGCCTCGGCTCCGTGGGGGACTGGACATACGCGGTTGCCTACGGCGGCTGGCAGGCCGAGTTCGGACCGATGACACCGGCCTCGCGCGACGGCGCGCATGTCTGCCTCCTGGAGTACGAGGAGGAGAACGGCAAGCCGGTACCGCCCCAGTTCGCCTATTTCCACGACGGTCGGCTGCTGGCCGCCTTCAACCTGCATCTGGACGGATCATGGGGCTACGAAAAGGTCGAAGGCGACCCCGTTACAGCCGCTCGACTGCAGGAGCGGCTCACGGCCGCCGGCCTCCCGGACCCGGAGCGGAACCGAAGGGAGGTCCACCGCGCCGCGCTGGGCGTTGTCGAGGAGTTCTTCGGGCTCTCGCTGCCGCGGGAACCGATCGTGAGCGGGACGCTGCCGGCCGTTTTGCTGGAACCGGCGTGACCCGCAACCGGACCGACACACCCACCAGGTTTTCCCCTGGCTCGTCGCGTCGCGGCACTCGTCCTCCGGCCGAACCTGGCGCCGTCGGTGGAGGTGCTCCTGGTAGTGGCGGACGACCTTCTCTTCTACGACGGCAAGGCAGCGATGCACCAGGATGTGGCCGTGGATCTTTCGGGTATTGGAGCAATATCGGCAGCGGCGGTCGCCGCGATCGGCATTCCGGCCGCTCTCATGGTCGGCCGCTGGACGATGCGAGGGGCACTGGCCCAGGCGGAGGGGACATACCTGGCAGCACTCGCAACGGCATCGTCCAACCATGATCACTGGCGGCGAGGTGTCCAGCGGGACGCCTGTGTGCAATTCCTGGTCATCACGGCGGAGCTGGATCGCTTGTCGACGCCGATGGACCAAGCCGCTTCGCACGACGAGATCGAGGCTGCGCACACAGCAGCCGACGAGGTCCTGCACCGGGCCACCACCGCGTATTACGTCGTGCGTCTCGAATCATCGGAACTGGGTGAGGTCGCCAACGAATTGCTGGAAACGGGACGCCGATATGCCATAGGTGGATTGCGATGGGGCGCGGCCGAACGCGCACGGGCCACCCTCAACCTGTTCGAGGAAGAAGCGGGGTCTCGCCTCACCCATGTCTGGGATGCTCTCCATCGGCTTGGCGAAGCACACGATGCTGCCAACCGCCAGCGCGGTCGGGGAGCCGATTATTGGGAGGCGCGAGGGCATGCACGACGGATCCTTGGGGGCTTGGGCGGGCTGACCGACGAGCAGATCCACGACCTCCTGAACGACGCGGAGAACCCGGTGGACATCATTCAATTGATCGAGAGATTCCACGCCGCCCGGGAATCGTTCCTCGAGGCCGCCCACTCGCGACTCAACGCCCCCGTCACAACACCCGACCCAGAAAGTCGTTCGCTCAGGGCGGTAACTGCTTCGCCGCGGACAAGCCGGGATGGTGCCTGACCACCAAGTCCCGGACCTGGAAGCGGCAAAGCGACGGAACGCATCACGGGACGACCCGCATCAGCGCCGGCGATCTGGATGCCATGGCGGAGCGGGCTTGACCTTGACGCTGGGTCAACCCTCCATCCTTCCGGCGGGAGTTCGGTCGGAGGCGCATTGCAGCGCGCTTTCGTGCGCATCAGCGGAATTCTCGAAGTGGACGTGCCGGGGTTCGGAGTTGACCAGTGCGGGGCAGTTCCACTGCGTTGTAGGTGGAGTCGTACGGCGTGAACACCTGGACCGGCAGTGGTGCCACGCCGCCGGAGTCGACGCTCTCGGCGTGACCCGGCGGCACGGCCCGGTGGGCGTCGGCGGGGGCCTCAGGATGTGGGCGCGTCCAGCTGCGGCTTCAGGCGCACCTCGGTCACGCTCACGCCCTCCGGAGCGCCGAACGCCTCGACCATCACGCCCAGGTAGGTACCGGTGACCTCCAGAGCCAAGTGGTCGGCCCCCACGCGCAGGTCGAGCCTTGCCACGGGCTCGCCCGAGAAGTCCGGCATGCGGTAGATCCGCGCCGCCGGGTAGTTCAGGCTCGTCAGCTTCGTCTGCATCTGCTCGTACGTGGCCGTGTCCATGCCCGAGAACGCCCGGCTGATGCGCCGTGCGTGCCTCTCGGCGGCGCACTGCTCTCCCGCGGTCAGCGGCACCTCATCGACCAGGATGGGCATGGTGGAGTCGGGGGTCGGCTCCGCTGCCGTGGTGTCGGCCGTGGAAGCCGGTGCCACATCATCGGTGCTGTTGGAGACGTCCGGAGCGCAGCTCTGCGAGATGAGGTTCGCCAACTCCAGGAACCGCGTCTCCGCATCGTCGGTCGCCGAGGCGACGCCGGCCGTAGAGGATTGATCGGCGGTGGCGTTCTGCGTGCCGAAGCCGGCCAGGACAACGACGCCGCCGAGCGCGGCCGCCAGCAAGGACTTCGGGAGGAGAATCGATCGCATGTCCGTACCATGCAGGCTGCTGACGACCGCCCACATGAGTACCCGTACTCAATCCCCCAGAGCACCAGCTCACCAGCGACCCGCAGCTGAGCTCAGTCCGTCGCGCCATCACAGCTGCTTCGTCTACGGCCCCGCGATGTGATCAGACGGTTGACGGCGTCGCCTGCGGCGAAAGCGTCGCCGGGTTTGTGGTCGTGTTTGAATCCGGGGCGCGCCGTTGCGTCGGGAGTGGTGGTGCAGAGTTTGCGGATGCGGGTTCTTTCGCAGCCGCGGAGCTGCTGGAGGGTGAGGTCGGCGGTGCCTTCGCCGGGGAAGCGCAATTCGTACCCGATTCCGGCGGCCCGCCCGCTGGAGCGGGGTACTGGAGTCGGAGGGCTCTGACATGATGCCGTGAGCCTCATCAGCAGCCGGCGCATCCACGTCGTGGACTACCAGCGATCATCGGAGCCAGAACGGCGTTCGCGGTGTGGGCTCTTCGACTCGATCGGCCCGATGACAGTACAGCGGGCGGCGCCATCGCTCACGGTTCAGATGTCGACGAGCAGGTGGCGGGGGCCCCGGAGCGTGGCGCTGGTCCGGTACGGGGGCGGGTCCTCGACCAGGCTCGGGGTGCCTAGGCGATGAATCAGCGTGTTCAGCGCGATCTGTGCTTCCAGGCGGGCCAGCGCCGCGCCATAGCAGATGTGGATGCCGCTGCCGAAGCCGAAGTGCTGGTTGTCCTCGCGCGTCGGGTCGAACTGCTCGGGGTCGCGGAAGCGCCTGGGGTCGCGGTTGCCGGAGGCCAGCATCAGCAGCAGCCGTGCGCCCTTGGGGATGGTGGTACCCGCGATCTCCACGTCGGCGAGCGGGGTGCGCCGCGGCAGCATGTGGACCGGGGGCTCGTAGCGCAGCAGTTCCTCCACCGCCTTCGGCATCAGGGCGGGTTCACGGCGCAGGTGTTCCATCTGATCGGGATGGCGCAGCAGGGTGAGCAGGCCGTTGGTGATCAGGTTGACGGTGGTCTCGTGCCCGGCGACCAGCAGAGTCGTGCCGGTGACCGCCAGTTCCTCAGGGGTGAGGCGCGCGGCTGGATCCTGCTCGTTGACGAACGCGGACAGCATGTCGTCGGTCGGGTGGCCGCGGCGGCGCTCGGCAAGGTCGATGAGGTAACGGCCCGTTTCCGCCCGGGCCTGTTCCCCGGCCCGTTCGTGCTCGGTGCGGTCCTCGCCTGGCCGGACGTCGGCGGCCTCGATGATCGCTGAGGACCATGTGCGGAAGGTCGGCTCGTCCTCACGCGGCACGCCCAGCAGCCGGCAGATGACCGTGACGGGCAGGGGGTAGGCGAAGTCGTCGACGATGTCGATCTGCTTGCGGTCCCCGAACGCGTCGATCAGCTCCTCGGTGATCTGCGTGATCTCCCCCCGCAGGGCGTCGACCCGTCCCGGGCTGTGCGGTGGTCCGAACGGCCGCATCGCGATGCTGCGCAGCCGCTGGTGCTCGGGGTCGTCGAGCCGGATGAAGGCCGGCGATTGCCGCTCCTCGTCGGGCAGGCCGCTGAGCGGGACGGCGAGGTTGCGGATGTCGGAGCTGATGCACGGGTCGTGCAGCAGCGAGTTGATCTCGTGGTACGTGCCGACCAGATAGCTGCCGTCCGTCTGGCGCACCACGGGACCTGCCTCGCGGAGTTCGGCGTAGAGCGGGTAGGGGTTGGGGCGGTTGGCGTAGTCGGTGATCCGTGCCAGCAGGGTGTCGGCGGTCATGCCGGGACTCCTCGTCGACTGGGAGGGAGGGTGGTGTCAGCCGGCGGGCCACACCCTGGTCAACCGGCGGTCCGGCAGATGGCCGGTGAGGGCGACGGTGGGGCCGTGCGAAAGTACCTTGGGGTCCGGCACGTCGGAGGGGATCGGGAAGTCGGCGGCGGCCCGGCGGTCGGCGGCGCCGGGCTCGGGCGGGAACGGGGCGGCCGTCTCGATCAGGCGCTGGTAGTGCTCCAGCCACTTGGCCATGTTGACGGTGACCGCGGCCGTGATCCGGCCCCGGTAGCCGTACACCGCCACCAGGCGTTCGTCCTCGACCGAGCCCTGGGCGATGACCACCTGGTCGGAGAAGGTGGGGACGCCGACGGACTTGATGTTGAGGCCGAACTGGCTCGACCAGAAGGCCGGGACCGTCAGGTGCGGGCGTCGGCGCGGCCCCGGATTGACCATGTTGTGGGCCGCCACCTCGGCCTGCTCCACCGCATTGCCCCAGTGCTCCAGGGAGAGCATCTGATACTCGAAGAGGGGGTGTGGGAAACGGGCCACGTCGCCGGCCACGAAGACGTCGTCGGTGACGATCCCGTACATGTCGAAGGCGCGGCATCCGGCGTCGCAGGCGACCCCGCGCGGCCCGGCGGCAAGGCCGGAGTCCACCAGCCACTCGGTGTTGCGGACCGCCCCGAGGGCGACCACGGCGACATCGGCCTCGACATGGCTGCCGTCGGAGAGGTCCGCGCCGGTGAACCGGCCGTTCCCGCGCAGCGCGGTGACCGTCACCCCGGTCCGCAGGTCCACGCCGTGGGCGCGGTGCAGACGTGCCGCGAACTTGCCGAGCGTTCCGCCGAGCGCCCCCACCAGGGGCGCGGGCCCGCGCTCCGCGACCGTCACGTCGATGCCCCGCTCTCGGCACGCGGAGGCGATCTCGGAGCCGGTGAACCCGGCGCCGATCACCAGGACCCGGCGCGGCCCGGCGTCCAGGCGCTCGGCAAGACGGCCCGCGTCCTCGATGGTGCGCAGGGTGAACACCCCGTCCAGGGCGCCCTCGTCCGCATTCGGCCAGGGCCGGGCCCGGGTTCCGGTGGCGATCAGCAGCCGGTCGAACGACAGGGACCTGCCGTCGGAGAGCAGCACCCGCTTGTCCATCGGGTCGAGTCCGGTGGCGCGGACCCCGAGCTGCCAGTCCGCCTCCGGGTCACGACGCATCGGCAACTCGACGGAGGTCGCCGCCGCCTTGCCGAGCAGCACCTGCTTGGACAGCGGCGGCCGGTCGTAGGGCGGATGGGGCTCGTCGCCGACCACGGTCAGCGAGCCGGTGAAGCCCTTCTCGCGGAGGGTCTCGGCGGCGCGCAGCCCGGCCAGCGATGCTCCGACGATGACAATCCGGCCGCTGCGCAGATCACTGGACAACTGTGCTCGCCTCTTCTCCCACGAGGACGGCCTGCACCGGGCAGGCAGCCGCGGCCCGCTGAACGTGTTCGAGCTGGTCCTCGGGGACCTCTGGGTTGTACAGCAGTGCCTCCTCGCCGTGCAGTTCGAACAGGTTCGGAGCGAGGAACACGCACTGCGCGTACCCCTGGCAGCGGTTGAGATCCACAACAATCCGCATCCCCAACCACTCCTCGCGTCGCGCAGCCGTCCACTGACGATCCTGAGTCCAGACAGCGGCCGACGGCAGCTCGGCTGACCCGTCCGGGGGTGCACGCAGAGCGACGAAGGCCGCCGTGGAGCGGCCGCGCGCCCCGGCGACCACACCGACGGCCGGGCTCATCCCGTCCGCTCGAACCGGCTCAGGCAGTGGCGTGAGGGACCCGCCCACCCAGCAGGGACCGGCCCCCTGGAGGGCCGTCGCCGAACGGGAAGCGAAAGCGGGAACCGAGCGCATCCAAAACCGTTCGGGATGCGCCCAGTACGCAGCAGTGGGCACCTGTGCACACTGGTTAGGAACGGTGCAGGGACACCTCCGGGCCTCCGGCACGACGCCGCAGTTCCGCCTTGTTCCCGAAAATGGTGTTGAGGCGGAGGTGGGAGGTTCGCTCAGTCGACCTGCGTGGCGGCGAGCGGCGGCAGTTCCAGATGGTCACGCAGGGTGCTGCCCCTGTATTCCGTACGGTAGACGCCTCGGTTCTGGAGTTCCGGGACCAGCTTGTCGACGATGTCGGTGACCGACGACGGGAGCAGGTGGGGCACGATGTTGAATCCGTCGACGGCGCGGGTGGTGACGTAGCGGGTCCACTCGTCGGCGACCGCTGAGGGCGTGCCGACGAACGCCGGGTGGCCCGGTGCCACCTCCAGCACCAACTGCCGTATCGACAGGTCCCGTTCGGTCGCCAGCTCGCGCCACTTGCGGATCAGGGCGGTTTTGCCGGTGCGGTGCGCGATCGCGATCGTGCCGCGTGAGGGGTCGAGTTCGTCCTCGCTGGGCTCGATGTCGGGCAGCGGTCCGTCCGGGTCGTAGGCGGACAGGTCGGTGCCCCAGTACTGCTCCAGGAAGGCGAGCGCCCGGGGCCCGTTGATCTGCTCCCCGCGCACCCAGCGGGCCTTCTCCTCCGCCTCCGCCGGGGTGTCGCCGAGGACGACGCTCGCGCCCGGCAGGATCCGCAGCGAGTCCGGGGACCGGCCGTGCCGGGCCAGCCGGTCGCGCAGGTCGGCCGCGTAGGCGACGGCCTTGCCGTACTCGGTGTTGGCGGAGAAGACGACGTCGGCGTGGCGGGCGGCGAGTTCGCGGCCGCCGTCGGAGTCTCCCGCCTGGAAGAGCACCGGCCTGCCCTGTGGGCTCACCGGTACGGTGGCGGTGGCCCGCAGCCGAACCAGGTCGGTGTCCCTCTCGACCAGGCGGGCAGGGCCTCGGCCGTCCCAGGACGACCACAGTTCCTTGGCCGTGTCGACGAACTGTCCCGCGCGGTCGTAACGGCGTTCGTGCTCCAGCCAGCCTCCCTGCCGGAAGTTGGCTCCGGTCCAGGCGTTGTCGGTGGTGACGATGTTCCATCCGGCCCGGCCTGCGGACAGCACGTCGAGGCTCGCCAGGCGGCGCGCGAGATCGGCCGGGTAGTTGTAGGTGGTGTTCTGGGTGGCCACCAGGCCGATCCGCTCGGTGACGGCCGCCAGCGCGGACAGTTGGGTGATGGCGTCGGGGCGACCGGCCACGTCGAGGTCGAAGATCCTTCCCCGGTTCTCGCGCACCCGCAGTCCCTCGCCGAGGAAGAAGGCGTCGAAGAGTCCCCGCTCCAGCGTTCGCACCACGTCGACGAAGGTCTCGATCGCGGTGTGCGAGGGGGCGTCGGGGTCGGTCCAGATCAGCTGGGGTCCCACGCCCGTGAAGAACAGGCCGAGGTGGAGCTGGGGACGGGAGGACGGTTCGGTCATGGCGGTCACCTCAGGCGTTCGTGGTCGCGGCGGCGAATCGGTTGGCGGGGCGGGGCAGACCGAGCGTGGTGCGCAGCGTGGCGCCGGGACGGGGCGGATGGTGGAGTCCGGCGGCGGCCAGGGCGGGCAGCACCCGGTCGGCCAGGACGGGCAGGTCGTCGGCGAGGACGGCAGGGTGCAGCCGTACGCCGTCGACGGACCGGGCGAGTTCGGTGAGGAGTCCGGTCAGCGCTTCCGGGGAGCCGGTGTGGCGCAGCCGTCCGGTCTCCGGCCACGCGGCCGTGCTGTTCAGCTCGGCCAGCCGGTCGGCGGCCGGGACGGCGGTGTCGAGTACGACCTCCACCTCGGCGAAGACCAGGGGTGCGCCGCTCTCCCGGGCGGTGGCCGTGCGGGAGGCGATTTCGGCGATCGTGGGGCGGGCCACCAGGATCACGTCGGCGCGTTCGTCGATCTCCAGCGCGTCCGGGGCGAGGACGACGATCTGCCCCTGCGGCGGGCGGGGCGTGATCAGGGGACCCTTGACGGTGAAGGAGGCGCCCTCGAAGTCGATGTGGTGCACGCGGTCCGGGTCCAGGAAGCGGCCGGTGGCGGCGTCCTTGATGACCGCGTCGTCCTCCCAGGAGTCCCACAGGGCACGGGCGGTGTCGACGACGTCCGCGATCTCCCGGTGCAGCGCATCGACGGGGAGCAGGGATCGTCCGACGGTGGCGAGGTCGTCCGCGCCGGCCGCCGCTCCCACCAGCCAGGCGGCCCGGCCGTGCGATGCGTGGTCGAGGCCCGCCAGTTGGGTGGCGAGGTGGAAGGGCTCGGTGGTCGTGATGTGCAGCGTGGGCGCGAGTCCGATGCGGTCGGTGAGGCCCGAGACGTACGCCGCGCGGGTTCCGGCCTCGATACGGCCGACGGGCTCCGGGCCGGTGCCGGGCGGCAGCGGCGTGTCGGCGAAGGTGACGAGGGCGAAGCCGGCGTGCTCGGCGGAGACGGCCGCCTCCCGCACCGCCTGCGGAGTCGGGGCCGCTTGGGCGGCGGGGTGGGCACCACCTCCGTCGGCCTCAAGGGCGAGGCGCAGACCGGGCAGCCCGGTGTGGCGGTCAGTCATGGGGAGTTCCTCCGGTGGACGGTTCGGATTCAGGTGTGCGGTCAGAAGCAGTGGGGCGACCGGTCGCCACGGACCGGGAGATCGGCGGCGCGGCCAGGACGGGCGCCGAGGGTGACGCCCGTGCCAGCCATAGCGCCACGCCGACCGCCGCCAGGACGGCGGTCGCGGCGCCCGTGGCCAGTCCGCAGCGCACTCCCGCGTGCTGGGAGATCCAGCCGATGACGGGGGCGCCGACCGGGCCGCCGCCCATGGAGATCACTGTGTAGACCGCCATGACCCGGCCGCGCATGGCGTCGCTGACCTCCGACTGGACGAAGGCGCTCACCGCCGTGTTCAGCGTCATCAGTGTGAAACCGGCGGGCAGCAACAAGGCGAGGAAGGCGGGGTACGTGGGCATGACCGCCGCCAGTGCTTCGAAACCGCCGAACAGCAACGCGCCGACCACGACGGTCCGCACCCGGGGCGAGACACCGCGCGTGGCGGCGATCGTCCCGGCGACGGTGCCGATGGCCAGGGCCGTGTTCATGATGCCGAGCCCCCGGGAGCCGACGTCGAAGACCCGGCCGGCGAACAGGGTCAGCGTGGTCGGGAAGTTGACCGCGAAGGTGGCGACCAGGCCGAAGATCGTGAACACGCCGACGAGTTCGGGCCGCGCGGCCACATAGCGCAGCCCCTCCGCCCCCGCTCCCGTCCACGGGGGCCGGGAGACGGCGCGTGTCTCCGGCGCCCGTGGACGGATCGACAGCAGACCCGCGAGGACGACCGTGAAGGACACGGCGTTGAGAGCGAACACCCACCCGGTACCGATCGCCCCGACCAGCACACCGGCGATCGCCGGGCCGATCAGGCGGGCGGCGTTCAGGGACAGGATGTTCAGGCCCGCCGCCTTCGGGATCAGAGCCCGGCCGACCAGTTCGGTGACGAAGGACAGCCGAGCGGGGTTCTCCACCGTGAACACGCAGCCCAGGGCGAAGGACAGGACGTACAGAAGCCACAGCGGGGCATGGCCGGAGAGCACCATCACCGTCAGGAGCAGGGCCTGCACGGCGTACAGCGTCTGGGTCCACAGCAGCAGGGCCCGCCGGTCGTACCGGTCGGCTATGACCCCGCCCCACAGGCCGAACAGCAGCACTGGGGCGAACTGAAGGCCCACGACCCAGCCGAGCGCGGTCCCGCTGTGGGTGAGCGTCAGGACGTACCAGTCCAGCGCGACACCCTGCATGGCGCTGCCGACGTTGGACACCAGACCCGTGCTCCAGTAGATCCGATAGTCACGGACCCGCAGCGCGGCGAACACCCCTGCCGGGGCGGTGCTGTTGACGGCCATGCGTCTCTTTCCGATGGGTCGGCCAGGTGGTGCACGCGACGGACGCGTCGCAGGGAGAGCCCCGGGGCGGCCGAGGCGGGCGGAGAAGGGCCGCACGACGGGTTCCCCACCGGAGGCGGCCGGCGATGCCGGTCCGGATCCGCGCGAAGGCACGGCGGTGCACGGGCGCAGAAAGGACTGAAGGGAGCGAGTGGTCAGCGACAGGTCTGGTCGAACTGATCGGCGCGGCGGCCCACCCAGAAGGGATCGAGCAGCACGGTGCGTGCCTGACCTGCGGTCTCCATGGCCGGATCAAAGCACACGGCGCGAGGAGCGTCCACCACGCGTCCCGGCACGTGAGACGGCCCCGCCTTCTCGAACAGGGCGCCCGATTCCGGCATTGACGTACGACAAGGCCGCTCCGTAGCATCGCGACGGGCATTGAGTGTCAGCGTCAAGCCCTGGCTCGCTGACCGGCAACCCTCCCGCGCGGTGGGGTGCTCCAGGTGAAAGCCCGGCGGGATCACGACAATTCCCGCAAGCGCGTGGCCCCGGGACCGGGGCCGGAGATGGGGAGGACCGGCATGCGGCACTGTGGTGACCCGGCTGTCTCCTTCACCGACGCCACGGCGTTCTCCCAGCTCTCGCGCCGACGCCACATCGATCTGAAGCGCTCGACCAGCTGCCTCTGTCAGGCCTGACGAGCTCGGTCGGCGTCGACTGACGTCCGTTACCCAGCCACGGCTTCTTCGTACTTTTCTCCTTGCCACCGCTCTCGGTGTCTTTCTCCCTGGCCCCCTGTCTGTACAGCGCTCCCCCGCTGCCGGTGTCGATCCGGCCGGGCCCGCACGCCCATGTACGGCCGTGCCTCGCACGGCACCCCGTGCCTGGTGAACACGAGTAGGAGAAACCCTTCCGTGAAAGCACTCCCGGATATCAGACTCTCCCAATGGGCGCCCCTGGCCGCCCTGCTGACCACCAGTGTTCTGCTGACCGCCTGCGGGTCGGGCGGTGACGACTCCGGCAGCGGAAGCCGCCCGGCGAAGTCCGGCGGCACCTTGACCTTCGCGGTGGGTTCCGACGCCGGCTGCGTGGACCCGCAACAGTCCGGCAGCAACGAAAGCATCTACTCGGTGCGCCAGAGCGTGGACTCCCTGACCGACCAGGACCCCGAGACCGGCAAGATCGTGCCGTGGCTGGCCAAGAGCTGGGACATCGACGCCGAGGCGACGACGTTCACATTCCACCTGCGGTCGGGTGTCACCTTCAGCGACGGGTCGGAGCTGACCGCACAGGTGGTCAAGGACAACTTCGACGCGGTGCCGAAGCTCGGCGCCCTGGGGACCCTCGCCCAGGGCTATCTGAGCGGCGTCAAGAGCACCACCGTGGTGGACCCGCTCACCGTCAAGGTGACGTTCAAGGTGCCCAACGCCCAGTTCCTCCAGGCGACCTCGACCCACTCGCTGGGCATCGAGTCGTCGGCCAGCGTGAAGAAGACCCCGCAGCAGAAGTGCAGCGACGGCGTGATCGGATCCGGGCCGTTCGTACTGAAGCAGTATGTGCAGAACCAGTCGATCACCCTGGCCAAGCGCACCGGCTACGCCTGGGGCTCCTCGCTGTGGTCCAAGAAGGGCGAGGCCTACCTGGACAAGCTGGTGTTCAAGGTGGTGCCCGAGGCAGGGGTCCGGGCCGGCAGTCTCCAGTCCGGGCAGGTGGACGCGATCAGCAGCGTCGGAAAGGCCAACGAGGCGGCGCTCAAGGGCGGTCGGGTCACCCTCCTTCGCCGGGCCAACCCCGGCGTGGTGTTCGGTCTCGGGTTCAACAACGCTCGGCCTGTCCTGAAGGAAACAAAGGTGCGCCAGGCGATCCTGTCCGCCATCGACCGGCAGCAGATCGCCGACACCGTGTTCCCGACCGGCACCCAGCCGGCGACCAGCGTCCTGGCGCACACCACACCCGACTACACCAACCTCGCCTCAGACCTCGCCTTCGACGCGGCCAGGGCGAAGTCCCTGCTGGACACCGCCGGTTGGAAGGCGGGCAGCGACGGCAGCCGCACCAAGGACGGCAAGAAGCTGAGCCTGACCATCACCTGGTTCCCCAACTCCGCCACCAACCAGCCCGCACTCGAGCTGGTCCAGCAGCAACTGAACGCCGTCGGGGTCGACGTGGTGCTCAAGCAGCTCCAGGTCAGCCAGTTCTCCACCACGCTCCAGTCGGGTGACTTCGACGTGGTGTGGGGCAACGTGACCCGCTCCGACCCCGACATTCTGCGCAGCTCCTTCTCCACCCAGCTGGGCAACTTCTACCACCTGTCCGCCAGTTCACTGGACACGGCGCTGTCCGCGCAGGCCGCGACCACGGACACCGCGAAGCGCAAGCAGCTGGTGGTCGAGGCACAGAAGCTGCTCGTGCAGAACGCTTACTACGCGCCGGTGGTGGAGCTCCAGACCCAGCTGGGCGTGTCGAAGAAGGTGCACGACCTCGCCTTCGACTCGGGCAGCCGGATCCAGCTGCACGACACCTGGATCGGTTAGCGCATGCGTCGCTATGTGATCAAGCGGCTGGCGCAGGCGGTCGGGGTGCTGTGGGCGGCCTACACGGTGTCGTTCCTGGTGCTGGACTTCCTGCCCGGTGACCCGGTGACCGCGATGGCCGGTGCCGGGATGGACTCGGGGCAGGTCGATCCGGCCCAACTCGCCGCGCTGCGGCACGAGTACGGCTTCGACAAGCCGGTGCTGGTGCAGTACGCCGAGTATCTCGGCCGGGCGGTGCGCGGGGACTTCGGCGACGCGGTCTCCACCGGCCACCCGGTGACCTCCACCCTGGCCGACGCGCTGCCGCAGACACTCCAGTTGACCGCTGCCGCGCTGCTGCTCGCGGTGGTGCTCGGCGGCGGTCTCGCGGTGGTGGCGACGTACACCGGTCAGCGGTGGCTACGGCAGCTGCTGCTGTCGCTGCCCCCGCTCGGGGTGTCGGTCCCGACGTTCTGGGTGGGGCTGCTGCTCGTCGAGGCGTTCTCCTTCCGGCTGCACTGGTTCCCGGCATTCGGCAACGACGGGCTGCGAGGCCTGGTACTGCCGGCCCTGACGTTGGCGATCCCGACCGGCGCGCAGGTCGCGCAGGTACTGGCCAAGAGCCTGCGCACCGCCCTGGACCAGGCCTATTTGGAGACCGCGCGCGCCAAGGGCGCCGGCCGGTGGCGGGTGCATCTGCGGCACGCGCTGCGCAACGCGTCACTGCCCGCGCTGACGGTCGTCGGTCTGCTGGTCGGGCAGCTGATCGCCGGTTCGGTGGTCGTCGAGACGGTGTTCTCCCGCGACGGTCTGGGCCGGGTGACCGCGGCGGCGGTCACCTCCCAGGACATCCCGCTGGTCCAGGGGGTGGTGGTGTTCGGGGCGTTGATCTTCGTGGCGACGAACCTGGTCGTCGACCTCGTCTATCCCCTGCTGGACCCGCGGATCGTGGTGGCCTCGGACAGGAGGGCGAGCTTCGCATGAGTCAGAGCCTTGTCGACGATCAGGCCGAGGCCGCCCTCGGCCTCGCCCGGCCGGTCGAGGCGGGATCCCCTGCGCAACCGAGCCGCCGTGCCGACGTACGGCAGGTGCTGCGGTTCCTGCTGCGCCGCCCCGGTCTGCTGCTGTCGGCCGCCGTGCTCGCGCTGGTGGTACTGGCCTCGTTCTGGCCGGATCTGCTCACCTCGCAGGACCCCCTGAAGGGGGTGCCGTCCCAGAACTTCCGCGGCCCGAGCGGCAGTCACTGGTTCGGCACGGACGAACTGGGACGCGACGTGTTCTCCCGCGTGGTCCACGGCGCCCAACTGTCCCTCAAGGCCACACTGATCGCGGTCCTGGTCGCGTTCGTGGTCGGTGGTCTGCTCGGTGTGGTCGCCGGATTCGTGGGCCGCTGGGTGGACGACGTGCTGATGCGCTTCGTCGACGTCCTCCTCTCCATCCCGGCGCTGTTCCTGTCGCTGGCCCTCGTCACCGCGCTCGGGTACGGGACGGTGAAGGTGGCGGTCGCGGTCGGCATCGCGAGCGTCGCCTCCTTCGCCCGGGTGGCGCGCGCCGAGGTCCTGCGGGTACGGCAGGCGGTCTTCGTCGAGGCGTCCCGCTCCTGCGGGGCCCGCTGGTACTCGGTGCTGGCACGGCACGTCCTGCCCAACGCCGCCGGCCCGGTGATCGTGCTGGCCACGCTGGACTTCGGCGCCTCGATCCTGGCCGTGTCGGCGCTGAGCTTCCTCGGCTACGGCGCGCCGCCGCCGGCCCCCGAATGGGGGACGTTGATCTCCGACGGCCGCAACTACCTGGCCAACGCCTGGTGGCTGACCGCGCTGCCCGGCCTGGCGATCGCCGCGACCGTGCTGGCCACCAACCGCATCGCCAGGGCGCTGGACGGCGAATGGTCCCGGCAGCGATGACCGACGAACGGGAGAACGGTGAGGACGTGACCACACCACTGCTGGAGATTCGCGACCTGTCCGTGTCGTACCGCACCCGCAGCGGTACGGTACCGGCCGTGCGAGGCGTGGACCTCGACGTATGGCCCGGGCAGGTGACCGCCGTGGTCGGCGAGTCCGGCTCCGGCAAGAGCACCACCGCGCACGCCGTCACCCGGCTGCTGGCGGCGAACGGCACCATCGACCAAGGCACGGTCCGCTTCGGCCGGCATGACCTCGCCACGCTGTCGGAGGCGGAGCTGCGCACCGTGCGCGGCGCGCAGATCGGGCTGGTCCCGCAGGATCCGACGGTCTCGCTCAACCCGGTCAAGCGGATCGGCGAGCAGGTCGCCGAGGTGCTGCGCATCCACGGTCTCGCGACCCGTCGTACGGCAGCTGCCGAGGCGGTCGCCGTGCTGGGCCGGGCCGGGCTGTCCGACGCGGCCGTCCGCGCCCGGCAGTACCCGCACGAGCTGTCCGGCGGCATGCGGCAACGGGTGCTGATCGCCGTCGCCATCGCCGCGAAGCCCAGGCTGATCGTTGCCGACGAGCCGACCAGCGCGCTCGACGTCACCGTGCAGCGCGTCATCCTCGACCATCTCCAGCACCTCACCGAGGAGTCGGGCACCGCGATCCTGCTCGTGACCCATGACCTCGGGGTGGCCGCAGACCGCTCGCAGCGCCTGGTCGTCATGGAGCAGGGCAAGGTCGTCGAGGCGGGTGAGACCCGTGCCGTCCTGGCCGACCCCCGGCACGAGTACACCCGGCGGCTGCTGGCCAGCGCCCCGAGCCTGACCACGGCCCGGCCCCGTGCCCCGGTCTCCGCCGTGCCGGCCGACGCGGCACCCCTGGTCGAAGTACGCAACCTGGTCAAGGAGTTCAGGCTGCCACGTGCCGGCGGCGAGGCCCGGACCCTGCGCGCGGTCGACGACGTCAGCCTCACCCTGCGGCGCGGGCAGACCCTCGCCCTGGTCGGCGAATCGGGCTCGGGCAAGTCCACCACCGCCCGCCTGGTGCTCCGCCTCACCGACGCGACCTCCGGACAGGTCCTCTTCGACGGCACCGACGTCACCGCCGCCAAGGGTGCCCAGGCCAGGCTGCTGCGCCGCCGCGCGCAGCTCGTCTACCAGAATCCGTACGCATCGCTCGACCCGCGCTTCTCCATCGGCGAGGTGATCACCGAGCCGCTGCGGGCGTTCAAGGTCGGCGACCGCGCCTCCCGTCTCGCCCGCGCCCGCGAACTGCTCGACCGGGTCGCGCTGCCCGCCTCGACGCTGGAGCGCCGCCCCGCGGAGCTGTCCGGCGGACAGCGCCAGCGCGTGGCCATCGCCCGTGCCCTCGCCCTCTCGCCCGACCTGGTGGTGTGCGACGAACCCGTCTCCGCGCTCGACGTGTCCGTCCAGGCCCAAGTCCTTGACCTGCTGGCCGAGTTGCAGGAGGACACCGGCGTGGCGTACCTGTTCATCTCCCACGACCTGGCCGTCGTGCGGCAGATCGCGCACCAGGTCGCCGTCATGCGGGCCGGACACGTCGTCGAGACGGGCCCGCCCGAGGACCTGTTCACCGAGCCCCGCCACGAGTACACCCGCGAACTGCTCGCGGCGATACCCGGCGGCGGCCTCCCCTCCCCCGCCACGGAAACCACCACGAGTTGAGGACCGTCGTCCCATGAGCAATCCCACCATCACGTCGCTGGCCTTTCTCACGCCCGGCAACTTCGCCGACGACGACCCCTACCCGGGTCTGGAGGAGACGCTCCAGCTGTTCGAGTACGGCGAACGGCTCGGCTACGACGGCGCCTGGATCAGGCAGCGCCACCTCGAACACGGCGTCGGCTCGGCGGCCGTGTTCCTCGCCGCGGCCGGCCAGCGCACCGAGCGGATCGAGCTCGGCACCGCGGTCATCCCCATCGGCTACGAGAGCCCGTTCCGCCTGGCCGAGGACCTCGCGCTGGCCGATGTGCTGTCCCAAGGCCGGCTCCAGATCGGTTTCAGCACCGGGATGCCGCACGCCGACCTGCTCGGCGACCTGGTGTACGACGGGGACTGGCGCGGCTTCGACCTGTCGTACGGCAGGATCGCCCGGGTCGTCGAGAACCTGCGCGGCGACTACCTCGGCGCCCCGGACGCGGTCATACACTCGCCGGGCAACGTCCAGCGCCCCCATCTGCAACCGCACGCCCCCGGGCTGGCAGGGCGGATCTGGTACGGCGGCGGGAGCCTGCGCTCGGTCCGCTGGGCCGCCGAGAACGGCCTCGGTCTGCTGTCCGGCAACATCGTCACCGGCGAGGGCACCGACGACTTCACCACGGCCCAGCTGAACCTGCTGTCCGAATACCGGCGCACGCTGTCCGGGGACCGTCCGGCGCGCGTGGCCCTGGGCCGGGTGATCGTGCCGCTCGACAGCGCCGACGCGACCACCCGGACCCGCTACCGCGCCTATGCGGCAAGCCGCCACGAACGGACCCTCACGCCCCAAGGCCCGAAGCCCACCCTGTTCGCCCCGGACGTCGTGGGGACCGCCGAGCAGATCCTGGAGCGGCTGACCGCCGATCCTGTGATCGCCGAGGTGTCCGAACTGCGCCTGGAACTGCCGTACGAGTTCCACCGGGAGGAATACGAGCAGATCCTGCACGACGTACGACACCTGATCGCACCCGAACTGGGCTGGCACCCCGCCTCCTCGGCGGTTCAGCAGGCGGCCCGATGAGTCCCCGTCCGGAGCCGGCCGTCCGGCTGGAGGTGCACACCCGCGAGCCGTTCGCCGAAGGCCACCGCTTCGCCGGCACCGGGGCGTACGAGGTGCTCACCGCGACCGCCCACTACGCCGTGGACCCGTAGGCACCCGCCCACAGGGCCGTCCCCGACCTCGGCCTCGCGCCGCTCGACGGCAGCGGCAAGGTCCGTTTCAGCGGTGACGTCGAGATCCTGCGGCCGGTCGACGGCGGGCGCCGCCGCCTGTTCTTCGACTGAGGCAACCGCGGCAACAAGCGGACCGTGCATCCACCACACCGACTGCGGCATGCTGACCTTCACCGACGACGGGTTCAAGGACACGGTCCAGAAGGACACCGGGAGCCGTCCGCCCTGGGCGGCGGAGGCGTGCCGATCTGGACACCGACGTGCGGCAAGTCGATCGCGCGCATCAAGGCGGACCGTTCCTACGGACTGAGCGGGAGTGCGTCCTGCATCCAGGACCGCTGCTCAGCCGCGTGCTCCGAACGGTGTTGGGCACGCTGGTCGCCCGCTTTCGCTCCGCTGCCGGGCGGCATGGATCTCGTCCGTGGTCCGGGGATGCGGGGGCGGGGTTCCTCACGCTCTCGGGTTTCCGGTCGGGCCTGGGCGGTCCGATGCCCCGCACGATCGCTCTGGTCGTGTGGGGGCGGTGTCGTCCGTCGCCGGATCGGATGTCCGAGGGCGCGTCGCCCGATCGCGATGCTCGCCGCATCGTGCCGGGAAACCTGTCGGTTGCTGGTGGTGAGGGGCTTCTGCCAGTGCTGGGCGCCCCACCGGGAGGTGTAGGCCGGGTCGACCGCGACGATGGTGATGTCCTGTTCGGCGGCCATCGCCACCAGCCGCGCCCTCAGCTTCGCGGTGGGGAAGCGGGAGATCAGTCGCCGGAAGCGTTTGTTGCGGCCGTGCTTCTCCCGGCACCGGCCGTCGGTGAAGTCCAGGTCCTCGACGGCGATGGCTGCCGCGCCGGTGGTGCGGGTGTGGTGCAGCAGCCTGGTGAGGGCGTGGCGGATCTGTGCATCCCGGTGGTGGGTGGCGCCGGTGAGGTCGTAGAAGTAGCGGCGGGGCTCGCCGACCGGGTTGCCGTGCGGGTCGAGACGCCAGGCGGCGAGGTGGTCGTCGTTCATGTCGACGGCGACCACGCCCCGGGCGAGCGCCGCCTGAAGTGGTAGGACCGGGGCGGCCGCGCGCTGCCAGGAGGCGGTCACGTACCAGCGGCCCCGCAGGACGTCGTGGTGGATGCGGTAGGCGACCGCCCGATTGTTGCTGATCCGGTCCAGCCACTCCGCACCCCGGTGCGTGAACTGCACGGTCGCATCGAGCACGTACCGGCCGTGCGGGGCGTTGGCCAGGTGCGCCAGCGCGGCGGGGAGTCTGAGGGAGAGCTGTCCGGTGTCGGTGATACGGATCGTCTCGTTGCCGAAGCGTTTGCCGGACTCCCCGTCCGCGGCCAGGAACATTCGTGCCGCCTTCCACCGCTCCCGCCAGCCCTGCGGGCTCAGCCCGGCTGCATCCGGGTGGTGGCGCAGACGGGCGAGCTTCTTCCCGCCGCGCACCACATGGACCCGGCCCACCACCCAGTTGGCCTCCACCCGGGCCAGTCGGGACTGGAGCGCGTGCAGGCGGCGGGACTTGGCATGCCACTCCGACCGCGAGCCGTACCCCCTCGCCAGCCCCGCCCGCTTGTCCGCCTTCGCGCCCAGCGGACGCGCCAGCCGCGCCTCGATGCGCGTGATCTGCCCCCGCAGCCACGCCATCTCCGCCGCCTGCCCCCGCCGGGCCAGCGCCCACTGATCGTGCGTGGCCTTGGTGATACTGCCCGCCCACCGCGCCGAACAGACCCCGGTCAACTCCCGCTTGCGCACCGCCCAGCTCTCACTGCCGTGCTCCAGTCCCTGCCGGGAACGCACCGCGAGATCACCCGCGGCCAGCGAGCCGAGGAACACCCCCACCTCGGCCAGCACCACCGCATCCGCCTGCGACACCCGCAACCGGCCCCGGATGGCCACACCTGCGGGGCCGGGCACCACGAACGGCGCGGCCACCTCCCGCAGCCTGCCCATCCCGTCACCCCCACCCAGCGCCGCACCATCCCGTCACCCCGCCCAACGAACCCCGCCCGCAAAGGTCACGCATTCGACGGACACACTCCCGTTCCCGTCGGCCGAAAACCCGTCCGCACGCCCAGCTGCGGAAGCCGGCGCGCACTCATGCTCGCGAAAACGCACTCGTGCACGCTCAAGTGACAACAGTTCCGAACCCCTTCGTCGTGCACAAGGACGGCATCCGCGGCTTCGTCTTCGATGTGGCCACGGGCAGGCTCGACGAGGTCCGTTGACTGGACACGGTCCGCCCGACGTCCGAGGCCGTGCGCGGCCGTTCAGTGTTCCTCGTGCCCCAGGACGTACAGGCGCGGAAGGTTGACGACGATCGCCTCCTGGGTGCTGCGGGCGATGACCACGACGGCCTCCTCGGTGGGATCCGGGTTCTCCTCGCGGTGCGGCACGAACGGGGGGACGAAGATGTAGTCGCCCGGAGAGGTACGCAGCCGAATCTCCTGCGGAGTGCCGTCGGAGTCGTCGAGGAAGACGAACTCGGGGTGTCCGCTGATCACATGGATGGCGGTCTCGGACTCGCCGTGGTGATGGTCCGAGGAGGAGGTCGACGGGGCGACGTGCGTCTGGCCCATCCACAGCTTCTCGGAACCGACCGTCTTGCCGCTGATGGCGGCGAACCTGCGCATGCCTCCGGTCTGGGCGGTGTCGCCGTCGAGTTCGTCGGCGCGGATGTGGTGCAGTCGGGCGCGGAGGGGCGTCGTCGGGTGGTCGGCACTGTCGCCGAGATGAGGGTGGAAACCTTCGCCGGGGGTGGTCAGCGGCTCGCTCATGGGTCGGACGCTAAAGCGGCCCGGAAAAGGATGTCAAGAGGTATCCATTGCGCTTCACCTGCGGCAATGTTCCCGCAATATAAGTGGGAGAAGGGCGGAAACCCTGGCGGCGGCCCGCCCGTCGGGCATCATGTGCGCATGCATATCTCCGCGAAGGCGGACTACGCCGCGCGGGCCCTGCTGGAGCTCGCCCGCGAACCCGACCGCCCCCTGACCTGCGAGGCCATCGCCTCCTCGCAGCAGATCCCGTTCCGCTTCCTGAAGTCCGTGGTAGGCGAGCTGCGGAGGGCCGGTCTGGTGCGCAGCCAGCGCGGCTGTGAAGGCGGCTACTGGCTCGGCCGGCCCGCCGAGGAGATCACCCTGCTCGATGTCGCGCGCGCCGTGGACGGTGAGTTGATCACGCTGCGGGGCGAGCCGCTGGACGGGCTCGACTACCCGGGTCCCGCCACCGGACTGCCCGGGGTGTGGCGCCGTATCGAGGCGGATGCCGCCGCCGTTCTGGGCGGGACCACGCTGACCGCGCTGCTGCCCGAGAAGGTGGGCGAACCGCTGGACCGGAAGGGAGCCGCGTGACGGACGAAACGGGCCGCGCGCCGCTCGAGGTGGTGGAGTACACCGATCCGCTGTGCCCCTGGGCCTGGGGGTCGGAGCCCGTCTTCCGCGGGCTGCGTGCGGCACTCGCCGGCCGGGTCCACTGGCGACGCGTGTACTGCATCCTGTTCGACCACGACGACGACCCGGCACCCGATGCGGCCGCCGAGACCGCCTGGTACTCCCGCTACGTCGAGAACATCAGCGGGCACACCCACGCCCCCAGGGCGTTCAGGCTGAGCCGGGTGGCGGCGAGTTCATGGCCCGCCTCGCTGGTCGCCAAGGCCGCCGAACTGCAGGGCCCCGATGTGGCCGAGCGGGTACTGCGCCGACTGCGGGAGAGCGTCTTCGTCCTCGGCGAGCCCGCGGACACGCCCGCGCTCGCGTTGTCGGCGGTACGGGGGATGCCGGGGCTGGACCACGAACGGCTGACGGCCGACGCGGCCTCGGCAGCCGTCCTCGATCGGGTGCGCGCCGACCATGCCGAGGCACGTCGGCCGGTCCGCGAGGTGCTGTCCGTGCCGGACGGGTCCTCCCCGCATCCCGGCGCCGTCAAGGAGACCCCCGACGGTGGGTACCGGTACGCGCTGCCGACACTGCTCGTCCGTTCGCCCGCCGGTGTCCGCCCAGTGCCCGGCTGGCGGCCCTACGAGGAATACACCTCGGCGGTCGACGCCCTGGAGCCGGGGCTGCAGGCGGCCCCGGTACGGCTGGATCCGGCCGAGGCGCTCGCGCGCTACCGGAGCCTCACCGAGCCTGAGCGCCGGCTGCTCACGGACGGTCCGTGGCCCCCGGCGGGCGCCGTGCGGGTGGAGACGGGCAACGGCCCCGTGTGGCTGCATTCCGAGGAGGCAGAGACGCACCCGGCTGTCCGGCGCAGCTCTCCTGCCGTGCTCCGACAGGGCTCTGATCAGCACTCAGAGGCCGTCCCGCCGAATGAGACACCTTTTGATGTCCATTGACAGCCGCTGACGGCTCACCCCAGGATGTGCAGCATGCTTACGACGCACCCCGGTGTGGTGTGCCGCTACGTGGACCTGCGGCGCACCTGCAGCGCCCTCTGTCGCTGACCGCCCGCCACCCACGGCCCACAGGCACCTGACCGCCGGCTCCGGCCTCACGCCGCTTGGCCGCCCAGTGCCTGTCATGGCGCGCCGCCTCCTTCGCACCTCGTTGCCTGCCTCCCTCTCACATCCCGGCTCTCCCCCGCGACTCCGCCGACTTCTCATGCCCTGAGTTCGGCATGCCCCTGCGCGCACCGCAGCGCGTCGGCGTGCCCGTCTCGGCATGCGCCGACGTCCGATGCCGCGCCCACACCGCCCTCGTTCCCGAGCCCGCAGCCCTGACACGGCCGGAGCCCTCGAAGAAAGAATTGAGATGTTCGGACGACTCACGCCGCACCGCCCCAGACTGAACCTCCGCACCCGGCGCCGGGCCCGACTGCGCGCAGCCGCCCTGGGGACCGCCCTCGCCACCGTGCTCGTCCCGGCCCTCAGCGCCTGCGGCGGTGGCACCGCGTCCGCGAGCGGCAACGCTGCCCTGAAGTGGACCTCTTCCTACTTCCCCACCCACTGGGACCCGGTGGTCGGCGGCAGCGGTGCCCAGTTCCGCGAACTCTCCCTGGTGTACGCCTCGTTGACCCGCACCGACGAGAACGGAAAGGCCGTGCCCGACCTGGCCAAGAGCTGGGAGTACAACGCGAAGGGCGACCAGATCACCTTCCATCTGCGCCCGGGCCTCAAGTTCAGCGACGGGGAGCCGGTCGACGCCACCGCCGTGCAGGCTGCCATCGAACGCGCCAAGAACCAGAAGAACTCGGCGCTCTTCGGCGACCTGACCTCCATCAAGTCGGTGGACGCCGAGGGGCTCGACGCGGTCGTCCATCTCAGCCAGGTCGACTACCAGATCCCCCAGTTGCTCGGGGAGCGCGTGCTGCAGATCGCCAGCCCGAAGGCGGCGAAGTCCCCGCAGAAGCTGGACCAGAACCCGGTCGGCGCGGGCCCGTTCGTCGTCACGCAGATCGTGCCCGGCACCAAGGCGGTCCTGAAGAAGAACCCGGACTACTGGGACGCCAAGAACATCCACATCGACAACGTCGAACTGACCTCGGCCCCCGATGCGTCCACGGTGGTCTCCGGCCTGCAGACCGGCGTCTACAACTTCGCCGACATCGACCCCAGTCAGGCGGACGCCGCCAAGAAGGCCGGCCTGGACGTCTTCGTCCAGCCCGGGTTCAACGCCTCCAACATCAGCCTGAACATCAACAAGGCACCGTTCGACAACGACAAGGTCGTCGACGCGGTCCGCTACGCCATCCACCGTCAGGAGTTCGTCGACAAGCTGACGTTCGGCTACGGCGAGGTGACCGACCAGCCCTTCCCGAAGGGATACGTGGCCTACGACCCCGAGTCCGCGAACGACTACCCCTATGACCCGGCGAAGTCGAAGAAACTCCTCGCCGAGGCGGGATACAAGTCCGGTGACATCAAGCTGAACCTGGTCATCCCGGCGGACGACCCCCAGGCGGAGATCGTCCAGTCGCAACTGGCGAAGGTCGGCATCACCGTCAACATCAAGATCGACAAGAACTGGGCGACGCCGTTCTTCGCCAAGGACCTGACGTTCTCGATGTACAGCACCACGGGTCGGGACTCCGCGGTACAGACCCTTACCGCGCACTTCGGCCCCAACGGCCCCCTCAACCTCAGCTCGCCCTACGAGCCCTCCGGCTTCGAGGCGGCCGTCGCCAAGGTCCGCCAGACCCCCCTGGACTCGCCCGACTACACGAAGGTCCTCCAGGCCGCTACCCGCGCCGGTCTGCAGAGCAGGGCGCTGGTGTTCACGTACTCCCAGCCCAACCTCATCGCCAAGAGCAAGTCCGTCTCCGACCTGCCGAAGAACCCGGCCCATATCGACTGGACCGGCGTGACCATCGGCGGCAACTGACCACCTTCGTCCACCACCGAGAGGGGGCACCCCATGACGACGACGGAAGCTCACGCCACACCCGACGTCCGTCGCACGGTCGCCGCGGCCAGGACGCGGCACACACTGGGCCGCGTCCTGGCCACCCTCGCCCGCTCGATCGCGATCTTCGTGCCCGTCTTCCTGGTCGCGACGTTCGTGACGTTCGCGCTGCGCTCGCTCAGCGGGCTCAGCCCGGCGCGGATCCAACTGGGCGAGGAGGCGACACCCGAGGCGATCGCCAGGGTCGAGGCACAGTGGGGCCTGGACCGGCCCTTCCTGGTGCAGTACGGCGACTGGTTCAACGGCGTCCTGCACGGACAGCTCGGGACGAGCTGGACCAACGGCGCCGACATCTCCACCCTGATCGGCCTCGGCCTCGGCGTGAGCCTGTCGGTGGCGACCTTCGCGCTGCTGATCGGCGTGGTCGTGGGCTTCGCCCTCGGCACGGTCGCGGCCCTGCGCCGCACGACCTGGATCGACCGCGCCATCACCGGCTTCGTCACGGCGATCTCGGTGATGCCGGCCTTCGTCGTCGGGATCGTGCTGGTCGCGGTCTTCGCCGTCCAACTGAAGCTGTTCCCTTCCGCCGGGTACATCCCTGCGGAGCAGGGACTGGGGCCGTGGCTCGCCCACATCACCCTGCCGGCCGTCGCGTTGAGCTTCGACGTCGTCGCCGACGTCGCCCGCCAACTGCGCTCCAGTCTCATCGCGGCCTACCGCGAGAACTATGTGACGGGCGCCGTCGTAAGGGGCCTCAGCCCACGCCGGGTCTTCTTCGGCCACGTGCTGCGCAACGGGCTCGGGCCGGCGCTCGCGACCCTCGGCCTGAAGTTCCCCTCCCTCGTCGGTGCCTCCGTCGTCACGGAGTGGATCTTCGGTCTCCAGGGGTTCGGGCGGTTCGCCAACGACTCCGCGCAGGCCGGCGACGTACCGGCCGTACAGGGCGTCCTCGTCGTGTCGATCGTCCTGGTCGTCGTGTTCAACCTGCTCGTCAACCTGGTGCTGGCACGTGTGACGCCCGCATCGCAGCGGGGGGTGTGACCCATGGTGCGCCGTGTTCTGGCCCTGCCGTCCGGGCGGATCGCCGTGGCCGTTCTGGCCGTGATCGCCGTCCTCGCCGCGCTCGGCCCGCTGCTGGCTCCCCAGGATCCGCTGGCGACCAGTGACAACACCCTCGCCGCCGCTTCCGGCGCGCACTGGCTGGGGACCGACTACCTGGGCCGGGATGTGCTGAGCCGGCTCCTCGACGGTTCCCGTGTCAGCGTGCTCGGCTCGCTGGAGGTCGCGCTGACCGCGCTGGTGGTCGGTGTGGTCCCCGGCATCCTGTCGGTCTACCTGGGCCGGGCCTTCGAATGGATCACCCTCAGGCTCGCCGACACCCTGGTCGCCCTCCCCTTCCTGCTGTTCGCCGTCGCCGTCGTCGCGCTGCTCGGCAACGGCATCACCCAGGCGATGCTCGTCACCGGGGTGCTGGTCTCCCCACTGTTCTACCGGGTCTCCCGCGCCGCCACGCTCGCCGTGGCCCGCTCGCAGTACGTGGAGGCCGCGCTCATCTCCGGCGCCTCACTCGGCTGGGTCGTGCGCCGCCACGTCTGGGTCAAGGTACTGCCGCCCATCGCGGTCGCCCTCGCCCAGACCATAGGCGTCGGCTTCGTGATCGTGTCGAGCCTGACGTTCCTCGGCATCGGTGTGCAGCCACCCGCTCCCACCTGGGGCGGTCTGCTCGCCTCTGACCTCGGCTACCTCAGCCACCGTCCGTGGGCGCCGCTCACTCCGGCCCTGCTGATCGTGGTCACCGTCTGGGCCTGCAACCTCCTCGCCGACGCCATCCGCGACGTCTCCGGCGAGGCGGGCCGCGCGCTGCTCAACAGCCGTAGGGCCCGCGCCAACCGGCTCGACAAGGCCGACCCCGCTCCCGCCGGAGGTGCGTGATGAGCACGCTGTCCGAGAAGCTCCAAGCGCCCGCCGAGGACATCGCAGAGCGGGCCCAGCCGTCGTCGCCGCCCGCGCTGTCGGTGCGCGACGTGCGCATCAGCGACCAGGTCGGCGGACGGGAGATCGTCCACGGGGTGAGCTTCGACCTCACCCCGGGCAGGACGGTCGGCATCGTCGGCGAGTCCGGCAGCGGAAAGACGCTCACCTGCCGGGCCGCCCTGGGCATCCTGCCCGCCCACTTCGAAATCACCGGCGGTTCGATCGAGCTCGACGGCCGCGACATCACCGGGTTCTCCCCCGCCGAGTGGACCTCCCTGCGGGGCTCGACGATCAGCGCGGTCTTCCAGGACCCGGCCTCCTACCTCAACCCCTCGATCCGGGTGGGCGCGCAGGTCGCCGAGGTGATTCGGGTCAAGAAGAAGGTCAAGCGGCGCGAGGCGCGCCGGCGCACGATCGAGCTGCTGCGCGCCGTGCACCTGCGGGATCCGGAGCTGGTGTACGGCCAGTACACCTACGAGCTGTCAGGCGGCATGCTCCAGCGGGTGCTCATCGCCGCGGCGATCGCCGCCGACCCGCGCGTCCTGATCGCCGACGAAGCCACGACCGCGCTCGACGTCACTGTCCAGGCCGAGATCCTCGACCTGCTTGCCGACCTGCGCGAACGAACCGGTCTGGCCCTCGTCGTGGTCTCCCACGACCTGGCCGTCGTCGCCCAGCTGTGCGACGAGGTCCTCGTCCTGCGCCAGGGCGAGGTGGTCGAACAGGGCCCGACCCACGAGGTCCTCCACCATCCCCGCCACGAATACACCCGGCTCCTGATCGCCGAGCACGAGCAGTACGGGCTGGACAGGTTCCTGGCCCCCGAGGAGGACGCGTGAGAACCGATCAGATCCAGGAGCCCACCGCCCCGGTCCTGGCGGTCGAGGGCCTGGAAGTGCACTACGGACCGCGCCGCCGACGCCGCCGCGTCCTGCACGACGTCTCCCTGAGCATCGCGCCGGGCGAGACGGTCGGCATCATCGGCGAGACGGGCTCGGGCAAGTCCACGCTCGCGCGTTCCGTACTCGGCCTGGTGCGCGCCTCGGCCGGCTCGATCGTCGTCGGCGGGGAGGATGTCAGCACTCATGGTCCCCGCCAGTGGCGCGCGCTGCGCCGCCGGGGCGTGATCCAGTACGTCTTCCAGGACCCCCTGCGCAGTCTCGACCCGGATCTCACAATCGAGGACTCGTTGGCCGAACCGCTGCTCATCCAGGGTGTGTCCCGCGCGGAGGCGGCCGGCCGGGTGCGAGCCTTCCTCTCCCGGGTCCGCCTCACCGAGGACCTCCTCGACCGGTTGCCCGGCGAGCTCTCCGGCGGGCAGCGCCAACGCGTCGCGGTGGCAAGGGCCCTGGTCACCGAACCGCGCCTGGTCATCCTGGACGAGCCGGTCAGCGCCCTGGACTCCGCCAACCGCGTCCAGGTCCTGCAGATCCTCAAGGAACTCCGCGCCGACGGCGTGGCCCTCGTCTTCATCTCCCACGACCTCGGCTCCGTGGCTGGTGTCGCCGACCGCATGGCGGTTCTGTACCAGGGCGAACTGGTCGAGGTCGGCGCCGCCGGTGACGTCATCAGCACACCGCAACACCCCTACACACGCCTGCTCGTCAGGTCCGCTCCCACCCTGCACAGCGCGCCCGCCGACCGGGCCGAACGCGAGGCGCTGCGCGCCCTGTTGCACGCCTGACCCCCACGACAGACAGGAACAGAAATGTCCCGCACCATCCACCTCGCCCTCCACCCCTACGGCGTCGGCGGCCCGGGCCAGCACGGCCTGTGGAAGGACCCGCGCGTCGCGAAGAACGCCAGCATCGACATCGACTACTACATCCGGTTGGCGCAGGCAGCCGAACACGCCCTGTTCGACGCCCTGTTCATCGTGGACAGCCAGTTCATCAACGCGACCTACCCGGCGCACTACCTCAACCGCCTGGAGCCCCTGACCCTGCTGTCCGCGGTCGCCACCCACACCCGGCACATCGGCCTGGTCGGCACGGCGAGTTCGACATACAACTCACCCTTCAACCTCGCCCGCCGGTTCGCCTCGCTCGATCACATCAGCGGCGGTCGCGCGGGCTGGAACGTCGTCACCAGCTTCGACACCGGCACCTCCCGCAACTACGGGCTGGACGAGCACCTCGACTACGCCACCCGCTACGGCCGCGCCCTGGAGTTCGTCCAGGTCGCCCGCGGGCTGTGGGACTCCTACGAGGACGACGCCTTCCCCGGCGACGTCGAGCGGGGCGTCTTCCTGGACCCGTCCAAGCTGCACGAACTCGATCACGTGGGTGAGCACTTCAAGGTGGCCGGGCCGCTCAACCTCTCCCGCTCGCCGCAGGGCCAGCCGGTGATCTTCCAGGCCGGGGTGTCCGAAGAGGGCCGCGATCTCGCCGCTCAGGTCGCCGAGGGCATCTACGCGCCCGGCGGCACCCTGGAGCAGGCGCAGGAGTACTACGCCGACATCAAGAAGCGCACCGCCGCCTACGGCCGCGACCCCGACCACATCAAGATCTTCATCCACGGCGGCCCGATCGTCGCCGCCACCGACGAGGCGGCCCGCCGCCGCGAGCGGGAGATCTTCGAGGAGGACAACGACTTCGACCGCAACCTCGCCCTGCTGGGCCGTTCCTTCGGGGCCTACGACTTCAGCGTGCACGACCTGGACGCACCCTTCCCGGATGTCACGCACCTCGCCGAGAAGGGCGGCCGCACCGGCGCGGCGAAGCTCATCGAGCGGGCCCGCGCGGAAAACCTGACGCTACGTCAAGTAGCTGATTCGGTGAACCAGTTCCGTCAGTCGCCGTTCGTCGGCGACCCGCGCACCGTCGCCGACACCATCGAGCGGTGGTTCGACGCCGGGACCTTCGACGGCATCAATCTCGCCTTCCGCACCGAGGAAGAGCTGCACCTCTTCATCGACGGTGTGGTGCCGATCCTCCAGAAGCGCGGCCTGTTCCGCACCGAGTACGCGGCCGACACGCTGCGCGGGAACCTCGGACTGCCGGTCCCGGTCAACCGGCACGCCCGCGAGCCGCAGTTCGTGCAGGACTGAGGCTGAGCCGTGAGCGAAGCGTCGGTGACGGGGGCCGTGACGTCCACACCGTCCGCTTCCCGTTCGCCACTCCCCCGTCGGCGGTCGACGTCGTGATCGTCGGCGCGGGCCAGAGAGGGTGCCCGTCGCGACGGATCTGATCGCCCAGCTCAACCCCGCCGTTCCCGACCACGCCGCGACCGTCCGCGCGCTCGAACTCATCGCGACCGAAGCGGCCCCCCGCGGTGGGCTGGACGCCCGCCCACCAGGCCGCATCCGCATCCGCATCCGCATCCGCAGGAGTGTGACATGACCCAGTACAGCGACTACTACGGCCCCGAAGGCCTGCGCACCCGCGGCACCGTCGTCGTGGTTCCCGGCCGGGGCGAGACACGCGCAACCTACGCCCGCTTCGGCAAGCGGCTCGCCGCGGACGCCTACCGTGTGCGCGTGATCGACGGCCCGGACCTCGCCGGCGAGAACCTCGGCGCCACGTTGGACGGCTTCGCCGCCCAGATGGCCGACACGATCGAGGGCACCGCGTCCGAGGGCGATGTGGTCCAGCCTGTCGTGCTCGTCGGAGTCGACTCGGGTGCCGCCGCGATCGCCGCGCTCCTCGGCCGGGCCGGGACACCAGCCGCTCGGCAGCCCGACGCCCTCGTCCTCGCCGGTCTGCCCGGCCGGGCCGCGGGCGCCGTCGAGACCTGGGACGACGAACTCGCCATCCGGACCTCCTGCCCCGCCCACCGGAGCGTGCTCACCGAGGATCCCCGGGTGCGGCGGGGCGCGCTCGACGACGCCCTGCCGGATGCCCTGCTCACCGCCGTCCACGACGGCGCCGTCGACATTCCGGTCCTGCTCCTCGTCGGGGACGCCGACCCCCTCGCCGACCACGAGGTGCTGGCACGCACGGCGAAGTCGCTGCCCCGTGCCCGTCTGTCGGTCGTGCACGGCGCCCATCACGACGTCCTCAACGACCTCCAGCACCGTTCGGCGGCGGCCGAAGTCGTCTCATTCCTCGAAACGCTCCGAAACGAGCTGCGCCCCGTGGTCACGGTGCGGTCGAGCGCGTGGTGAGCAACTGCCGTACGAGTCGGCCTTGTTCGCACGTCTGAACCTCATTCCAGAAAGGTCCCCGCATGGCTGCCATACTGTCCGTTTCCGGAAGTCCCTCTCCCACCTCCCGTACCACCCGGCTGTTGCGTCACCTGGACGACCGGCTGCGGCGGCAGGGGCACGAGGTGACCCCACTGGAGGTGCGTACCCTCCCACCCGAGGCGCTGCTCGGCGCTGACTTCGGGCATCCGGCGATCGTCGCCGCCACGGATCTGTTCGCGCGGGCGGACGGGGTCGTGATCGGCACGCCTGTGTACAAGGCCGCCTACTCGGGCCTGTTGAAGTCGCTTCTCGACCTGCTCCCGCAGTACGCGCTGACCGGCAAGACCGTGCTGCCGCTGGCCACCGGTGGCAGCACGGCCCACGTCCTTGCCATCGACTACGCGCTGCGCCCGGTTCTGAGTTCCATGGGCGCGGCGCACATCGTGCCCGGCTGGTTCACACTCGACCAGGACATCGCCGCAGAAGGCGGCGCGTCGATCGTCGCGCCCGCTGCCGCCGAGGCACTGGAGCAGGTCACAGACCAGTTCTCCGCCGCCCTGAGCGGACGTACGGACACCCTCGCCGCCACGGGGTGAGGCCATCGAAGGGCAAGTGCCTCGCCCGAGTCGACCGGACCAACAGCCTCGCGAGCCAAAAGCTCCACTGCTGGAGTGGCCATCGGTACGGCCGTCCTGGCTGCGAAAGTTGACGTTTCTGCGACACGGAGCTGACACCGGCCTGAGATCGACGTACTGGCCTTGGGAAACCGGACCCAGTTCTTGAGCAAGCTGTCTTGCGCCTTGCCTCGCGAGCCCCGGAGGCTGGGGTCAGACCTGCGCGCCGGGCGCTGAGAAGGGACACGCCCGTGGAGAGGGCCTTGTCGGCCGACGTCCGGAACCTGCCGGCGGTCGGCCCGAAGTCCCCGGTGTCCGGGCGGTCAGGCTGGCCGGGAAGGCAACAGCCGTGTCAGGACTTCTCGCCGAACCGGTGCACGAGGCGCCGCGCGCCACCGTGGTCGCGCTGCACGGCGGCGGCCTGAGCGCAGCCTACTTCGACGGCCGAGCCCTCCCCGACAAACTCCCCTGCCACAGCCGCGGGCAGAACCGGCCCCGACGTGAAGTGCCCTGCGCCCGCCCTGTCGCGGCGGGCGCAGGGCACCTCATCGAACGGGGTCAGGCCGCGGGCTGCCGCACCGGCTCCACTCCGATGACCTTGCGGTAGGCGCGGGCGCCGTCGCCGTAGTCGTCCACGGCGTAGTGCCAGGTCGCCCGGTTGTCCCAGAGCACGAAGTCGCCCGGGGTCCAGCCGAAGCGGATCGTGTAGTCGGGCGACGACGCGTGCCGCAGCAGATGGTCGAGCAGCACCTTCCCCTCCGCCGCCGTGACGCCGGTCAGGCCGATCGCCGAGGTGCTGATGAACAGCCCCTTCCGGCCCGTCTCGGGGTGCTCGAGAACGACCGGATGCTCGACGGTCTCCCCGACCGCGGTCCGCCGACTGCCCTGCGCGTAGTTCTCCGCATTACCGTCGTAGAGCGCGCCGACCGACTCAAGCAGCAACTTGAACGGCTCGGACAGATCGTCGTACGCCGCCTGAAGATCGGCCCAGAGTGTGTGCCCGCCCAGCTCGGGCACCACCTCGTACGTCAGCGACTCGATCGCGAAGACGGGCTGCCGCCACAGACCGCCGATGTGCCAGGTACTGGCCTTGCCCGTCTTCTGAACGTTGTACGGGTAGACCAACGGATGGGTGGAGTCCTTCACAGCGGTCGGGTGGTCGAACGGTTCCGCGAAGATACGTACGGCCTCGACGTGCTGACTGGGCGTCAGGTGCTGGTCGCGGAAGACCAGCACCTTGTGGTCCCGGAATGCGTGGCGCAGTTCCTCGGCGGTCCGGTCGTCGACGCCGGCCTTCAAGTCGATGCCGGTCACCTCCGCGCCGAACCGCGGCCCCGCCCGTCGGATCTCGTAGCTCGCGACAGTGCTCATTGCTCTCCCTCGGTGTGCAGCCGTTACGGGGATCTCACGCTGGGATCGCCTCCTGCCGGACAGGTGAAGGCGACGTCAGACGCGACGACACGCGGACACGTCGACACGCGCCAGATCCACGTACAACCTGCGGTACAGCAGCACTGGGATGCTCACCTCACCATGTCTATCAGGCGAGCCCGGGCCGGATCATTGCAGGTGCATGAATCTTCCGGGCAAGCGTGTCAGAAGCCCACGGTGTCGCGGACGAGGACGACCACACCGCGCTCGGGGAAGGCCTCGCACTCCAGGATGTGGCTCTTGTCGATGAAGGAGGTCTGGCCGTAGTCCGTTCTGCAAACGGGACTCGATCCCGGACCGGTCCTGGCTCTCGGGCGGCCAGGCACGGCCTCGGTCGGGCGGCCCTCAACCGAGCCGTGGCGGCCGCGGCAGGCCGAGGTGGTCGCGCAGGGTGCTGCCCGTGTAATGCGTGCGGAAGAGGCCCCGGCGGCGCAGCTCGGGGACGACCAGCTCGGCGAAGTCGGACAGAGTGCCGGGCAGATACGGGAAGACCACGTTGAAGCCGTCGGCGGCGCGGCCGTGGAACCACTCCTCGATGTGGTCGGCGATCTGCTGCGGGGTCCCCGTGATGGTGCGGTCGTCGTTGGCGAAGCGCTGGACGAGGTCGCGGATGGTGAGGTTGTCGCGGCGTGCCTCCGCGTAGATCTGCTGCTGTGCGGTGTGCGACTGGTTGGAGACCGGGAGTTCGGGGAGCGGACCGTCCAGGGGATGGTCGCTGAGGTCGAAGCCGCCGAGCCAGTACGAGAGGTCCGCGAGAGCGACCTGTGGGGGCAGGAGTTCGGTGAGACGGGCGAGCTTGTCGCGGGCCTCGGACTCGCTGGGGGCGGTGATGACGGACAGGGCGGGCAGCACCTTGAGGTGGTCCGGGTCACGGCCGTGGGCGGCGGCCCGTTCCTTGATCTCGGCGTAGAACTCCTGTGCCTTGGCCAGGTCCTTGATGCCGGAGAAGATCACCTCGGCGATCCGTGACGCCAGGTTCTTGCCCGCCTCCGAGGCGCCCGCCTGCACGATGACGGGGTGTCCCTGCGGAGGGCGGGCGATGTTGAGGGGTCCGGCGACCTTGAGGTGCTTGCCCTCGTGGTGGAGCGCGTGCAGCTTGGCCGGGTCGAAGTAGACGCCGCTCGCCTGGTCGTGGTGGAACGCGTCGTCCTCGAAGGAGTCCCACAGGCCCGTCACCACGTCGTGGAACTCCTCGGCACGGTCGTAGCGGGTGGCGTGGTCGAGATGGGCATCGAGACCGAAGTTTCGCGCCTCGCCGTCGTTGAGGGAGGTGACTACGTTCCAGCCGGCCCGCCCGCCGGAGATGTGGTCGATCGAGGCGAAGGAACGGGCCACGTGGTAGGGCTCGTTGTAGCTGGTCGAAGCGGTGGCGATCAGGCCGATCCTGGAGGTGCCGGCGGCGAGGGCGGCCAGCAGGGTGGTCGGTTCGAAGGAGTCGTTGACGACGCTGACTCTGCTGAGTACGTCCTGGCTCGCGAATGGCACTCCGACGAGGTCCGCGAGGAACACCGCGTCGAAGGTGGCTCGTTCGGCGATGCGGGCGAAGGAGAGCACCTCCCGGATGTTCACGCCCGCGTCGGCGGCGGTGTCCGGGTGCCGCCAGGCGGCCAGGTACTCCCCCGGCGGCTTGAGGAAGGCGTTGAGGTGGAGCTGGTCGGTACGGCGAGGGCTCATCGTCGGGTCTCCTGAAAGTGTCGCTCGGCGACGGCGGGGCGCGGCAGACCGAGGTTCTCGCGCAGGGTGGTGCCCTCGTATTCGGTGCGCAGCAGCCCGCGTCGCGAAGCGCCCGGCCAGCTGACGGATCGTCAACTTCTCGTCGTGGGCGAGCTTCACGAGCAGGTCGCGCCGCGACTTGCTGCGGTTGCTGTCGGGGATGTCGGGCAGCGGGCCGTCCAACGGGCGGTCGCTCAGGTCGAGATCGCCGATGTTGTCCTGGACGAGACGCCGTGCGACGTCGTCGTGGATGAGGTCCTGGAGTTCGGCGAGCCGCCGCCGCGCCTCCGCCTCGGTGGCCGTGACGAGGGGGCTGAGGCCCGGCCAGACCAGGACGTGGGCCGGGTCACGGCCGTGGCCGGCGGCGCGTGCCTTGACGTCCGCGTAGAACTCCTTGGCTGCGCCCAGCTCGTGCTGGGTGGTGAACAGGACTTCCCCGTGCCGGGCGGCGAACTCCCGCCCCGTCTGCGAGGATCCCGCCTGGAAGACGACCGGGTGGCCCTGCGGAGGCCGCGAGATGTTCAAGGGCCCTCGTACGGCGAAGTGCTCGCCCTCGTGGTGCGGAGGCTGCAGCCCTGTGGGGTCGTAGTAGCGTCCCGTCGCCTTGTCCCGTAGCAGCGCGTCGTCGTCGAAGCTGTCCCAGAGTGCCTTGACGACCTGCACGAACTCGTCGGCGCGGCGGTAGCGCAGCTCGTGTTCGAGATGGCTGTCGCGGCCGAAGTTGGACGCTTCGAGCGGTACGACGGAGGTGACGACGTTCCAGCCGGCGCGGCCTGCCGAGATGTGGTCCAGGGAGGCGAACTTGCGGGCGATGTGGAACGGGTGGTTGTAGGTGGTGGTCGCCGTCGCCGCGAGACCGATGTGGTCGGTGACCAGGGCCAGCGCGGCCAACAGCGTCAGTGGCTCGAAGTGCTCGGCACGTCCCGTGCGGGACAGGGAGTCGAGCTGGTGGCCCCAGATGGCGACGACGTCGGCGACGAACAGCGCGTCGAACCGGCCGCGTTCGAGGGTACGGGCGAGATCGGCGTGGAAGGCGAAGTCGAGCTGTCCGTCGGGGCGGGCGTCGGGGTGCCGCCAGCCGGCGATGTGGCCGCCGGAGCCGTGGACGAGGGCTCCCAGGGTGAGTCGGCGTTCGGTCTCTGCGGTCATGCGAGCCTCCCGGTCATGCGGGCAGCCGGGGTACGGCGGCCAACAAGCCTTGTGTGTACGGGTGTCGGGGATCGGCCAGGACGGATGCGGCCGAGCCCTGTTCGACGGCCAGGCCGTCCTTCATCACCAGGACGTCGGTACACAGATGCCGTACGACGCCGATGTCGTGCGAGACGAGCAGCAGCGTCAGCCCGTGCGCGTCGGCAAGTTCGTTTAGGAGGGCTAGGATCTGGGCGCGTACGGAGACGTCGAGGGCGCTCAGCGGTTCGTCCCCGACGAGGACCTTCGGCCCGGGGGCGAGCGCCCGCGCGATGGCGATGCGCTGCCGCTGCCCGCCGGAGAACTCGTGCGGGTAGCGACCGCGCACGGACGGGTCCAGGCCTACGGCGCGCAGCAGTTCGTCCACCCGGTCGTCGTGGTCGCCGGGCAGCCGCAGGCACTCCAGCGGTTCGGCGACGATGTCGCGCACGGTGGCACGCGGGTCAAGGGAACCCATCGGGTCCTGGAGGACGATCTGCACCTCGCGGCGGAACCAGGTCAGCCGGCGGGGCGCACCCGGCCGTACCTCCCGGTCCCGGTAGTGCACAGTTCCGGAATCAGGCGTGTCCAGGGCCAGCAGGAGCCTGGCGAGGGTCGACTTTCCGGAGCCGGACTCCCCCACGATCCCGAGGCTCCTGCCTTCCGTCAGCTCCAGCGACACATCCCGTACGGCGTGACGGTGGACGGCCGGTGCGAGCAGCGAGGTGCGCGGCAGCCGGAAACTGCGGCTCAGGCCGGTTCCCCTGAGCAGCGATGTCATAGGGCGACCTCCTTAGAGCCCGTTGCACGGGCGGCTTCCACGAGCCGCCGCGTATACGGGTGTCGGGGTGTTCGTACGACCGTGTCGGTGACGCCTTCCTCGACGAGCCGCCCCTCCTTGAGTACGGCGGCTCGTGGGCACACCTGGGCGACCACGGCGAGGTCGTGGCTGATGAACAGCAGTGACGTGCCGTGCTGTTGGACGAGGTCGTCCAACAGCTTCAGCATGTCGGCCTGGACGGTGACGTCGAGCGCGGTGGTGGGTTCGTCGGCGATGAGCAGCGCGGGGCGGGTCGCGAGTGCCATGGCCAGGCCGACGCGCTGGCGTTGCCCGCCGGAGAGCTGGTGCGGCCAGGCACGTACGACGAGTTCGGGGTCGGGCAGTCCGACCTGTTCGGCGACCTCGACGGCGGCGGCCGCGGCCCGGCGCCGGTTCAGGCCGCGGTGCAGCCGCAGGGGCTCGGCGAGTTGCTTCCCGATGCGCATCAGCGGGTTGAGCGCGCTCATCGGTTCCTGGAAGACCATCGCCATGTTCTCGCCGCGCAGCCTGGACAGCTCCCGGTCGCCGAGGCGGAGGAGTTCCTGTCCGCCGAGGCGGATGCTGCCGGTGGCCTCGGCGCCGTCGGGGAGGAGTCCCATGACGGCGAGGGCGGTGAGCGACTTGCCGGAGCCGGACTCGCCGATCAGCGCGAGCCGTTCGCCGGAAGCCACCGCCAGGCTCACTTCGTCGACCACTGTCGTGCCGCCGATCCGCACGCTCAGGTCGGTGATCGTCAACAGGCTCACGCCGCCTCCCGAACCCGCAGGCGCGCGTCCGTGGCCTCGCGCAGACCGTCTCCGAGCAGGTTGAAGCCGAGCACGGAGGCGGCGACGGCGAGGCCTGGCCAGATGACGAGCAGCGGGCGCGCGGCGATGTACTGCTGCTGCTCCTGCAGCATGCGCCCCCAGGAGACCGCGGGCGCAGGAGCGCCGAACCCGAGGAACGACAGCGCGGCCTCGGCGAGCACCGCGACGGACAGCACGAGCGAGAGCTGCACGATGAGCGTGGGCGCGATGTTCGGCAGCAGGTGTCTGCGGACGGTGCGCCAGGTTCCGGATCCGGCGGCGTGGGCGGCCAGGACGTAGTCGGTGCCCAGGACACGCCCCGCCTCGGCGCGGGCTATCCGGGCCAGGTTGACGCCCGCTCCGACGCCGATCGCAGTGACCACGGTCCAGGTGGAGCCGCCGTACACCGCGGTGAGGATCATGGCGATCAGCAGGACGGGGAACGCGATCAGCACGTCCGTGAACTGGACGACGGCGGCACCGATCCAGCGCGGGCCGAGGACGGCCGCGAGTGCCAGGGCGAGCCCGACGAAGGCCGCGACGGCCGTCGCGAGCAGGGCGGTCCGCAGGGTGCTGCGGGCTCCGGTGAGCAACTGGCTGAGTTCGTCGCGGCCCAGCTTGTCGGTGCCGAGGACGTGGCCGCCGGAGAACGGCAGGAGCCAGCCGTCCTGTGGCCGGACGAGTGTGGGGTCGTACGGCGTCCAGACGAGGGAGACCAGGGCGGACAGCACGAGCAGACCGACGAGGGCGGAGCCGACGAGGCCGCTGCGGCTGCCGAGCAGTGCCCGGACGACGAGGGGGACTTTCATACGGCGCTCCGGAGCCTCGGATCGATCAGCCGGTGGGCGAGGTCCACGAGGAACCCGATGACCAGCACCGCGCCGGTGAGCAGCAGGATCTCGCCCTGCACCTTGTCCAGGTCCCGGTTGCCGACGTCCGTGATCAGCATCTGGCCGACCCCGGGGAGCACGAACACCTGCTCCACGACGACCGCGCCCGCGATCAGTGCGGCGATCTGCAGTCCGAGCACCGACACCACCGGTACGGCCGCGTTGCGCAGCCCGTGCCGTACCAGCGCTCCGGTGCGGGTGTGCCCCTTGGCCCGGGCGGTGCGCAGCCAGTCCTGATGCAGGACGTCCAGTACGGCGGACCGTACGAACCGCAGCAGTACGGCGCCCTCGGCGAGGGCCAGGGTCAGCCAGGGCAGGACGAGGCTGCGCAGCGCCTGCCCCGGCTCGTCCCAGCCGTCGACGGGGAACCCCTGTGCGGGCAGCCACCGGACCTGGACGGCGAACACCACGACGAGCAGGAGTCCGACCCACAGGGTGGGCAGCGCGGTGCCGAGCTGCCCGAGGGCGTTGACCGCGCCGCCGAGCCGCGAGTCCCGGCGCACGGCAGCGAGGATACCCAGGGGCACGGCGAAGGCGAGGGCGAACACGACGGCGCCCACGGTCAGTGGACCGGTCACGGCGAACTTCTCGGCGAGTTGCCCGGACACCGACGTACCGTCGAGGACCGACCGCCCGAAGTCACCGGTCACCACTCCCCCGATCCAGCTGCCGTACTGCGCGACGAGCGGCCGGTCCAGCCCCAGGTCGTGGCGTACGGCCGCGACCTGGGCCGGCGTGGCCTTGATACCGCCGATCGTCTGGGCGACGTCTCCGGGCAGGAGCCGCAGCACCAGGAAGATCAGCACGCTGGCAGCGAACAGGGACACCAACAGGAGCCCTGCCCGACGCAGCAGATAGAGCGTCATGCCGGGCTCACTTCTTCGCCACGGCGAGGTCCGCGAGGGAGTAGTGGTTGCTGGTGAAGCTGCGCGGCACGCCGGTGACGCCGCTGCGGACGACGGTGAGGGTCTGGCTGACGAACAGCCAGTCGGCGGCGGCGTCCTCGGAGACCTGCCTGGCCGCCTTCTTCAGCAGAGTGTCGCGCTGGGAGTCGCTCGACGCGGTCTGTGCTGCGTCGTACCACTTCTGGACGTCGGCGTTGTCGTAGCCGAAGTAGTAGTCGGGGTTGGCGAAGTTGTACAGATCGCGGGCCTCGGCGTGGTCGACAAGGCTGAGCTGGAAGTCGTGCTTGGTGTAGACGGCGTCGAGCCAGGACTGGAACTCCACCTGCCGGACGGTGAGTCGGATGCCGACCAGCCCCAGCTGGGAGGCGAGGTAGTCGCCGATCTCGGTCGGGTAGATGTTGGGAATCTTGACGGTGAGCTTCAGGCCGTCGCCGTAACCCGCCTGCTTCAGCAGCTTCTTGGCGCTGTCCGGGTTGTACGCGTCGATCGAGGTGATGTGGTGGCGAGGCTCGGCTCGACTTTGTTGTCCTCGTCGCGGGTCAGCAGACCCTGGTAGATGTTGTCGAGCAGGATCTGGTCGAGCGCCGCGCCCGCTGTCGAGGCGATGTCGAGGCTCGTCGGCTCCAGCACGAGGCGTACGTCGACGGTGGCGCCGGTGTCGATCTCGGTCGGCTCGGCGGCCTGGCTGGTCTGTCCGGCGTTCGCCGGGTCGTCGGCCGAGCCGGTGCCGCAGGCGGTGGCGGCCAGGCCGACGAGTGCTGCGGTGGCGGCGAGCCGGGCGGCGGTGCTGCGGCGCATGGCGGATCGTGCTCCTTGGCTGTCGGCGGTGCGTGGTTCGCAGAGGTTGTCGGTGCTCATGCGGCGGCCGCTCTCAGGCCGGTCTCGAGGTCGGCGATGAGGTCGTCGACGCCTTCGAGGCCTACGGAGAGCCGCACCAGGCCCGGGGTCACACCGGCCGCCGCCTGCTGACCGGCGTCGAGTTGGGCGTGGGTGGTGGAGGCGGGATGGATGACCAGGCTGCGTACGTCGCCGATGTTCGCGAGATGGCTGAACAGCCGCACGCCTTCGACGAAGCGGCGACCGGCTTCCAGTCCGTCGGCGAGTTCGAAGGCGAGGACAGCTCCGGCGCCGCGCGGCAGGTACCGCTTGGCCTGGGTCACCCAGGGACTGGACGGCAGTCCCGCATAGTGGACTCGGTCGACCTGTGGCTGTACCTCCAGCCATGCGGCCAGTGTCTGTGCGTTCGCGACGTGCCGCTCGATGCGCACGCTGAGTGTCTCCAGTCCCTGGAGGAGCAGAAAGCTGTTGAAGGGTGAGACGGCCGGTCCCAGATCCCGGACCAGCCGGGTGCGCAGACGCAGCGCGTAGGCGAGCCCGAGGCCGGAGAAGGAGTCCCAGAAGGACAGCCCGTTGTACGTCGGGTCTGGGCGGGTCAGGCCCGGCCACCGTTCGGGGTCCACCCCGAAGTCGAAGTGGCCGCTGTCGACGACGACCCCGCCGATGCCGGTGCCGTGTCCGGAGAGGAACTTGGTGGTGGAGTGCACGACGATGTCGGCACCGTGCTCCAAGGGGCGCAGCAGGTAGGGCGTGAGCACGGTGTTGTCGATGACGAGCGGGACGCCTGCTTCGTGGGCGATGCGGGCGACGGCCTCGATGTCGAGGACGTTGCCGCGCGGGTTGCCGATGCTCTCGCCGAAGAAGGCCTGGGTGGTCGGGCGTACGGCGGAGTACCAGGCGCCCAGGTCGTCCGGGTCGTCGACGAAGGTGACATCGATGCCGAAGTCGGCGAACGTGTGCTCCAGGAGGGTGCGGGTACCGCCGTAGAGGGAGGACGAGGCGACGATGTGGTCGCCTGCGCGCGCCAGGTTCAGGAGGGCCAGGGCGGTCGCGGCCTGGCCGCTGGCCACCGCCACGGCCGCCGAACCGCCCTCCAGGGCCGCGATGCGCTCCTCGGCCACGGCGGTGGTCGGGTTCGACAGCCGGGTGTACGCGTGCGTGGTGAGGTCGGCGAGTTCGAAGGCCGCGGCGGCGTGCGCGGTGTCGCGGTGTCGCGGTAGACGTAACTGGTGGTCTGGTGGATCGGCACGGCGCGTGCGCCGGTGGTGGGGTCGGGTACGGCGCCCGCGTGGACCTGACGTGTCTCGAAGGCCCAGTCGCTCATCGTCCTTCCCCCTTCGCCAGGACGTCGGCCCACCAGCGTTCGGCGACCCGCGGATGCGAGCGGAGCCAGCCGACCACGGCGTTCTGCCCGAAGGCCGCCAGGAGCGGGTTGTCCGGGTCGTCGGTGACACCACGGCTGCGTGCCGCCAGCTCCGGCGGCAGTTGGAGGGGCTTGACGACCGCGTCGAGGCGCGGGCCGAGGAAGAAGGGGATGGAGTAGCGGTCGACGCCCGGCTGCGGGCTGACAACCCGGTGTCGAGTGGCCTTCAGATAGCCCTGGGTGGCGATCTCCAGCATCTCGCCGATGTTGAACACGAAGGCGTCCGGGACGGGTACGGCGTCGATCCAGCCGCCGTCCTCGCGCTGGACCTGAAGACCGCCGACCTCGTCCTGCTGCAACAGGGCGAGATAGCCGTAGTCCTTGTGGGCGCCCACTCCCTGGTCGGCGTCGGCTGCGGGGCGCGGCGGATAGTGCACGATCTTCACGTGCACGGCAGCCTCGTCGTCGAACCACTGGTCGAAGTAGCCCTCGTCCTGTCCGAGCGCGGCTGCCAGTGCCCGCAGCACCTCCCGGCTCACCCGCAGCGCTTCCGCCTGCCAGCGCAGCACGATGTCGCGCAACTCCGGTAGCGCGGAGGGCCATTGGTTCGGACCGACGAGCCGGAGGTAGTCGGGATCGCCGGGTGCGACGTCCACGGCAGCGCGCTCCGGACCGATGTCGATCTGCTCGCGCCAGTCGGCGCTGCCGGCCGTGTACTCGGTTCCGGTGCGCGTATATCCGCGGAACTGAGGGGAGTTGAGGTTCTCGATCTCCAGCCGCAGTTCTTCCGGAAGGGCGAAGAAGGCGCGGGCCGCGTGCAGGGCCTCGTCCCGTACGGACGCGGGAACGCCATGTCCGGTGGCGTAGAAGAACCCCACTTCGTGGGCGGCGGCGCGGAGTTCGGCCAGGAAGGCGCCGCGATCGGTGCCGGGATCTCGGAAGCGGGAGATGTCGATGACGGGCAGGGCGGTGGGCTGTGCCATGGGTTTCCTTCGCGGCGGCAGCTGACCCGGACATGGCGGCGCGCGTGGCAACGGCCGTACGGGAACGTCCGATTGCCGACAGGGCTGAGGGGTGCGCGCCGAGAGCGGGTCGGGAAAGGGAGGGGCGACGCGAGCCGTTATACGGCGGTCAACGACAGATCTGGTCGAACTGGTCGGCGCGGCGGCTCACCCAGAACGGGTCGAGCAGCACCGTGTGTGCCTGGCCAGTGGTCTCCATGGCCGGATCAAAGCACACGCTCGCAGGTGCGTCCACAGGGTGTCCCGACGGGTGAGACAGCGACCGGGCGAGGCGCCGTCTTCCTTCTTCCGGTGTCGTGCTGGTGCGACCTCACCAACTGTGGTTACCTGACCTCATGACCGTGCTTGTGACCCGCCGCCACGTTGACTACGTGCGTGTCACCACCACGCGTTGTTCCGCCGTGAGCTGACGCCCCCGCTCCGGCATCCGATCCCCCTCTTCACCACCGCGCCGCGGTGTCCTTCGCCCTGCCCTCTTCGGTCGAGGACGGCACAACCGCGGTCCCTTCAGGCACCCCGCACGCCCCGTACAAGGGAGAACCATGAGCCAGCCGATCGACTCCGTCACCGCAGGCCACACCCCCGAGGACGAGCCAGCCGGCCCCGACACCTCGGCCTGGTCGTTCGAGACCAAGCAGATCCACGCCGGCGCCGCACCGGACCCGACGACCGGCGCACGGGCGACGCCGATCTACCAGACGACGTCGTTCGTCTTCCGTGACACCCAGCACGCCGCCGACCTGTTCTCGCTCGCCGAGCCGGGCAACATCTACACCCGTATCCACAACCCGACCCAGGACGTCTTCGAGCAGCGGATCGCCGCGCTCGAAGGCGGGATCGCGGCAGTGGCCCTGGCCTCCGGGCAGGCAGCGGAGACCCTCGCCATCCTGACGCTGGCGAGCGCGGGCGACCACATCGTCTCCAGCACGTCCCTGTACGGCGGCACGTACAACCTGTTCCGCCACACCCTGCCCAAGTTCGGCATCGAGGTGTCCTTCGTCGACGACCCGGACGACGTCGAAGCCTGGCGAGCGGCGATCCGGCCGAACACGAAGGCCCTGTTCGCCGAGACACTCGGCAATCCGCGCGGCAACGTGCTCGACGTACGGGCGGTGGCCGACGTCGCGCACGAGGCGGGTGTCCCACTGATCGTGGACAACACCGTGCCGACCCCGTATCTGCTGCGGCCCATCGAGCACGGCGCCGACATCGTCGTCCACTCCGCGACCAAGTTCCTCGGCGGCCACGGCACCACCATCGCCGGCGTCGTCGTGGACGGCGGCACCTTCGACTTCGGCGCGCACGCCGAGCGCTTCCCCGACTTCAGCGAGCCGGACCCCAGCTACCACGGCCTGCAGTACTGGCCCGCCCTCGGCCCGGGCGCCTTCGCCATCAAACTGCGCGTCCAGCTGCTCCGCGACATCGGGCCCGCCCTCTCCCCGCACTCGGCCTTCCTGCTGCTGCAAGGTGTGGAGACGCTCAGCCTGCGCATCGAACGGCACTCCGCCAACGCCCAGGCCCTGGCCGAATGGCTGGAAGGGCGCGACGAGGTCGCCGCCGTCCACTACCCGGGCCTGGAGTCCAACCGGTGGTACGAGGCGGGGCGGCGCTATCTGCCGCGTGGCGCCGGCGCGATCCTGGCCTTCGAACTGCGGGACGGGGTCGAGGCCGGCAAGCGGTTCGTCGATGCCGTCGAGCTGCTCAGCCATCTCGCCAACATCGGCGACGTACGCAGTCTCATCATCCATCCGGCGTCCACGACCCACAGCCAGCTGGACGACGCGCAGTTGGCGGCGACCGGCACCTCGCCCGGCCTGGTGCGTCTGTCGGTCGGCATCGAGAACCTCGCCGATCTCAAGGCCGATCTGGAGGCAGGCTTCCGCGCGGCGAAGGGCGCGTCCTGAACACCGTACCGACGACCTCCGAGGTCCCCCTCCCGCCGGCCTCCGGGGCCTGGCGGGAGGGGGACGCTCCGGGGCGCCGCCAATGGCACGTCCGGGAGAAACCGCTGCCGTTGGAGGCGGGAGGTGAACTGCCCGGAGTGCGGCTGGCGTTCGAGACCTGGGGACGGCTCGCACCGGACCGCTCCAATGCCGTACTGGTGCTCCACGCGCTCACCGGCGACAGCCATGTCGCCGGACCGGCCGAACCCGGTCACCCCACCCCCGGCTGGTGGGACGGGCTCATCGGGCCTGCTCTGGCCTTGGACACGGACCGCTGGTTCGTCGTCGCTCCCAATGTGCTGGGCGGCTGTCAGGGCAGTACCGGACCGTCCTCGACGCGTCCCGACGGACGGTACTGGGGAGGCGCCTTCCCCGCTCTGACACAGCGCGACCAGGTCGCCGCGGAAGCCGGCCTGGCCGACGCACTCGGCATCGACCGCTGGGCCCTGGTGATCGGCGGCTCCATGGGCGGAATGCGCGCCGTGGAGTGGGCCGTGTCGTATCCGGACCGCACGGGCGCGCTCCTGCTGCTGGCCACCACGGCGGCGGCGAGCGCGGAGCAGATCGCCTGGGCAGGCATTCAGCTCCACGCCATCCGCAGCGACCCGCACTGGCGCGGCGGCGACTACCACGTCACGGGCCGGGGTCCGCACGCGGGACTCGGTCTGGCGCGCCGCCTCGCCCACGTCACCTACCGCAGCGAGCCGGAGTTGCAGGTCCGCTTCGGTCGTACGCCCCAGGGTACGGAGGACCCCTGGAACGGCGGCCGGTACCAGGTCGAGTCCTATCTCGACCACCACGCCGCCAAGCTGGTGCGCCGCTTCGACGCGGGCAGCTATGTCGTGCTGGCGGACGCCATGAACACGCACGACATCGGGCGCGGTCGCGGCGGTACACGCGCCGCCCTGCGCCGCGTGACCGCCAGAACGCTGGTCGCCGGAGTGAGCTCGGACCGCCTGTATCCCCTCGCCCAGCAGGCGGAGCTGGCTGCCGGGATCAACGCAGCGGATCACCTCCGGGTGATCGAATCGCCCTACGGTCACGACGGCTTCCTGATCGAAGTGGAGCAGGTCGCCGCGCTCGTGGGCGAACTCGTCAAATAACGGAGGAAACGGATCACCAGGTAGCGGGCGAGTCCATGCCCGGCGGCGGAGTCGGCGACCGCCTGACGACCGCCAGCGCCTTCGCCTGTCGGCGTTCTTGGTCTGCCGGAACTCGTAGCTCGCGCTCGCCGTAGATCGACAATTCTCTCGGCGTCAAGAGTTCCCTCAGGCGGGATGACCTGCGCAGGCCCAGTAGTTGCAAGAAGAACGAGCAGTGCTGCGAGAGGGAGCGGATATGACCGTCCAAGACGTCGACCGGGTGAGCTTCGTGCAGGAGTGGGAGGAGTGGCACCGGCAGAAGGAAGCGGTGCTGTCCGGCCCGCACGGGTTCCTCGCGATCACCAGCCTCCGCTGGCTGAGCCAGGAGCCCACCCGCTTCGAGGACGCGCCCGGAGCCTGGTCGAGCACCTCCGACGGGATCGTGGTCGAACTCGACGCGGGCGAGGAGATCACCGTCGACGAGCAAGTGGTGCACGGCCGCCACGACTTCGGTGTCCTTCCCGAGCGCAGCAGTGTGTACATCGGCTGGGGCGACGCGGTGATCGAGGTCGCCAAGCGCGGCGGGCACGACATCGTGCGGCCCCGCCACCCCGGCAACCCGCTGCGTACGGCCTTCACAGGCACGCCGGCCTACGAGCCCGACCCGCGCTGGGTCCTCTCCGGCCGCTTCCTGCCCTTCGACTCCCCGCGCCCGGTGACCGTCGGTGCCGCCGTCGAGGGTCTGGAGCATGTCTACGACTCCCCCGGCCAGGTCGAGTTCGAACTGGACGGCACACCGCACCGGCTCACCGCCTTCAACGGCAGGACGCCCGGCGCCCTCATGGTGCTGTTCACCGACAAGACCTCCGGCGTGACCACTTACGCGGCGAACCGCTCCCTCCAGCTCCCCGCCCCCGACGCCGAGGGCAGGGTGACGATCGACTTCAACCGCGCCGCCAACCTGCCCTGCGCCTACACGGACCTGGCCACCTGCCCACTGCCTCCGACCGAGAACCGGCTGCCGGTCGCGATCGAGACGGGCGAGAGGATCCCGCTGGAGCGCGGCGGACGACCCTGACGGGACGCGCGTCTCCTGGCCCCCCGTCAGCGCCGTCGTCCGCGGCCGTCGGCGGGGGCAGGATGCCGCCGTGGGCGCTGAGCCGGCCATCGACCGGGACGGTCACCACTCCGGGGCCGCGAAGACACCGAGCCGCCCAGCCGATGCGCCCGTCCGTGAGGTGGTCGAGCCGCCGGAAGACCTCCAGCGGTCCGAGCGCATCGCTGTGACCGTCATGTGCGCTGTTGCTCCGAGAGCGTCCTGGTGAAGTGCGTGACGGGGCGCTCCACCCGTTCGCCCTCGAGGGTGATGTCGACCGCCTCGTTGTAGAAGGCGAGGAGCCCCTGGATGGCGCCGACCGCGGGCAGCGGGTCCGGGTAACTCCAGACGAGGTTGGGCGGGACATCGGCCGCACCGCGCCACGACCAGTACTCGGCGGTGCCCTTGTACGGGCAGCCGGTGTGATGGTCGGTGGCTTCGAGCAGGTCGAGGCGGACATCCTCGCGCGGGATGTAGTAGCGGGTGGGCAGGCCGGTCTCGAAGAGCAGGACCGGCCGGTGGGTGTCCGCGACGACCGTGCCGTCGATCTCGACCACGAGGTGACGGCTGCTGGGGATGGCGTCCACCCGCTTGTGCGGGTCACGGGGGTGGATGAAGATCTCTTCCTCCTCCTCGTACCAGTGGTCCAGGCCCCGCCCGACGCGCCGGAACCACTCGAAGGCGATGTGGCCGGCCAGGTCGTCGGCCGGGTAGGTCCAGGCGGCGTTCTCCAGCGACTCGCCGTCGACTTCCACGTCGTAGAAGACCTGCGAGCCGGTGTGCGTGCCGGTCGGTGGGTTCTTCGCGGGACGAAGGAGCTCCTCGCGTACCTCCGCACGCGGGAACGCGTACAGAGGTACGGGAACACCCGGCTCCCAGACGAGGACGGGGTGGCGGCTGTCGACGACCGTGACGTCACCCTTACGGCCGCGCACCCAGCGCTCGCTCGGCTCCCACAGGAGCCCCTCGGGGGTGGTCCGCACGGCCTGTGCGGTGGGGAATGTGGTCATGACCGGCTCTCCTTCGGCTGGCTCACGCGATGACTTCGGCGACGTAAGGGCGGTTCTCCCGCCAGGCCGCGAGCTGCTCGGGACGGCCGAAGACCCGCAGGTACTCCTCTACGTTGCCACTGGCCCGCTCCCACACCGAGACCGGTTCGAAGTCGGAGCCGTCCGGGTCGGCGAAGGCCGGCAACGGTTCCACGACCGTGTCCAGGCTCGGGTGGACGAACACCGCCGAGGAACGCCGGGTCACCGAGCCGCCGGCCACCACACGGTGCCGTCCGGGGCGCAGCCGGCCTTCCGTCCAGTTGGTCAGAAGAGTGCCGGTGAACACCTGGAGGGCGTCGGGCCTGATCGGTACGGGGGTCCAGGTGCCGTCGGGACGCTGACCCTGCAGCCCGGCGTAGTCACCTTCCTGGTGGAGCACGGTGAGCGCGGAGCTGTCGGCGTGTTCCAGGAGGAGGAGCTTCTCCTCGTCCGACGCGCCTTCGTGCGGCCACTTCGGGTAGTTGTTGACGACCACCGTCGTGTAGACGTCGTCGCCGAGCGGGAAGGTCTCCGCGGGCACGTCCAGCACGCGCGCGTACAGGCCGAGGACGCGGCGCGCTACGTCCACGAACGCGTCGTGGTAGCGGTGGGTCGCGGCGCGCAGGCCGGGCTCCTGCGGTGGCCACACGTTGGCGTGTGCGTAGAGGGTGGCGTGCTCCGGGGAGAGCCCGGCGGCCTCGGCCGCGTCCGTGTCGTCGTACTGGGCGATGCTGAATCGTTCGAGTTCCAGGCGGCCGAAGTCGTCGGGCCACTGCCGCCAGCCGCGGTAGGGGTGCCCGGTGGGGCTGGCCAGCTGCTCCTTCTGCTCCAAGGACAGGTCGAGGACGCGGCCGAAGCCGTCGTTGAACCCGGCGATCACCTCGGTGGGGACGCCGTGGTTGACGACCTGGATGATGCCGATGGTCTCGGCGGCGCGGCGCACGGTGTCCAGCAGGCCCTCGGGGGCGTCGTCGGCGAGGGCGGCGGCGAGGTCGATGACGGGGATGTCGTCCGACATGACGGGTACTCCTTCGGTCGTGGGTTCAGGTCAGGGGGCGCAGGACGTCCGCGAGGGCCTGCGGATCGGCGTGGACGGTGACGATGTCGCCGTCGGGTGCCTGGGCTCGGAAGCGGTCGAGGGACACCGCCTCGAGCGGGCCGCCCTCGGTGCGGACGAGCAACGGGGCAGGGACGGCGGCGAGTTGCTCCCAGAGTGTCTCGTCGTCGAGTGCGGTGGGCGCGTCGGCGGGCAGGCTGCCGAGGTGGTGGCGCCAGGACCAGATGCCGTCCGCGGCCTGCTCCGTCTCCAGTTCGGCTGTACGGGCGGCGTCGGTCGCACCGCGCCCTTCCAGCCAGGCCGCCGCGTCGTCGCGGGTGGCGAACTCGGGACTGGGCGTGGGCCACAGCCGCAGGCCCGGTGACAGCGTGCCGGGCAGTGCGTCGACGAGGACGAGGCGTCCGGTGCTGTGCGGGAACTTCGCCTTCAGGGCGATCGCGGCCAGCGCGCCGAACCCGACCCCTACGACAGGCACGCCTCCCGGCGCGAAGGAGCGGACGGTCTCCTCCAGCGTGCCGGCCAGTCGTCGGGGACGGTAGTCGCCCCGGCCGCGCCTGCTGGAGCGGCCGTGGCCGGGCAGGTCCAGGGCGACGGCGGGCCGGTCCAGGGCCAGCAGGACGTCGTCCCATGCACGGGCGCTGGAACCGGCGTCATGCAGTAGGACGATGGTGGGCTTGTGCGTGTGCCAGAAGACGCCGCCGACGTGACCGCCGGTGGCCACGGTCACCCAACGGCGCTGGATGACGGGGGCGTCCGGCAGGTCGGCGAACTCCTCGGCGGCGGTGCTCGTGGTCGTGGTCATGAGGGCTCCCGGTGCTCGGGCGGTTATCGGGTCACAAGGGATCGGCCACGCTCAGCGCGGCGGTGGCCGGAATCCCGGCCGGCAGGTCGGAAGGGTCGAGATGGCAGCGCACGACATGGCCCGCGCCCAGGTCGCGTTCCGGCGGCGGTACGTCCTCGCACAGCCCGGCGATCCGGCGGGTGCAGCGGTCGGCGAAGCGACAGCCGTTCGGTCGTGGCGGGCCGTTGTCCGGTGCTTCGGGCGGGCTCGCCGCCACCGGGCGCGAAGCGGCCTCGACGAGCAGGGCCGTGTACGGATGCGACGGACCGCCCAGCACGTCGGCCGCGGGCCCCTCCTCGACGATCGCGCCGCGGTACATGACGGCGATCCGGTCGGCGAGATAGCCGACGACCGCGAGGTCGTGCGAGATGAAGAGGTACGACGTCCCCGTACGGTCCCGCTGGTCGGCCAGCACCTCCAGCACCGCCGCCTGCACGCTGACGTCCAGGGCGGACACGGGTTCGTCGCAGATGACCAGGTCCGGCCGTCCCGCGAAGCTGCGGGCGATGGAGACGCGCTGTTTCTGCCCGCCGGACAGCTGGGTGGGGTGGCGATCGAGGAGGTCGGCGTCGATGCGGGTGCGGTCCAGGAGAGCGTCGAGGGACGTACCCGAGGGATCTCCGAGGGCGGCGAGCGCTCTCCTCAGGACGGTGCGCACGGTGTGGCTGGGGTTGAGGGAGGCGTCCGGGTTCTGGAAGACCATCTGGATGCGCGGGCGCAGGCGCGCGTCGCGCCGGGCGAGGCGCGCGGGCAGTGGTTCGCCGCGCAGCCGTAGGGTTCCCTCGCCGTCGGGGGCGAGACCCGCGATGGCACGGGCGAGGGTGGTCTTGCCGCTGCCCGACTCACCCACCAGGCCCAGGACTTCACCCTCGTGGATGGTCAGATCGACGTGGTCGACCGCGACGGTGTGCCCGAACTGCCGCACAAGACCCTGCACTTCGACAAGGGCGGCAGGCGTTTCTCTCGACCGTTCGCTCCCCGCCGGCGTGCCGACCCCGACCGTGGCCTCCCCCGGGTGCAGGCAGCGCACCGCCCGCCCCGGCACGGCCTCCGCGTCCAGCGCGGGTTCGGCTGCCCGGCAGGCGCCCTCGGCCAGCGCGCAGCGGGGTGCGAAGGCGCAGCCGGTCGTGGTCTCGCCCGGCAGCGGCAGCCGACCGGGCAGAGGCCGCAGGGGGCGCTCGTGCCGCCTGACGCCGAGCACCGGCACGGCGGCCAGGAGGCCCGCGGTGTACGGGTGGGCGGGGGCGGCCAGGACCTCGCCCACCCGCCCGGTCTCGACGAGGCGGCCCGCATACAGCACGCCCAGGCGGTCGCACATGCGGCCGATCAGGCCGAGGTCGTGGCTGACGAAGACCACCGCGGCGTTCAGCCGGCCGCGCAACTCCTCGAGCAGGCCCAGTACTTCGTGCTCGACCGAGGCGTCGAGCCCCGTCGTCGGCTCGTCGAGGATCAGCAGGCTCGGCTGTACCGCGAGCGCGGCGGCGATCACCACACGTTGCTGCTGCCCTCCGGACAACTGGTGCGGGTAGCGGTGCACGAGCCGCTCCGGCTCGGGCAGCCGCACCGTGCGCAGGAGTTCGACGACGCGCTCGGCACTCTCACGGCGTGACAGACCGCGGCCGCGCAGCACTTCGGCCAGCTGCCTGCCGATCCGCATCGTCGGATCGAGGGATCCCGCCGCGTCCTGGTGCACGAAGGCGAGCCGGGTAGCCCGCCACTCCCGCAACCGCCTTCCGCTGAGGCCCAGTATGTCGGTGCCGTCCAGCCGCACACCGCCGCCGAGTACCCGCCCGCCCGGCGCGAAGTGGCGGGCCAGCGCGTACGCCAGGGTCGACTTGCCGCAGCCCGACTCGCCGACCAGGCCGAAGATCTCGCCGGGGGCGACGGTGAACGACACGTCGTACAGGACCTGGGCGGAGCCGTACGCGGCGCTCAACCCCTCGACGACGAGCCCCTGTTCATCGGTGCTCATTCGGCCGCACCTCCCGCCGCCCGCCGTGAGGTGTCCGCGACCAGGGCCACCCCGACCACCAGGGAGACGATCGCCAGGGCGGGCGCGAGGACCGTCCAGGGCGCGTTGTTCAGCCACACCCGGTTGTCGGCGACGGCCGCACCCCACTCCGGTGAGCCGGGTGGCTGGCCGAGGCCGAGGAAGGAAAGAGTCGCGGCGGCGAACACCGCGTCGCCGAGCCGGGAGGTCGCCTCCACATACACGGTGGAGCGGACGTTGGGCAGGATCTCGCGGCCGAGCAGCGACCACAGGGGCTCACCGCGAAGCCGGGCCGCCTCGACGTACGGCTTCTCCCGCTCGACGAGGGTCGCCGCCCGTACGCTTCGCGCGACCAGCGTGGTGAGAGCGGCCGCGACGACGAGCACGAGCACCAGCGTGGAGTGGCCCAGGAATGCCACGAACAGCACCGCGGCGATGATGGCCGGAAAGACCACGACGGCGTCGACGATCCGCATCACCACATCGTCCAGCCAGCCGCCCACCCCGCCCGTGACCAGCCCGATCACGGTGCCCGCCAGGACGGCCAGCGCGGTCGCGGCCGGTGCCACCTCCAGGACGGGGCGTGCCCCGGCGAGAGTGCGGGAGAACACGTCACGGCCGAACTGGTCGGTGCCCAGCCAGTGTTCGCCGCTCGGCGACAGAAACCGGTCCTGGGGACGCTGTACGTCGGGTGCGTACGGCACCAGGTGCGCCCAGAACAGGGCGACCGCCGTCCACAACACGATCACGGCGGCTCCGACGGCGGAGGCGACCGGCAGCCCGCCCAGTCGTCCCAGCGGCCGCAGGGCGATCGATACGGTGCTCACGCCGCACCTCCGAGCCGTATGCGCGGATCCAGCAACCGGTGGACGAGGTCGGCGAGCAGCACGACCAGCATGTAGAGGGCGCCCAGCACCAGGGCGCTCGCCTGGAGCGTCGGCAAGTCCTTGTCCTGCGCCGACTGCAGCAACAAGGCTCCGGCTCCCGGGTAGTTGAAGAGCAGCTCGACCACCACGATGCCGCCGAGCATGTACTGCAGCTGGACGCCGAGGGCACTGGTGGCCGGCACCGTGGCGTTGCGCAGCACGTGCCGCAGGACGATCCGTGCTGGGCCGTTGCCCCGCAGCCGGGCCGCGCGGACGTAGGGCCCCTCGACGACGGCAACGGTGCTGGCGCGCACGTGCCGGGCGACATAGCCGGTGCACACCAGCACCAGCGAGATCGCCGGCAACAGCAGGTGCCACAGGGTCTGACCCAGGCCGTCGGCCCCGGGCTGGGTCTGCGCGGACGCGGGCAGCCACCGCAACTGCACGGAGAACACCACCAGCAGGACGACCCCGGTCACGAACTCCGGTGTGGCGCCCAGCGCCAGGGTCGTGGAGCTGATCGTCCGGTCCAGCACCCGGCCGTGGTACAGCCCCGCGATCACGCCGAGGGTGAGCGCGACCGGCACCAGCAGCACGAACGCGAACACCGCCAGGAACACCGAGTGCCCCAACCGCTCCAGGAGCAGCCCGCGCACGGGCACATGCAGCGTGTACGACGTGCCCCAGTCGCCGGTGACGAAGTGCCCGAGCCAGCTCCCGTACTGCACCGCAAGCGGCCGGTCGAGGCCGAGTTCGTGGTTGAGAGCGCGCACCGAACCGTCGGAAGCTTCCCGGCCCAGTACCGTACGGGCCACGTCGCCGGGCAGCACCTGGGTGGCGAGGAATACCAGAAGGGAGACCGCGAGCAGCGTCAGCGGGACGGCGGCGAGGCGGCGGAGCAGAAATCGGGTCATGGCTCAGACCCGGGAGACGGTGGTGAAGTCGACATACTGGCTGGGGTGGGCCTGGACGCCCCGGAACTTGCCGCTGTTGTAGGCGCACCAGGGGTGCGCCATGCGAGTCGCTTCTCGCCGAGCGAGGGGCGTCCTGCCTGCCGCGGGGTGATCTTCGCCCCGCGGCAGGCGAGGAACTCACGGATATCGCTCTTGGTTCCACACATGCAGGCCAGGACGCTCGGCCCAGGCGTGGGGGGTCCTGTCGGTACCTGTAACAGCGGTACCTTCCACATGCGCGTGACCTGCGATTTCCTCACTGATGGCCGCGGTGGCGGCCCTTGGAATTGCCCCGATTGCAAACCTTTCGTGAAGTGAAGTGAGGAGTCGCCCCATGACGAAGCAGTCCGCACCCAAGGAGCTGGCCGCGATCGCGCCGAAGCTCGTGGAGGTCACCGACGACGTGCTGTTCGGTGACGTGTGGGAGCGGCCGGAGCTGTCGCCCCGGGACCGCAGCCTGATCACGGTCAGTGTGCTGGCAGCGCTCTACCGCACCGAACAGCTCGGCTACCACCTGAGCAAGGCACTGGAGAACGGGCTGAGCGTCGAGGAGCTGTCCGAGGCGATCACCCACCTCGCGTTCTACGCAGGCTGGCCCAACGCCATGACCGCGATCACCCAGCTCAAGAAGATCGCCGACGACCAGTCGGCCGCCTGAATACGCGGATTTGCACGAGATACAAGGAGCACCACCCCATGGAACTGTTGACCAAGCAGCCGACGATGAAGCTTCCCGAGCAGTGGTTCACCGGCGACGCGTGGGCCGATGTCATCTACCGCGGCGAGGAACCCTCGCGGGCACGCGCGAACGCGGTGCGCTTCGCGCCCGGCGCCCGTACCGCCTGGCACTCCCATGGTCTGGGCCAGGCCCTCTACATCGTCGAGGGCATCGCCCTGATCCAGTCACGCGGCGGCGAGATCCTCGAAGCCCACCCCGGTGACACGATCTGGACCCCGGCCGGTGAGGAGCATTGGCATGGTGCCGCCCCGGACCACTTCATGACGCACATCGCGCTGTGGGAGAGCGACGAGGTCGACTGGCTCGACCATGTCAGCGACGCCGAGTACGGCGGGCCGCGCACCAGCACCCGTCGCTGACCGGCTCCCGTTCCGAACCGTCTGCAGGAAAACGTCATTCTGCGCGGAGCCGATCTCTGCTGTCCCGGGAAGGCGCGCTTCGAGGAGCGCGCCTTTTGCCGGAGATCGTCAACCCGACGGCGTCACCCAGCGGTGAGTCCCGTAAACCGTGGTCAGCTGGTCGAGGAGTGTCCCGTGGCGTCGGCTTCTTGGGTGGCAGCCCAGGAAGCGAGGAGGCGCAGTCCCTCTTCGGAAGGCGAGCCGGGTTCGGCGGTGTAGATGGTGAGTGTGAGGCCGGGTTCGGCAGCCATTTCGAGGCCCTCGAAAGCGAGGGTGAGCTCTCCGACGACCTGGTGGTGGAAGCGTTTGGTGCCGGTGCCGTGGTGGCGGACGTTGTGGGCGCCCCAGCGGGTGCGGAACTCGTCGCTGCGGGTGCACAGCTCGCCGACGAGGTCGTGGAGGTCCTTGTCGTGGGGGTTGCGGCCGGCTTCGGTGCGCAGGATCGCCACCGCGACGTCGGCGAAGGTGTCCCAGTCGGGGTAGAAGGTGCGGGACGTGGGGTCGAGGAAGTTGAAGCGGGCGAGGTTCGCCTGGTTGTGCGGCGAGGCGTACACGTCGGCGTAGAAGGCACGCGCGAGCTGGTTGGCGGCGAGGACGTCCATGCGGCCGTTGCGGACGAAGGCCGGCCCGGCGGTGATGGCGTCCAAGGTCCATTGCAGGCTGCGGTGGGGTGTCCACTGGCGGGTGGTGCGACGCCGGGGGCGGGTGAGGGCGTCGGAGCCGTCTGCGGCGTGCGCGAGGTTGAGCAGGTGGGCGCGTTCGGCGTCGTCGAGCTTGAGTGCGCGGGCGACTGCTTCGAGGACGGCCGGGGAGACGCCGGCGAGGTTCCCGCGTTCGAGTTTGGCGTAGTACTCGACGCTCATGTCGGCGAGGGCTGCGACTTCGCTCCTGCGCAGTCCGGGCACGCGTCGTCGGCTGCCGGAAGGCAGGCCCGCCTGCTCCGGGGTGATCTTTGCGCGGCGCGAGGTGAGGAACTCGCGGACCTCTTCACGGTTGTCCACGCCTTCGACGGTACGTCCCGAGCGCAGTCACAGGGATGTACTGCCAGTACACCCCTTGACGGTGACTCGATGCGCGCGAGAGAAGCCGGTTACCTGGAATCCGCGGCGGTTTCCCACCGGCTATGAAATCGGTGGCCGGGCCGGCCCCGCGTCGATGTCAGGGGGTTCGCCGTACGTACTCGGTCTGCACCTGCACTCGGCGACTGCCGGCCCACCCCACCGGTACTGCCTCAGCACACGAAGGAGCCCCTGATGCACGGAGCAGTGATCCACGCCCCCGGCGACGTAACCCATGCCCGAGCGATGTGACGGACCACGCCATGCCCTCCACACACCGAGGGACTCTGCTCCGTGCCACCCCGGCGGCCACTCTGCTGCTGGCGCTGACCGCCTGTTCCGGTGATTCCTCCGACGCCTCCGTCTCGCCGTCCGCGCCCGCCTCGTCGACAGCGCGGCAGGAGACACCGGCCGCCAGCACCCCGTCCCGCTCCGACAGGACCTCTGCCATGGACATCCGTGTCACCCTCGACGGCCGCCCCGTCGACGCGACATCGAACGACAGCCCCGCCGCCCGCGACCTCGCCACTCTCCTCCCGCTCACCCTGGACCTGGAGGACTTCCACGGGACGGAGCGCATCGGCTACCCGCCCCGCAGACTCACCACCGACGGCGCGCCTGCCCCGGTCGCGGCCAAGGCCGGCGACATCGCCTACTTCGCGCCGTGGGGCAACCTCGCCCTCTTCTACCAGGACGGCCCCTCCGCCTCCCCGGACCTCCTCATCCTCGGCCACATCGACGCGGCCCCCGATCAGCTGGCCCGGGCCGAGCGGATCACCATCGAGCCCGCCTCCTGAACACCCCGCTACTCGTACGGAAAGAAGTCTTTGATGTCCCCAGCAGCCGGATCCGCCACCGGCAAGCTGCCCTTCGTCGTCTGGGTACTCGCAGCCGGCACGTTCCTGATGGGAACCACCGAGTTCGTCATCGCGGGACTCCTGCCGGAGATCGCCGGCGATCTCGGCGTCAGCGTCTCGCACGCCGGACTGCTGATCACCGCCTTCGCCGTCGGCATGATCGTCGGCGGGCCGACCATGGCCCTGGCCACCCTGCGCCTGCCGCAGCGCCGCACGCTCGTCCTGGCCCTGGTAGTCTTCGCGCTCGGCCATGTCGTCGCCGTACTGAGCACCTCGTTCGCCGTCGTGCTCGCCGCCCGGGCGGTCACGGCACTGGCCACCGGCGCGTTCTGGGCCGTCGGATTCGTCATCGCCACCGCCGCCGCGGGCCCCGCCAACTCGACCCGTGCGGTCGGCGTCATGATGGGCGGTCTGACCCTGGCCAACGTCGTCGGTGTGCCGATCGGCTCGTTCGTCGGGCAGCACACGGGCTGGCGCGGTCCGTTCTGGGCACTGGCCGTGCTGGCTGTCCTGGCCGCCGTGTTCGTCGGGCGCTTCATCCGTCAGATGGAGCAGCGGGGTCAGGTGTCCGTGCGTGCCGAGATTCGTGCGCTGCGGCAGGGCAGGCTGTGGCTGGCGCTCGCCGCCGCGGTGCTGATCATGGGCGGTGTCCTCGCCACGTACACGTACATCACCCCGCTGCTGACCGACCGCGCCGGCATCGCGGCCGGTGTCGTGCCGCTGGTCCTGATCGCTTTCGGTATCGGCGCTCTCGGCGGCACCGCGATCGGCGGCCGTCTGGGTGACTGCTTCCCCATGGCCACGACGATCACGGCCGCCGCCGGGACCGCTGTCACGCTGCTGGTGCTGATCCCGCTGTCGACCAGCCCGGTCGCAGCCGTCGTCCTGGTCTTCCTGATGGCGCTGACCGGGTTCACCGTCAACCCGGTCGTCACCTCGCTCGCCGTCCGCTTCGCCGGCGACTCCCCCACCCTCACCTCCGCCCTGACCACGTCGGCGTACAACACCGGCATCGCGGCCGGCTCCGCGATCGCCGGACGGGCCCTGGGCTCCTCTCTCGGTCTGACCGGCCCGGCCCTGGTCGGTACCGTCTCCGCGGCTCTCACCCTCATTCCGCTCATCGTCCTCGCGCTCAGCGGCACATCCCGCCCGGCACGGATCGTCGCCCAGCACGGCCCCACCAGGGGCCACTCAGAACAGAAGCCGACAGAGGACGCCCGCTGAGTCCCCAACCCAAATCCGCCTCGCACAGATCCTGTTGGGAGCAATCGTCATGAACCGTTCCTAGAGACTGTGCGGGAGCGGGTCCTGCATCCAGGACCGCTGTTGTTCAGCCGCGTGCTCCGAACGGTGTTGGGCACGCTGGTCGCCCGCTTTCGCTCCGCTGCCGGTCGGCACGCATCTGGTGCGTGGTCCGGGGACGCGGGGCGGGGTTCCTCACGCCTACGGGTTCCCGGTTCGGCCTGGGCGGTCCGATGCCCGACACGATCGCTCTGGTCGTGTGGGGGCGGTGCCGTCCGTCGCCTGTTCGGGTGTCCGAGGGCGCGTCGCCCGATCGCGATGCTCGCCGCATCGTGCCGGGAAACCTGTGGGTTACTGCTCGTCAGTGGCTGCTGCCAGTGCTGGGCCCCCACCGGGAGGTGTATGCCGGGTCGACCGCCACGATGGCGATGTCCTGCTCGGCGGCCATCGTTCCGGCCTCGGCCAGAACGCGGTTCTGACGGTCGGTCGACTGCTGATCGGTCGACCCCCACTTGTAGCAGCGGGGGATTGACATCACTGGTGCGTCAATCATCATGATCTTGGTGTTGGTCCTGGGGTGCCGCGCAGTGCAAAGCTGAAGCCCCGTCCTCCTCGGCGATCTGGCGTGCAATGAGAGGCAGTCTTCCGATGGACACCTTCAAGACGAAGAACGGTTCGGTCCAAGGTTTTCGGGCCTCTGCCGAAGTCGTCGCCGTCCTTGGTATCCCCTATGCCGCCGCGCCGTTCGGCGTCAACCGGTTCCGGGAACCTTTCCCGGCACCCGCGTGGACCGGAGTGCGGGACTGCACGGCCTTCGGCCCAATCGCCCCGCAGTCGGCGCAACTGCCCGGCGCACCCGTGTGGTCGCCCGACGACGAGGACATCCTCACCGTCAACATATGGACCCCGGCCCCCGAAGGCGGCCGTCTCCCCGTCCTGGTCTGGATCCATGGCGGTGCCTACACTTTCGGATCCTCAGCCCAACCCGACTTCGACGGCACTGCGCTGGCAGGTGCCGGTCTGGTCGTGGTCACCCTCAACTATCGGCTCGGTTTCGAAGGTTTCGGCCACGTCCCCGCCGCCGAAGCAACCGCCTACCCGGACAACCGGGGCCTGCTCGATCAGGTCGCGGCCCTGCGCTGGGTTCGTGAGAACATCGCCGCCTTCGGTGGCGATCCTGGCAACGTCACGGTCGCCGGCCAGTCCTCCGGGGCCGCTTCGGTTGCCTGCCTGATGGTGATGGATCGCGCCCGCGGCCTGTTCCACCGTGCCATCGCCCACAGCGCCGCCAGCCCTTGCTACACGCTTGAAATCGCTGCGGCGACCACCCGCGAGATCGCTGCGGCAGCGGGCTGCCCCGCCACAGCCGAGGGCCTGACTTCAGCGACCCCGGAGGCCCTGGTCATCGCCTCCGACCGGGTGGTCGACGACTACCGGCGTGACCCCGCCTCCGGGTCCCGCCACTACGACCCCGCGCTCTACGCCCCCGTCCTCGACGGCGCTGTACTGCCCACCGACCCCCTCACGGGGATGGCCGCCGGCGCGACCCGGGGGGTGGACCTGCTGGTCTGCCACACCACGGAGGAGTACTGGCTGCTCGACGCCGTCGGCAGCAGCGCGAAGATCACCACCGATGAACAGCTGGCCCTCTTCGCCGAAGACTTCAGCCTCCCTGACGGCCTGGTGGCCGGCTACCGCGCTGCGATGCCCCACGCCCCGGTGCTCGACGTCTACCTGGCCGTCTTCGGGGATCTGCTGTTCGGCGAGTACAGCAACCGACTCGTCGAGCTTCACGCCCAAGCCGGCGGCCGGGCGTTCCTGTCGCGTTTCGATCGTCGGCGCACCGGCCCGAACGGGGTCGTGCGAGCCTGGCACTGTGCGGACATCCCCTTCGCCTTCGGCAACCTCGACAGCGATTGCCTGGCTTTCCTCATCGGCGGCGCACCCACCTCCGCAGACCACGGACTGGCACGCCGCATGGTGCGCGCGTGGGCTGATTTCGCCACCACCGGGAACCCGGGCTGGCCGTCGGTCAACAACTCCACAGCCCAGGCCAAGATTTGGAGCACCGACGACGAGCCCGTCGATGACAAGGCCGCCGCTATCCGCGCTCTATGGGTCAAGGCCGACTTTCCAGTCCTGTGTCCGTGAACTGGGGAACCACCCCGACACCTCGAACAGCCCAAGTAGTCACTGGCCCACATGCGCCTCGTCCCGTCCCATGAGCTGCTCAACGACCGGCCACCGCCGATGCCGTCGGTCTCGCCCACAAGGGCGGGCGCGGTCGAGTCCCTGGTGGCGAAGCTCGAGAAGTCACCGCAGTTCTCGAGCCGTTCCCGCCTCAGCGACTCGGCCGCCCCCTCACGTGGCCGGTCCGGCGCGGTGCCGCTACGCCGAATCCGCTACCGTGGCCGCGGCGCGGCGGTCCAGCAGCAGCAGCTGCACGCCTACCGCCGCAGCCCAGAGCGCGATGCCGATGGCGGTAGGGAACAGCGCGTCGAGGTGGTCGGAGATCAGGATGGTTCCGGCGGCGAGGGCGTAACCCACCCCACCGACGACACCGGGAATCGCGACCACCACGTTGCCGACGGCCCGCGTGATCGCTCCGACCGACGCGAGTGCCGCGATGCCAAGGCCGAACACGGGAATGACGATCGTGTCGACCACCACCACTGTGTCGGTGATCGGCGCGCTGCCGCCCTCGGCAAGCCGGTCCGCCTCGCCCGCGGCGAGCAGGTGCAACAGCAGTGCCACCGAGGCCAGCGCCGCGCCCACCGCCGCAACCACGGCCGCGTACCGCGCCCACGACGCGCCCGTCAGCCGGCGGCACCGTACGAGCGCGACCAGTGCGACTGCCATGGCAGCGGTGCCGGCCAGCATGAACGCCTGCGACGGGTACCAGCCCCCGTCCTCGAACATGACCCGCAACCGTTCCCTGGCGCCGCCGTCGGACGCGTCGGCCCTCGGATGTATGCCGCCGCCGACGAGGAAGGCGGTGCCGCCGGCGAGCAGCAGCCACCCGATGATCGTTGCCCTGGCCCGTGTGACGGGCGCGGGAGTTGGCGTAGTTGACATGGGACATCCTTCCGGACTGGCGAACGACTACCGGAACCGTAGGAATCCCGGCGTGGCCGTTCATCAGGGCGTGCCCTCGAGCTGATAAGGGTTAGCCCTCAAGCGGGGAACGGCGCGGTTGTGCCAGCATCTGTGCATGCACCGGAACGCCGTCATCGTGGACGACCACGCCGAGTTCAGGGCGCTGGCCGCCGAACTCGTGTCGGCGGCCGGGTTCGAGGTTGCGGCGTTGTGCCCGGACGGGCGGTCCGCGCTCGAGGCCATCGCCGCGGTCCGTCCGGAGGTGGTGCTGTTGGACATCCAGCTGCCCGATGTCAGCGGGTTCGACCTGATACCGCAGATCATGACCCTCAGCGAGGGCGTCACCATCGTGTTGGTCTCCACGCGTGACACGGCGGACTACGGGCGCCGCGTGGCCAACAGTGGCGCCACCGGGTTCATCCCGAAGGCCGACCTGTCGGTGGCCAGTCTCGCCCAGGTCATCGACAGACCATGACCGAGCATCGCCGCCCCCGCCTCGCCCCGTTCGGCCTCGGCCTGATCTCCGGCGCCCTCGTTGCCGGCGGCTTCGCTTGCGGCGTCTTCTTGGCCAATCTCCACAACGGGCTGATCGCGACGACGTTCACAGCTGTCGGAGTGTTCGTACTCGACCGGCGGCCGGGACACCGCGAGGGCTGGCTGTTCCTCGCGACGGGGGTCGCGCATGCGGTCATGTTCTTCGGCCGCCAGTACGCGATCGGGTCCGTCGGCGCGGACGAGCCGAGCGCCGTGTGGCTCGGTTGGCTGGGCGCCTGGCCGCTCGCGCTGGTGCTGGCGCTGTCCGGCGTAACCCTGCTGTGTTTCCCCGACGGCAGGCTGCCCTCGCCGCGTTGGCGGGTCGTGGTGGCAGCGATGGTGCCTGCGGCCGCACTGCTCTCGCTGACCTCGGCGGTGTGGCCGGTCGAGTACGCGGACAACGGCCTCGCCATCGCGCACCCGTTTCGCGTCGTCGGCTACGAGATGGCACAACGTGTGTGGAACGTGCTCGGGCCCGCGGCTTATCTGCTGTTCCAGCTTGTGTGGGTGATCGGCGCCGTCGTCCGGCTCCGCCGCGCGTGCGGCGACGAGGCACGGCAGTTGCGCTGGTTCGCGTACGCCGTGGTCATGGGTGCGGTAGCCATGGGCGTCGGCCTTGTCGTGTTCCGTACTCCCGCGCTCGGGGTGCTGGCGGTGCCGCTGGTGGCCATCGCCGCGGCCGTGGCGATCGTCAAGTACCGGTTGTACGACATCGACCTGCTGATCAACAAGACCGTGGTGTACGGCGCGCTGGCCGTCATCGTCACGACGGTGTACGTGGTCGTAGTGGTCGGCATCGGGCGGCTCATCGGCGTTGCCGACGCCGGCGGCCCGTGGTTGCCGCTGGCTGCGACGGCAGTCGTCGCCGTCGTGTTCGAACGGGTGCGCCGACGGGTCCAGACGGCTGCGGACCGGCTCGTCTACGGGCGCCGGCCCACGCCGTACGAGTCGCTGGCACGGTTGTCCACCCACGTCAGCCATGGCGGCCACGACGCCGACCTGTTCACCGGCCTCGCCTCGACCATCGCCGACGGCGTCGGTGCGGCCGAGGTCACTCTGTGGGTGGGCGCCGAGGCGGAACTCGTGGCGGTGGCCACCTGGCCTCCGACGGCCGCCCCCGGTACGCCCGTCGTCCCCGCGCCGACCTCGCTCGCGGCGCTGGCCGACGGCGGGCGCACCCACGTGCGGCCGATCGATTGCCGAGGTGCCGTGCGCGGCGCGGTGGCGCTGACCAAGGCGCGCGGCGAAGTGCTGACCGTCGCCGAGGACCGGTTGCTGCAGGACCTGGTGGCGCAGGCCGAACTCGTACTCGACAACATCGGACTCGGCGAGGAGCTGCGGCGTCGGCTGCATCAGATCTCGGTGCAGGCAGTCGAGTTGCAAGCGGCGGCAAAGCGCATCGTCGCGGCGCAGGACGAGGCGCGCCGTTGTCTGGAGCGCGATCTCCACGACGGGGCCCAGCAGCGCCTCGTCGTTCTCACGCTCACCCTCCAGGCGATAGCCACGCGGGCGGCACCCGACGTCGCCCTCGCCGGCACGATCGAGGACGCCCGCCGCCAGCTGAACCTCGCGCTGGCCGAGCTGCGTGAACTCGCACGCGGCATCCACCCGGCCGTCCTCACCCAGGAAGGACTCGGCGCGGCGCTCGGCTCTCTCGCCGAACGCTCACCGATCCCCGTCACTGTCGACGTGCCGCTCGGCACCCGACTTCCCCGCGAGGTCGAAGCGGCCGCCTACTTCATCGTCAGCGAGGCCCTGACCAACGCCACCAAGCACTCGGGCGCCACGGCCATCGTGGTCACCGGCCAGATCGCCGACAACCGGCTGAGCGTGGAAGTGGCCGACGACGGCCGAGGCGGCGCGGACGGGCGGTGGGGCAATGGTCTCCAAGGCATCCTCGACCGGCTGGCGACGCTCAACGGCCGGCTGACGGTACACAGCCCCGCCGACAGCGGCACCCGACTCCGAGCGGAGATTCCATGCGCGTGGTAGTCGCCGACGACACCGTACTCTTCCGCGAGGGCCTGGCCCGCATCCTGGCCGAGGCGGGCTTCGACGTCACCGGCAAGGCCGGCGACGCCATCGAGCTCATGGCGCTCGTACGGCACGAGCCGCCCGCCGTTGCGATCATCGACATCCGAATGCCGCCGGGCCACTCCGACGAGGGTATGCAGGCCGCGATCCAACTCCGGCGCGCACACCCCGACGTCGGGCTGCTGCTCCTGTCCCAGCACGTCGAAACGTCCTACGCCATGCAACTGATGACCGAATTCCAGTCCGGCGTCGGCTACCTGCTCAAGGATCGGGTGGCGGACCTACAGGCGTTCACCAACGATGTGCGACGGGTCGCGAACGGCGACTGCGTACTCGACCCCGAACTCATCGCTCGCCTCCTCGGCCGCAAGCGCGTGCACGACCCGCTGGCACCGCTCACCCAACGCGAGCGGCGGGTCCTGGAACTCATGGCCCAGGGCCGCTCCAACCTCGCCCTGTCCACAGAGCTGTATCTGAGCCCCAAGACCATCGAGGCGCACGTGCGGAGCATCTTCACCAAACTCAACCTGCCCCAGGACGCCGCCGACCACCGCCGCGTCCTCGCGGTCCTGACGTTTCTCCGGGCCAATTGACAGTCCCGGAGGAAGACTCAGCAGGGCTGCCTGCTCGACCGTCAGCCCGACCCCGTGCCTGGGGCCCCGCTCGTCATGCGTCCATGGATTGCTGTCCGGCTGAGCGTGTTCGCTGGCCACACCCGTTCTCAGAATTCCAGGTATCGACATGACGAGGCGGCTTCCAGTCGTTCCACGGCCGACCTCGGCATCGAGAGCGTCATCGGCGGCCGGCGGCGCCGCACCACCGTGCCGGAGCAGTGGGCACCCCGACCGCCGGACCTGGTCGACCGAGACTTCACCGGCGGCAGGACAAAGCGCATCGCATGGCTCAGCAGAAGCCGATATCGGCAGAAGACTTGCGCGTCCGGCTGGGCACGGGCGCTGCTTCGAGTACCGATCCACCGGGTGGACCGGCTGCTGTGAGCCGGGTACCTCGCCCGCGGGTGCGCGCTGTCCACGGCCGGCCAGGAAGCTACATTTCGCACACACCGGCCGGAGAGGGACGTGCGCAGCCCGCCCACGGTACCTAGGGTGGGGAGTGCAGGTCTGTGACACAGCCTGGAACGAGTGACGCAGGAAGACGCGCGACGCGGTGTCCAGTCCGCTGTAGGCCCGGCCGCGATGAGCGATCGGCGCGGACCGCGCGCACGCCGTCGGGCGTCGGGGGATGAACCAAGGGTGGTTCTGAACCATGAGGGACGTACATCGGCTTGAGCCCGTCTCGGCGAACCTGGGCAGCGGCACCGTGCTCGCGGCGTGGGAACGGTTCGTACAAGGCGAGGATCACGTCCCGGGTGTCCGGCCCCTGGTGGCGATCTCCTGGCATCGCTGCCGGGAGCAATACCGGGTCGATCCTCACCTCACACAGGCTCCGGTAGCCGTCGTGGAGCCCGACCACATGCCCGAGCACGATGTCGTATTCGCTGAGCTGGGTTTCCGTGCCGCCTCCGTGGCACATGAAGTGGGCAACCTCGGTGGCGTCGTCACCGTCACCGACGCCACTGGCCGGATCCTGGCCGAGTGGGGTGATCAAGCCACCCTCGCCAGAGCCGGCGACTCCAATCTGGCGCCCTGGTTCTGCTGGTCCGAGTGCGCGGTCGGCACGAACGGCATGGGCACGGCGCTCGAGGCGCACGGCCCGGTACCGATCAGGGGCGCGGAGCACTGGTGCCAGGCGTTCCACAACTGGGTCTGCGCGGGCATCGCGGTGCGGGACGTGGTGACCAGGGAACCGATCGCGGTCCTGAACCTCTGCTGCTGGCGCAGCCGGCTTCCCGCGTCCGCGGAAAGCTGGCTGGCGAACGCGGCCACCATGACCCAGCACCCGCTGAAGAGGCGCGCCCGGGACAGCGGCGCCGAGCTGGTCGCGGCCTACACCCAGGCCAGGGCGCGCTCCGGTGTGGCGCTCGCCGCGGTGGACACCGCGGGCAAGGTGGTGATCGCCGACGACATGGCAAGTGTGCTCCTGGGCGTCCCGGCATGCACCCCGGCGGTCGACCCCACGCTGCGATGGAACCCCGGGCTGCCGGAACTGATCACAGCCGCCCGGTACGCCACCAGGCAGGCAGCCCACAATCCTGACTGGGTCGGCTCGACGCAGATCTTCGCCCACCTCGCCGACGAGCCGACATCGATCAGCATCCGACCCGTCTTCTCGTCCGGACACCTGATCGGGAACCTGGTCTCGTTCGGCGTCTCCGAGGGGGCACGGTTGCCCCAGGCGGAGGGGCCCGCGCACCCTCGGGTGCGGCCGCGCCGACTGGTCGCGATGCGCGACAACCGGATGGTGCTGCTGCGGCTGCCGGAAGTCTCCTTCGCCGAATCGCAGGGAAACGACGTGTGGCTCTCCACCGATCAGGGGCGGTTGCGAGCCGCCTCTCTGAGCCTGGACAAGCTCGACAGTGAGCTGGCGGATGCCGGCTTCCTGCGGGTGCACCGCCGGTATGTGGTCAACCTCAGCCGCATCCGGGAGATCGAGCGCGGGCTCAAGGGCGAGCTGTCTCTGATCATGGACGACCGGATGCACCAGATGGTGCCGGTTTCCCGGCGGAACGCGCCGGCCGTGCGGCGCGCGCTGGACATCTGAGTTCCCCGGGACGACCATGGTTCCCGGAAGGAAGATCCCGTGTCTGACAGCCCGGACGCCGTTGTCGGCGAGAGGAACGATGTGAGCGCGGGCGGCCTCGGCCTCTCTGTCCCGGCCGGGCACCGCAGCCACCCCATCGGCAGCGCGAGCAACCGCGACTGGTGGCCGAACCAGCTCGACCTGACGATCCTCCGGAAACACCCCGTCATGGCCGACCCCATGGGCGAGGACTTCGACTACGCCGCGGAGTTCCGGACGCTCGACCTCGACGCCCTGGCGCGGGACGTCGACCAGGTGCTGACGACGTCGCAGGAATGGTGGCCGGCCGACTTCGGCCACTACGGGCCGCTCGTGATCCGGATGGTGTGGCATTGCGCCGGGACGTACCGCATCGACGACGGCCGCGGCGGCGCCGGCGCGGGCATGCAGCGTTTCGCGCCGCTGAACAGCTGGCCGGACAATCGCAACCTCGACAAGGCGCGCCGGCTGCTCTGGCCGGTGAAGAAGAAATACGGCCGCAAGATTTCGTGGGCCGACCTGATGATCTTCGCGGGCAACCGCGCCCTGGAGACGATGGGCTTCACGACCTTCGGCTTCGCCGGCGGCCGGCCGGACGTCTGGGAGCCCGACGAGGACATCTACTGGGGTCCCGAGCGCGCCTGGCTCGGCAACGAACGCTACGGCGGCGTCCGGGAGCTGGAGAACCCTCTGGCCGCCGTCCAGATGGGCCTCATCTACGTCAACCCGGAGGGACCGAACACCGTCCCGGACCCGCTCACCGCGGCCCGGGACATCCGCGAGACGTTCCGGCGCATGGGGATGAACGACGAGGAGACCGTCGCGCTGATCGCGGGCGGCCACACGTTCGGCAAGACCCACGGCGCGGCCGCCCCGGACGTCTACCTCGGCCCCGAACCCGAGGGCGCCCCCCTCGAGGAGCAGGGCCTGGGGTGGAAGAGCAGCTACGGCACCGGGAAGGGCACGGACGCCATCTCCAGCGGGCTCGAGGGTACGTGGACACCCACCCCGACGAGATGGGACAACAGCTTCTTCGAGACCCTGTTCGGCTACGAGTGGGACCTGGAGCTGAGCCCCGCGGGTCTGTGGCAGTGGATCCCGAGAGACGGCGGCGGGGCCGGCACCGTGCCGGACGCCCACGACCCATCGACGACACACGCCCCGACCATGCTGACCACCGACCTCGCGCTGCGGCTGGACCCGGTCTACGAGCCGATCTCGCGGCGCTTCCTGGAGAACCCGGACCAGCTCGCGGATGCGTTCGCCCGGGCCTGGTTCAAGCTGACGCACCTCGACATGGGCCCGATCCAGCGCTACCTCGGACCGCTGGTCCCCCAGGAGACGCTGATCTGGCAGGACCCGATCCCCGCCGCGGACCAAGAGCTCGTCGGGGCGGCGGACACCGCCGCGCTCAAGAGCCAGATCCTCGCCTCCGGGCTGTCGGTCTCCCAACTCGTCTCGACCGCGTGGGCGTCGGCCTCGACGTTCCGCATCAGCGACAAGCGTGGCGGGGCGAACGGCGCGCGCATCCGCCTCGAGCCGCAGCGGGGCTGGGAGGTCAACGACCCCGACACGCTGGCACAAGTGCTGCGCACCCTGGAGGGGATCCAGAAGTCCTTCGACAGCTCCCGGACCGGGGACGTGAAGATCTCGCTGGCCGACCTCATCGTGCTCGGCGGAGCCGCCGCCGTCGAGCAGGCCGCCAAGACCGCCGGCTACCACGTCCAGGTCCCCTTCACTCCGGGACGCACGGACGCCACGCAGGAGTGGACCGATGTGGAGTCCTTCGCCCCGCTCGAGCCGACAGCGGACGGGTTCCGCAACTACTACCGCGGCAAGGGCAACCGGCTGCGGTCGGAGCATCTGCTGGTCGACCGCGCCAACTTGCTGAATCTGAGCGCGCCCGAGATGACCGTCCTCGTGGGTGGTCTGCGGGTGCTGGGCGCCAACTACCAGCAGTCGCCGCTGGGCGTCTTCACCTCGGCGCCCGGGTCGCTGACCAACGACTTCTTCGTGAATCTGCTCGACACGGGCACGGAATGGAAGCCGACATCCGCGACCGCCGAGACCTTCGAGGGCCGCGACCGCGCCACCGGCGGGGTCAAGTGGACCGGTAGCCGTGTCGACCTCGTCTTCGGCTCGAACTCCGAGCTGCGTGCCGTCGCGGAGGTCTACGCGAGCGACGACGCACGGGAGAAGTTCGTGCAGGACTTCGTCGCCGCCTGGGACAAGGTCATGAACCTCGATCGGTACGACCTGGCTTGATCCCCCATCGAGGCCCAGATGTCAGGAGAGCCGTCCTGACCGGTCAGCCGGTGTTGATCGGCGACGATTGATCGGGGCTGCCGCCGGCCCCGGCGCGAGGCGATGCAGTGCGGCTCGCCTCCTCCCAACGGTGGCATATCGGGTACGAACGGTAGCTGGTCGCGGACGAACGGCATGAGCGGGCCCGAACCGGCGCTCACCCTTGTCGGTGTGATTCATCCGGCGTAGCGTGCTTATTGACTAGTAATTTCTCACCCTTTTCGGTGTGATTCATCCGGCGCAGCGCGCTCCCTGACTACCGATTGCAGCCGGGCATCGGGCGACGCGAAAAAAGGAATTTTCGAGGTCGATTCGGAGAACATTTTCGCCGAGCGGTGGTGTGCAACCGGCTGTGACGTGCCGCCGCCAGCGCGGCGATGCGGCCAGCGCGGCGATGCGGAATGAATATGGATTCGGAATGAGGGGAGTGAAGCCCCGATGACGACCGCGCAGGAGCGAGCCGACCTGCTGGACAAGATCGGGTTGGCCGCACAGAACAAGGCAACGCTGGGACAAGTGCTGGGAACCGGAAGTGTCGGGCAGGCCACCGAGGGATCGGAAGGCCACATGCAGGCCACCATTCGTATCCACCCGGATGAGCTGGCCTGGGATCCCTCCATTCTGGTCATGCCCCATGGAGGCGATCTCGATCTCGAGCTCGTCAATGACGACATGAACACGCACTGCGCGCTCCTGCCGAGCAATGGCGACCGGAAGTTCATCTGGTTGGTCAACCATTCTCGGGGACGGGCGCACCTCAACCTCGACGGGCCTGGCTACTACTGGTTCAGCTCGCCCACGGGCAATGACGAGGGCCGGGGACTGACCGGGGCCATCGTCGTCCTGGGGGACGCCCCGCCGGAGGCTCGCCTCGACCGTCCCGAACAGCCGCGGCCGTAGGAAGAAGGAGGAGCAGATGACCACCGTCGACTACGTGGACGCGGGTGAGGCTGTCGACCAGGGGAGGCTGAGCGGCAAGGTCGCGGGCGGGGACGTTGCCCCGCCGGTGGTGGCCGGCGTCAACTACGAGCGCCTCCTCAATGCCCGCGAGGAACCCCAGAACTGGCTGACCTACTACGGCGCCTACAACGGACAGCGGTACAGCCCGCTGGACCAGATCAACACGGAGAACGTCAAGCGCATGGTCCCCGCCTGGGTCTTCCAGGCCGGCACGACCGGCCTGATCGCGGGCGCGTCGACCTACTCGTTCGAGGCCGCCCCGATCATCGTCGACGGGGTCATGTTCCTCTCCGGCTGGGACGGCTGGGTCTGGGCCCTCGACGCGAAGACGGGCGTGGAGATCTGGCGGTACAAGCATGCGGTCCCCTTCGACGTCTCCCTGTGCTGCGGGAACGTGAACCGTGGGGTCGCCGTGGCTCAGGGGAAGGTCTTCTTCGTCACGGCGAATGCCCGTGTGCTCGCACTCGACGCCACCACCGGCAAGCAGGTCTGGGACAAGACCTACGGAGACGTCCGGGCCGGGGAGAGCGCCACGGTCGCCCCGCTGATCGTGAAGAACATGGTCATCGTCGGGAGTTCCGGCGGCGAGTTCGGCGTACGCGGCCACCTCGACGCGTTCGACCTCGAAACCGGCGAGCACCAGTGGCGCTGCTACACGGTGCCGAAGCCTGGGGAGCCCGGCTCGGAGACCTGGCCCGCCGACGGCGAGGCCTGGGCACGGGGCGGGGCGAACTGCTGGGTCACCGGCACCTTCGACCCGGAGACGAACCTGCTGTACGTCGGCACCGGCAACCCGGCGCCCGACTTCGACGGAGGCGTCCGCGAGGGCGACAACCTCTTCACCGACAGCATCATCGCCGTCGATGTGGACAGCGGTCAGATCCGCTGGCACTACCAGTGCACCCCGCACGACCTGTGGGACTACGACAGCATCGCCGAGTGCATCCTGTTCGAGCAGGACGGGCGCAAACTGCTCGGGCACTTCGACAAGAACGGCTACTTCTTCGTCCTTGACCGCACGAGCGGCGAGAGGGTCCAGATCACTCCCTTCGTGGACCGGATCACGTGGGGGGCGATCACGAGGGACGGCAGGGTGACGGCCAAGGTGTACCCGGAGAAGGAGGGAGAGCCGGTCCACTTCTACCCGGGTCCGGCCGGCGCCAAGGAATGGACCCATGCGGCCTACAGCCCGAAGACCGGGCTCTTCTACGTCCCGGTCCAGGACACCGGAGCCACGGCAACCCGGCGGCGCCGGGAGTTCAAGGAGAGCATTCCGTACTGGGGCGCGGGCGTTCAGGTGGACATCGACGACATGGCGGGGTCCATCAGCGCGTTCGACGCCACCGGCGAGGAGAAGTGGCGCTGGCGCAACGAACTCCCGATGTGCGCCTCGGTGCTGGCCACCGGCGGCGACCTGGTGTTCGCCGGTGAAGCCTCCGGGGAGTTCAACGCGCTCGACTCCCGCAACGGGGAGCTGCTCTGGCAGTTCCAGTGCGGGAGCGGCCACCACAGCAGCCCGACCACCTACATGGTCGACGGCAGGCAGTACATCGCCGTGCCGGTCGGTTGGGGCGGATGGGCCGAGGGGTTCCTCCCCGGCATGCTCGGCGCGGGACACGGAAGCGCCCTGATCGTCTTCGCGCTCCCGGAACCGTCGTGACGCGTGCCCCGGAACCTGCCGTAATCCGGGCAGACAGGAGGTGGATCCATGGAGTCTCAGCTCGATGTGTGGGAGACGCCCGAGTTTGACGAGATCACAGTCGCGGCCGAAGTGACCATGTATCTCGATCGGATGGAGGACTAGCGGACGGAGGACGGCGCCGGACCTGGTCCGGCGCCCTCCGGCGGTTCGGGACGCCACAGACGGCCGGGCCTGCGACGGGCCCGGATCTTCGATGGACGGAGTGCCGGCGTGTTGCTGCGAGTGCTGGGCTCGGCAGCGGGGGGCGGCTCCCCGCAGTGGAACTGCGGCTGCCCGGTGTGTGCCGCGGTCCGCTCCCGGGGCGGCCTCGCGCGCACCCAGTCGTCGGTCGCGGTCAGCGCCGACCGACACCGGTGGTTCCTCCTCAACGCCTCGCCCGACGTCCGCACCCAGATCGAGGCCTTCCCCGGCCTGCACCCGCACGACGACCGGACGACGCCGCTGGAGGCGGTGCTGCTCACCGACGCCGAGCTGGACCACACGTTGGGCCTGCTTCTGTTGCGCGAGGCCCGCGCTCTGCGGCTGTACGCCACGTCTGCGGTGCACAAGACTCTGTGTGACGGTTCGGGGATTCTGCGCACGCTCGAGCGCTACTGCCCGGTCGAGTGGCGGGCAGTGATCCCTGGCGCCGACCTTGCCCTGGCGGACGGACTGTCCTGCCGGGCGTTCGACGTGCCCACCGTCAAGCGCGATCGGTTCGGAGCCGGCGTGGACCACGGCCGCGTCGTGGGCTACCGGCTGACCGACGAGCGCAGCGGAGGGACACTGGTGTACCTGCCGGCGGTGCAATCGCTGACACCGGCGCTGCGCGCGGAGATCGAGGGCTGCGCATGCCTGCTGATCGACGGGACCTGCTGGCGCGACGACGAACTCGTACGGCTCGGCCTGGCCGGCAAGACGTCCCGGGAGATGGGCCACCTGCCCATCGACGGCCCGGACGGCAGCCTGGCGCAGCTCCCGCCGCTGGGCGTGGGGCGGACGGTCTTCGTGCACATGAACAACACCAACCCGATCCTCCTGGAGGGCACGCCCGAGCGGCGTACCTTGGAGGAGAGCGGCATGGAAGTGGCCATGGACGGCCTCGAGGTCCGGGTGTAGAGCCGTGACGACAACGACCAGCAGAACCGGCGCCGACGGCTTCGTCGAGGCGTTGCGGGCCCACTCGCGGCGGTACCACGACCAGCACCCGTTCCACGTCCGGATGAACGCCGGCCGGCTGAGTCGCCGGCAGGTCCGGGGCTGGGTGGCCAACCGCTTCTACTACCAGGAGAGCATTCCCCGCAAGGATGCCGCGATCCTTTCCAACTGCCCCGACCTCGATGTCCGCCGCCGCTGGATCCGACGGATCGTCGACCACGACGGCACCGCCGCCGGCGAGGGTGGCATCGAGGCGTGGCTGCGCCTCGGCGAGGCCGCCGGGCTGACCCGCCAGGAGGTCCGCGACCACCGCCACCTGGTACCCGGGGTGCGGTTCGCCGTCGACGCGTATGTGAACTTCGCCCGGAACCGCCCGTGGGTGGAGGCGGTGGCGTCCTCGCTCACCGAGCTGTTCGCGCCCGACCTGATGACGGCGCGGCTGGCCGCGTTCGAGCGGTGGTACCCGTGGATCGACCCCGGGGGCCTTGCCTATTTCCGGACCCGCCTGGAGCAGGCCCCACGCGACTGCGAGCACGCCCTCGAGGTGGTCACCGCGCACTGCCTGTCCGCCGAGTCCCAGGCGCGCGCCGTCGACGCGCTGTCGTTCAAGTGCGACGTCCTGTGGAGCCTGATGGACGCCATCGAACAGGCCTACCCGGAGTGAGCACCATGGACCCGAGCCGTACCGGAGCGACCCAGACCAGAACCAGGACCGGACCCGGCGTCGAGGTGTCCGGCTCGGACCGGCCCCGGTTGGCGCGCCATGTCCGGCTGACCTTCTGCCGGACCAGGCAGCGTCAGATCCTGCTGCATCCCGAGACGGTGGTGGTTCTGAACGGCAGCGGCGCGGCCATCCTCGAGCTGTGCGACGGGCGGCGCACCGTAGCCGAGATCGTGACCGAGCTGGGCGCCCGCTACCAGACCGTCCCCGGGGACGAGGTGCGGCAGTTCCTGACCCGGCTCGTCGCCCGGCGCTGGATGGAGCTCACCGATGGATAGCCCGTTCGGTTTGCTCGCCGAGCTCACCTACCGCTGCCCGCTGGCCTGCCCGTACTGCTCCAACCCGCTGAACATGGCCGGCTACCAGGACGAGCTGTCCACCGACGAGTGGCGGCGGGTGCTCGTCGAGGCCGGCGACCTCGGGGTTCTGCAATGCCACCTGTCCGGCGGGGAACCGCTGCTGCGGCGCGACCTGGTGGAGATCGTGGCGGACGCCCACGACCTGGGCCTTTACACCAACCTCATCACCAGCGCCGTCGGGCTCTCGCGTCCGAGGGCCGAGCAGCTGCGGGCCGCCGGCCTGGACCACGTGCAGATCAGCATCCAGGCCGACGAAGCGGCCGTGTCCGACCGGATCGCCGGCATCCCGTCCTTCCAGCGCAAGATCGAGGCGATGGGCGTGGTCAAGGAGCTGGGCTGGCCGCTGACCATGAACGTGGTGCTGCACCGGCACAACATCGACCGTGTTGCCGACGTCCTCAAGCTGGCCGAGGAGGTGGGCGCCGACCGGCTGGAGCTCGCCAACACCCAGTACTACGGCTGGGCCTGGCGGAACCGTGGCGCGCTGCTGCCGAGCCGGGCGCAGCTCAAGGCCGCCGAGGCCGTCGTGCGGGCCGCCTGTGAGCGGTTGCGGGACCGCATGGACGTCATCTACGTCATCTCCGACTACTACAGCCGTTACCCGAAGCCGTGCATGGGCGGCTGGGCGTCCCGGCAGCTGACCGTGACGCCGAACGGCGACGTCCTGCCCTGTCCGGCTGCCCAGTCCCTGCCGTTGCCGCGGGCCAGCGTACGGGAGGACTCGCTGGAGTGGATCTGGGCCGAGTCCCCGGTGATGACCGCGTTCCGGGGGACCGACTGGATGCCGGAGCCCTGCCGGAGCTGCTTCCGGCGGGAGGTGGACTTCGGCGGGTGCCGCTGCCAGGCGTTCCTGCTCACTGGTGACGCCGCCCGTACCGACCCGGTCTGCTACCTGTCGCCCGACCACGATCTGGTCGCCCGGGCGGTCGAGGCCGCCAACGCCGACTCGCGGGCCGACGATCCGCTGATCCCCCGCTCGCACCGACCCGGTCTGCGACCTGTCGCCCGACCGCGACCTGGTCGCCCGGGCGCTCGAGGCCGCCAAGGCTGCTGACTCACGGGCCGACGATCTTCCGCTGATCCCCAGCCCGCCGGCCGGCCCGCCTCCCGTGGCCTGCGTCCCGGTGGAGCGGGTGGGGCCCGCTCCCAGGGTCAAGTGAGCGGGCTAGCCGCCGAACCACAACGGCAGCGCGGCAGCGGCGATGATCAAGGTGACCCCGCTCAACAGGTCCGAGCGGATCGGGATGAGGCGCGCTGCGGCCCGCCCGAGCCGCAGCCCGACGAGCGACAACACTGCCGTCATGGCGCCGAAGACGGCGGCCGAGAACCACGGCGAGAGCCCAAGGATCCCCAGGCTCGCCCCGGCGAACAAGTTGTCGAGACTCAGCGTCAACGGGATGCCGAACAACGCCCACGGGTGGTCCAACTCGTCCGGCTCGGGGTTCCGAAGGGCCGAGATGACGAGGTAGAGACCGTACCCGCCGAGCGCGGCCGCGCCCACCAAATCGGCGACGTCCCCGACGGACTCCCCGATCTGGCGACCGATCAACATCCCGACCAGGGGCATGATCGCGTCCCACAGCCCGAAGATCAGCGCAACCTGCACCGCGCGCTTCAGACCGAAGGGGATGGTACCGAGCGCGATCGATACTCGGAAATTGTCGAGACTGAGCACGAAACCCAGGACGAGCATTTCCCAGATCATAATTTATATGGTATCTCAGATGTTTCGCGAAAAAAACCTGGCAACCCGATTTACGGAAAACTTCGACACTACTCGCCCGCCATCGCTTCCAGAAGGCTCGCTGATTAATCGCAGGTGATTTACGGCCTGCAACTGCTGTTTGCGCGACCAGCGCGTCGCGCGCAACTCGACAGGTGACTGCTTTGGTGTCAGACCGCGGTAGGAGGTGCAGGCGTCTCGCAGCGATGGCAATACACCTAGGTCGAGGGGGACGACAACCCTGCGGAATGTCAGGCTGCCGCGTGGCGACGGGGGCGGTGGCGGTGGCGGGAGGCGATGGTGACGGCAAGGGCCTCGACGGCGTCGACGGTTGCGGTGCTCAGAGCGACGGCGCGGCTGGTCGGTGCGATCGCCGACGGTGCGGCGAATGCCCGTTGAATGCGCAGCCCGTCCCGGCCGACCGTGATCAGCGACGACCACCAGCACATGTCCGGCCGTCCTTAGCGGCACGGCGCGGGAGCAGCCCTCTCATCCTCTGCCGGCCCCGGCGTGGCTGCCACTCGCCGCACCTGGACGGCGCCGCTCAGGGGGTGAGACAGGCGGGGCTACAGCCGGTCGGCAACCTGGTCGGCGGGGGCGGCCGGTTGACCTCGCGTCGAGGGCGGCCAGAGAGCCACGCCCGACCGCCGGGCCGCCTACGGCTCGCACCGAGCCGTAGGCGGTGCCGCGGATCCTTGATGACGCCGCGAAGAAGTGAGTTCCGGATGAGAGGCTGATCGAGTCCGGCCTCCGTGTTCACCGAAGGATTTCGCCGAAGAATAAGGAGAGTTCGTGCCCGAGCCGCAATCCGTCGCGCAGGCGGTACTGAGCCCACTCACCGGTTCCGCCGTCTTCCTGGTCGTGACCGTCGATCCCGGCGGGGAGCCGGTCGTACGGGAGCTGCTGACCGACCTCGCCGCTCTGGTGCGGTCCGTCGGTTTCCGGATCCCGGAAGGGGAGCTGACCTGCGTCACCGGCATCGGCTCCGATGTCTGGGACCGGCTGTTCGTCGGCCCCAGACCAGCCGAGCTGCATCCCTTCCGGGAGGTGGCCGGCGCTCGGCACACCGCACCCGCCACCCCGGGGGACCTGCTCTTCCACATCAAGGCCCGGCAGCCGGACCTGTGCTTCGAGCTGGCCACGCAGCTGATGGACCGGCTGCGCGGCATGGTCACCGTCCGCGACGAGGTGTCCGGTTTCAAGTACTTCGACGAGCGCGATCTCCTCGGCTTCGTCGACGGCACCGAGAACCCCACCGGCCTCGCCGCGCGCACCGCCGTCGTGATCGGTGCCGCCGATCCGGAGCAGGACCCGGACTTCACCGGGGGCAGCTACGTCGTGGTGCAGAAGTACCTGCACGACCTGCCGGCGTGGAACGCCCTGCCGGTCGAGGCGCAGGAACGGGCGGTCGGACGCCGCAAACTCTCCGACATCGAGCTGCCCGACGACCTCAAACCTGCCGATTCGCACGTCGCGCTCACCACGATCACCGACCCGGACGGCACGGAGCGGCAGATCCTGCGCGACAACATGCCCTTCGGTGCACCCGGACGCGGCGAGTTCGGCACGTACTTCATCGGCTACGCCAGCACCCCGTCGGTCATCGAGCGCATGCTGGAGAACATGTTCATCGGCGATCCGCGGGGCAACCACGATCGGCTGCTCGACTTCTCCACAGCGGTCACCGGCACCCTGTTCCACGTACCCACCGCCGACTTCCTCGACGACCCGCCGGCCGCGCCGGAAGCGACGCTCTCGGCTCGGGCCTCCGACGGATCCTTGGGCATCGGCGACCTCAAGCGGGGCACCCCCCGATGAACAACCCCCACCGCGCACTGGCACCGGCCCCGGCACCGACGAGGCAGGCAGAAGACCACGACCGAGGCGTAATGGGGGATCGTCAGTGGCATGGCTTTCGGCGCCCACGAGCACGCCCGAGGTCCCGTCGTCCGGACCACACCTCGAGGCCGGACAGCACCATGGAGTGCCAGGGCTTGTCGGGCGTCCTCAAGTCTGATTGGGTTCGGCGCGCCGGATACGCGAGGGGCGCGGCAGGCGGGAGGGGACAGGCAGCGTGCAGCCTACGACGCAGCAGGACATCGGCGGGCCGCTACCCGAAGGGCTCGCACGAGGAATACGTGAGACTGCCGGTGACATCGCCACGCTGTTGAAAAGCGCCTCCGACACGACCGTTCCCGTACCGGATTCGGAGTGGACGGTCGGCGAGGCGGCCGCCCATCTGGCACTGGCCAACGAGCTGATGGCCGACCTCGCAGCCGGGCACGAACGCCCCTACGGGGACGGCACCCCGCAGAGTCTGGCCACTGCCAACGCACAGTCCCTCGCCACGTTCGGGGAGCGCGGCGCACAGCCGCTGGCGTCGATGATCACAAAGCAGGCCGACACATTCCTCGACGCCGTGGAGCGGAGCGCGAGGGACGAGAGCGCCGCCGCCCCGGCACTCGTCACACCCCTGGGTCCCATGAACCGGCACGTTCTCGCGTCCTACCTGCTGACGCACATGCTGGGCCACGGTTACGACCTCGCTCGTGCGCTGAAGCGCCCGCACATGATCGACCGCGATCGTGTCGGGCTGTGCATGCCGTTCATGCTCTCGGTCATGCCGCGCGTCGTCGACCCGGCCGCCATCGCTGATCTGGCTGTCCGCTACGCCATCCGCCTCCGGGGCGGCGCGGCGTTCGGCGTCACCTTGGGCGACGGCGCAGTGCACGTGACCCCGACGCCGCTGGAACGTCCAGACTGCACCATCCTGATCGAACCCGTGACCTTCCTCCTCATAGCCCTGGGCCGTCGCAACCCCTGGCGGGCCATCGGACAGGGACAGGTCGTTGCCTGGGGACGCAAACCCTGGCTGGCGCCCCGTTTCCCGACCCTGTTCACCGCGCCCTGATCCCATACCGAGCAGCCAACGCACCACGTACCACCGCTGGAGTGAACGGTCTCTCCGCCGCCCTGTCGGTCTCTCCGCCGCCCTGGGCAGGCGCCCGGCTCTGTCGGTGTCGTTCCCGATGGGCCGGGGTAGGCATGGGCAGGGAGTCACACCGTCTTGATCTGGCCGCCGTCGATGGTGAACTCGGCTCCTGTGATGTTGCCGGCGAGCGGCGAGGCGAGGAAGAGAGCCAGATCGGCGACTTCGCGGGCTTCGGTGACACGGCCGGTGGAGATGCCCATGCTCTGCGGCACGACGACGTCAATGGCTTCCTGCGCGGTGGTACCCGCCTGGGCCGCCGTGGCATCGGCGAAGCCGCCCGGCGCGGTCCAGAAGGGAGTGCGGACCGGTCCCGGGGCGATCGCGTTGACCCGGACACCTCGGGGTGCGAACTCTTCGGACAGTGACTTGGTCAGGCTGCTCAGGCCGGCCTTGGCTGCGGAGTAGTCCACGACTGCGGGGAACGGCAGGCGCGCGTTGATCGAGCTGATGTTGATGATGGATCCCCCGTCCGCGTCCAGCAGGTGGGGAAGCGCCGCGCGGCTGGCCCGGACCGCGCTGAACAGGGTCACGTTGAAGATGCGTTGCCACTCGGTGTCGTCGATGTCCAGGAAGCTCGGGCGGGGTGTCGCGACACCCAGGTTGTTGACCAGGACGTCGACCCTGCCGAACTCGTCCACCGCGAGCCGGACGAGTGTGTCTGGTCCGTCTGCGGTGGACAGGTCGACGGGGACTGCGATGGCGCCGTACTTCTCGTGGAGCGCTTCGAGCTCGGGAGTGATGCTCCGGCTGCCGGCGATGACGTGTACGCCTTCACGGGCGAACGCGGCGGCGATGGCGAGGCCGATGCCCTTGCTGGCCCCAGTGACGACGGCGACCTTGTTCTCGAGCTGGAGGTCCATGGCGCTCCTTCTGGATTGATCACCGCATGTGTCGAGGGTAAGCGGAACCGGCGCCGCTGGCTCAGGCGAGCAGCCGGACCCCGTCTCCTGGCGATCCATCATTCGTAGCCGCGGATGCGGACGCCGTACGGGAGCTGTTCCCGCCCCTGCTGCACTGGGAGGACTTCGTGCCCGGCAAGGACGAACTCACGCCTGACCGACGGCCCGGTCGTCCGGCTCGATCGCGCCGTGGCCGTCGGCGAGGCCGACGGACCGCGCGCCGGACTGGCGGCGCTCATCGCGCTGGACGACTCGCTGCCCCGCCACGCCGGGATGACGGCGTGCCTCCACGAGCGCGACGGCGACCTGGCGACGGCGGCACGGCTGTACGCCGAGACGGCCCGGAAGACACCCGATCTCGCCGAGCGCGACCACCTGACGCACCGGGCCGCCGGGCTCAACGCCCACTGGTGTCGCTGACAGGTCGCGGTCACATCGACTGCCATGCCGATTTCACCCGATTGCACTGGATGAGCTGGCTCGGGGCCACCGACGCGTGAAGCTGTTGCCGTAGGGTCTGACGGAAGGCGAGAACAGAATGAATGCGGTCCATGGCATACGACGCCGCACGCGGCGTCTCCACAGCGCGGTAGGGGGATTGGCCGTCGCCACCCTGTGCGTGGCCCCGGCGGCACCGGCTGTCACGGACGGTGACACAGGCGGCGGGAAGCCCACCGTCGTTCCGGTGCACGGCGCCTTCGCCGGTGGTTCCGGCCGGAGCGGGCTGATCGAGTGGCTGGAACGCCGCGGCTACACGGTCATGGCCCTGGCAAAACGGCTGTGCGGGCTGTTCAGCGACTCGACCCACATCGCCTCCGTGCTCAACAGCATCAAGGGGCGCTGGCTGACCACTTCTACGGCGGAACCGTGATCAGCACAGCCGAAGCCGGCCATCCCCACGTCAAGGCCCTGGTGTACGTCCCGGCGTTGATGCCCGACGTGGGCAGGAGTGGCATGACGTTGTCCGCCCGGTTCCCCAGCACCCTCGACACCGCCATAGTCCGGCAGGACATGGCCACCAATCCGGACCTGGAACGCTTCAAGGCCATGCGCACCGACTCCACACCGTGGAGATCAACACCTGCTACATATCTCTGATCGCCCGCCCCGACGCCGATGCCGTCGCCGGCCTGATCCTGCAGGCTGCCATTGCCTCCACGATCACTGCCGCCGATCCCGTCGGCCGGCCCTCGCGAGCACTGACTCCTGGCGGCGCACCACGGAGGAGATCATTTTCGGCGGCATCCGGGGCGCGTCTGTGGCCGCCGGTTCTGCGGTCGTTCTCGTCGATCAGGTACGCAAGCAGCGGACAGGCCGGCGGGTGTGCCTCTCCGTCCTTCCTCCCACGAGGTGTACACCGCGCCGGGGCTGAAGGGCCCCGCGTACACCCATGCCGTCGTCACCACGTTGGGGCAAGCCCAGCCGTGACGCAGGCTGGGCGGCTGCTTGACACAGCGGCCACAAGCCTCCCTCACCGAGGTGCGGACGCACCAAGTCGCGTCCACGTCACCACACTTCAAGGAGACACACCATGAACCTCAAGGCCGTCTTCTCCCCCACCCTCAGGCACGCCGCTGCGCTCGGCGCACTCGCGGGCACGGCAGCACTCACGCTGACGGCCACGGCGGGTCCGGCCGGTGCCGCGAAGGCCGAGCCTCGCTCGATGCAGAAGAAGCCGACGGTGGTGCTGGTGCACGGCGCGTTCGCGGACGCCTCAAGCTGGAACGGGGTAATAACCCGCCTGCAGCAGGCGGGTTATTCGGTCATCGCTCCCGCCAACCCGCTGCGCGGGCTGGCCAGTGACGCCGAGTACATCCACAGTGTGCTGAAGAGCGTGGACGGTCCGGTCGTGCTCGTCGGTCACTCCTACGGCGGCTCCGTGATCAGCGAGGCTGCCGTCGGTGACGCCCAGGTCAAGGCGCTGGTCTACATCGCGGCCTTCAGCCCCGCGGAGGGGGAAAGTTCCCTGGGACTGTCCAACAAGTTCCCCGGGAGCACTCTTGGCAGCGCCCTCAACTCGGTGCCCTTCCCCCTTCCTGGCGGTGGCACCGGCACCGACCAGTACATCAAGGCCGACAAATTCCACGACCAGTTCGCCGCCGACGTGCCCAGGTCAGTCACCGACCTGATGGCCGCCACCCAGCGTCCCGTGGCCGCCTCGGCCCTGGGGGAAAAGGCCACCAAGGCCGCCTGGAAGACCATCCCCACCTGGACCCTGATCACCACCGAGGACCGCAACATCCCACCGGCCGCGCAGCGCTTCATGGCCCAGCGCGCCCACGCACACACCGTCGAGGTCAAAGCGTCCCACGCCGTCTCGGTCTCCCAGCCGGGCCAGGTCACCCGCCTGGTCGAGCAGGCAGCCCAGGCCACCGCCACCACGGCGACGATGACCGGCGCCGATCCTTCCGGCCCCACCCTCGCGAACAGCGGCTCCGGGCGGCCGACCACACAGGCCATCGCCCTCGGCGGCATAGCCGGTGCGTCGGTGGCCGCCGGTTCTGCCGTCGTCCTCCTCGGCCGCCGATGGCGATCGGAAGCGAAAAGCGGTCGCTGACGCTTGTTCTTCAGTCTGTACCGCGCTACTCGGGTGGTGTCCCTGTCCGGGAGTCCTCCCCCATGGGCAGACCCATCGGCCGACGGCCCTGCGGCTGTTGCGGCTCGGGGCGCGAGGGCGCCGGAGGCACCCGGCGGTCGACCGGCGCGTCGCTGAGCACGGTCATCGGCTCTCCGTGGTGCAGTACGACCAGCGGTTCTCCTTCGACCACCTGGTACCGCGCATGGGTCTGGCGGATGTCCACCTTCAGCCTGCGTCCGCGAACCAGCACGGTGAACGCCACTCTGGACAGCGCTTCCGGCAAGCGCGGTGCGAACGCCAGCCGGTCCGACGTGCCGTCCTCCTCGACGTACCTGCGCATTCCCCCGAAGCCCGCGACCAGGGCGATCCAGGTCCCGGCGAGGGAAGCGATGTGCAGCCCGTCACGGGTGTTGTGCTCGAGATCGTCCAGGTCCATCAGCGCGGCCTCGCCGAGGTAGCTGTAGGCCAGCCGCATGTGCCCGGTCTCAGCGGCGAGCACCGCCTGGCAGGATGCCGACAGGGAGGAATCGCGCACGGTCAGCGCTTCGTAGTACGCGAAATTGCGTGCCTTCTGCTCGTCGGTGAAGGCGTTCGGGCACTCCATCATCGCCAGCACAAGGTCCGCCTGCTTCACCACCTGCTTGCGGTAGAGGTCGAAGTAGGGATAGTGCAGCAGCAGCGGGTAGTTGTCGGACGGGGTCGCGTCGAAGTCCCAGTGCTGGAAGGTCGTGAAACCGGCCGACTGTTCGTGGACGCCGAGAGACTCGTTGTACGGCACCGCCATGCGGGCCGCGGCGTCCCGCCACACCGCAGCCTCCTCTTCGTCGACACCGAGCTCGGTGGCCCGGTCCGGATGACGCAGGGCCACGTCCGCGGCAGCGAGCAAGTTCTGCCGGGCCACCAGGTTGGTGTACAGATTGTCCCGGGCGAAGGCGCTGTACTCGTCCGGTCCGGTGACCCCGTCGATGTGGAAGACGCCTTCCGCGTCGTGGTGACCGAGGGATCGCCACAACCGGGCGGTGTTCACCAGAAGGTCGAGGCCCTCGCTCCGTTCGAAATCCTTGTCTCCGGTCACCATGACGTACCGTACGGCGGCCATGGCGATGTCGGCGTTCACGTGGAAGGCGGCTGTCCCGGCGGGCCAGTAGGCGGAGCACTCGGCCCCGTCGATGGTTCGCCAGGGGAACGTCGCCCCCGACAGCCCGAGTTGACTGGCGCGGTCCCGCGCCGCCGGCAGCGTCTGGTGCCGCCATCTCAGCGCCGACGCGACGGCCTCCGGCGCGGTGAACGTCAGTACCGGCAGCACGTAGGACTCGGTGTCCCAGAAGGAGTGCCCGTCGTACCCGGTTCCGGTCAGGCCCTTCGCCGGGATCGCCCGGTTCTCGCCGCGGGCCGCCGCCTGGAGGACATGGAAAAGCGCGAATCGCACCGCCTGTTGGATCTCCGCGTCGCCCTCCACCTCGACGTCCGCGCCGGCCCAGAAGCGGTCCAGGTACGTCCGTTGGGCGGCAACCAGTCCGTCCCAGCCGGTGCTGACCGCGGCCGCCACCGCCCCGTCCACCTGATCGTGCACGGCCGGCAGCGAGCGTTCGCCCGACCAGCCGTACGCCACGAACTTGACCAGCCTCAGTGGCTGACCGGGCGTCAGGTCCGCGGTCACTGTCAGACGGGCTACGTCGGGCTCGCTCTGCACCGTCCAGCTCGTGCTCTCGGGCCCCTCCACGAGGTGGTCGGCCGCCGCCGCCACCCGCAGTGCGCTACGGGTGGTGGAGTGCACGAGCCGCAGCCGGGTCTCCTGCGCAAAGTGCTCCTCGGGCACCAGCGGGGACTCGGTCGCCGCCGCGACGCGCGGGTCGCCCTCGAAGCGGGGCAGCTGTTCGTTGGCGACCAACTCGGACTGTACGGCCACCGTGCTCGGTCCGTCGATCGGCTCCACCTCGTACACCACCGCGGCCACCGCTCGCTGGGTGAAGGACACGAGCCGGCGTGAGGTGATGCGGATGGTGCGGCCGCCGGGCGAGGTCCACCGCGCGGTCCGACTGAGCACACCGGAGCGGAAGTCGAGAACCCGCTCGTGCGCCAGCAGCCGGCCGTAACGCAGATCGCACGGGTGGTCGTCGACGAGCAGCCGGATGATCTTGCCGTCGGTAATGTTGATCAGCGTCTGGCCGGACTCGGGATATCCGTAGCCCGCTTCCGCATAGGGCAGCGGATGCCGCTCGTAGACACCATTGAGGTACGCGCCGGGCAGTCCGTGCGGCTCGCCCTCGTCGAGGTTTCCGCGCCACCCGATGTGCCCGTTGGACAGCGCGAACACCGATTCGCTCTGAGCGAGCACGTCGAGGTTCAGCTCGGTCTCGCGCAGGCACCACGGCTCGACTGTGAAGCTGGGATGAGTGATCACCGGGACTCCAGCAGGTCAGCCAGGTCCCGGACGACCACATCCGCCCCGTGGGCCCGCAACTGCTCCGCCTGGCCCACCCGGTCGACCCCGACGACCACGGCGAACCGGCCCGCCCGGCCCGCCTCGACGCCGGCCAGGGCGTCTTCGAACACGGCAGCCTCGTCCGGGTCCGTTCCCAGACCGCGCGCCGCCTCCAGGTAGGTGTCCGGGGCGGGCTTGCCGCGCAAATGACGTTCGTGGGCCACCACTCCGTCGATCCGCTCGTCGAACAGGCCCTCGATCCCGGCCGCCACCAGGACGTCCCGGCAGTTCGCGCTGGACGACACCACCGCGCACCGCAGGCCGGCTTCCCGCGCCGCGTGAACGAAGCGGACCGAGCCCTCGTAGGGTTCCACCCCGTCCTCCCGGATCCGCCGCAGCACCAGGTTGTTCTTCCGGTTGCCCAGCCCGTTCACGGTCTCCGCCTCCGGTGGGTCGTCCGGTGATCCCTCAGGCAGGTGCACCCCGCGCGCGGCGAGGAATGTGCGCACCCCGTCCTCACGGGGGCGCCCGTCCACGTACTCGTCGTAGTCGTCGACCGCGTCAAAAGGCACGAACGAGGTCCCCTCCCTGGTCGCGCGCTCGCGGAGAAAACCGTCGAACATCTCCTTCCAGGCGACCGCGTGCACTTTCGCGGTCTGGGTGAGCACCCCGTCGAGATCGAACAAGCAGGCGCGGACGCGAGCAGGAAGCCCCAGCATGCGCCGAGGCTAGAAGGCGCATGCTGTCGGCGGCGGCAAGATACCGCCCGGCACGCCGGGAAGGCACCCGCTCGGCCGAGGCCCGAGCAGCAGCCAGGGGCGTCGCCTTTCGTACCGTTCCTACAGACTGAGGAGCGAGTCCTGCATCCAGGACCGCTGTTGCTCAGCCGCGTGCTCCGAACGGTGTTGGTCACGCTGGTCGCCCGCGTTCGCTCCGCTGCCGGGCGCCACGCATCTGGTGCGACGGTGGCGCCGACGTCTTCCTCGCCACGTCCGACGAACGGGACCGGATGCGCGCTCGGCATACCGACTGGCTTTCCAGTCATCCGTCAGGTCGCGTGCGAACTCCTCGGACTGCCAGGAGACGATCCACACCAGTTCGTGCTCCTCGACACGGACCACAGCCATCCGCACCGCTTCCACACTCACAGCCCGCCACTGCTGATAGTCGCGCTCCAGCTGTTCTTCGACAGCTCGAACGGCGGCTTCTCGCTCGATCACGCGTGCAGCATCCCGTACGGGGCCCCCGTCGACCAGCGAATTCGCACAGCGCAGAGCCACGTACGAGGGGGCTTGCGGACCTTCTTGCTCAGGAATACGACAGCCACGGAACAAGTGCTCTGCGCCAGCAGGTAGCCGGCCGCCGTCGCGGCGTCGAAGCCGTTCACCGACGACACCGCCACCCTCACCAGCAGCTCACCCGCCTGCGGGCGCGGGGTCTCGGCCTCGGCCACGGCCGGAGCGGCGGTGACTTCATGGAGTCGACAGCACGCATGACAACACCTCTCGGTAACTGGAACGGCCGTCCCGATGCCACGTTGCCCAGCCCGACAAAAGAAGTGGGCCGCCTGTTCCAGTTCGGTAGGGTGGTGACATGACCCGCATCGCAGCCCCCGACGAAAACCCTGGTCGCACGCCCGAGACGGGGCTGCGCGCCGACGCCGAACGCAATCGCGAGCGCATCCTCGCCGCCGCCCGCCGACTCTTCGCCACCGAAGGGCTCGGCGTCTCCATGGCCTCCGTCGCCCGCGAGGCCGGCGTCGGCAAAGCCACCCTCTCCCGCCGCTTCGCCACCCGCGACGAACTGATCAACGCAGTTTTCGCCGACCGCATGGACGCCTACGCCGACGCCGTCGCCACCGCCCTGGCCGACGACGACCCCTGGCACGGCTTCACCGGCTACATCCACACCGTCTGCGCCATGCAAGCCGCCGACCGCGGCTTCGCCGACGTCCTGACCATGACCTTCCCCGCCGCCAAAGCCGTAGAAGCCCGCCGCGCCGAGGCATACAACGGCTTCCTCGAAGTCATCGCCCGCGCCAAGACCAGCGGCCACCTCCGCGACGACTTCACCAGCCAGGACCTCGTCATCCTGCTCATGGCCAACGCCGGCGTCATCAACGCAGCAGGCGACGCAGCCCCCGACACTTGGCACCGCCTCGTCGCCCACATGCTCCGCTCCTACGCCACCCCCGGCGCGCCCCTCCCCCCGCTCCCCGAACCCCCCACCGACACCGCCCTCTACCGCGCCATGGTCCGCATCACCCGCCCCGGACCCGCCTGAGAACTCAACGCCTCCCCCGCCGCCCCGCGCCCGCTCCCGCGCCGCGATCGCGTCGTTGTTCACCACCCGCGCACACCCGAACGCCCGGGCCGGCGCGCTGCGCTGACCCGGCGTCGGGTCGAGGCGGAAGGCATACCGAAGCTGCACGATCCGGACGCCGACACCAGGCACCGACAACCCGGGGACGGACCAGCCGGATCCAGCTCCGCTGGAAGGAACGATCCGGCGACGCTCCACGTCGCCATGCTCAGATTCGCTTCACCACCGGCGTGAACGCCGGTGCACTGCGAATGAATCCCGGTAGCGCAAGGCCGCAAATGCAGCGCCCGTCGCGTACCGCGGAAGCTAGGATCCGGGCCATGGCCCTGACCGTGAACGACGTGGACCGGTTCGAGGCATCCAGGCCCCGCCTGGAGGCCATCGCCTACCGACTTTTCGGCTCCGCGAGCGAAGCCGAGGACGCCGTGCAGGAGACGTTCCTGCGCTGGCAGGCCGCCGACGTCGACCACATCGAGGTCCCTGAGGCCTGGCTGACGAAGGTTCTCACCAACCTGTGCCTCAACCAGCTCACCTCGGCCCGCGCACGGCGCGAGACCTATGTGGGCCAATGGCTCCCCGAACCGCTGCTCGCCGGAGACCCGATGCTCGGCCCGGCCGACACCGCCGAACAGCGAGAATCGGTCTCGTACGCGGTCCTCACGCTACTGGAGCGCCTCTCCGCCAACGAGCGGGCGGTGTACGTGCTGCGGGAGGCCTTCGACTACCCGCACCGGGAGATCGCCGAGATCCTCGACATCACCGAGGCGGCCAGCCAGCAGATCTTCCACCGCGCCAAGAAGCACGTCGCGGACGGCAGGGCCCGCACGGAGATCGACGAGGCCGCTGCCCGGCGGATCGTCGAGGAGTTCCTCGCAGCCGCCACCAGCGGCCGGACCGAGCCGCTGGTGCGGCTGCTCACCCAGGACGCCGTCTCGATCGGCGACGGCGGCGGGAAGGTCCCGGCTCGTGCCAAGGCGTTCGAAGGTGCTCTCGCGGTCGCGAAGTTCATGCGGGGCCTGTTCAAACCGAGCAAGGCCAAGCGCGTCCTGGCCGGCGGATCGCCCGAGGTCTACGCCACGACCGCCAACGGCGACCCCGCCATCGTGGCCGTCCTCGACGGCCGGGTCATCGGCGTCATGTGCCTGCAGGTCACCGCCGAGGGCATCGCCGCGTCCCGCAACCAGGTCAACCCCGACAAGCTCGAACGGGCGACCCGGCGGTGGGCGGCCTCCGACCACGGCGAACCCCTGCTCAACGCCTTCTGACCCTCCAGACCCTGGTGTGAGGTGCTTCACATCACGTTGCTGTCAGGAAATGGCGGGCTGCCCGGTTCAAGTGGCGAATCCGCTGAAGACAGGAGCTAGGACATGCAGCACCGCATCGTCGTCCTCGGAGCCGGATACACCGGAGCCATCGCCGCCGGGCGCATCGCCAAGCGGCTGCACCGCGAAGACGTCGCCATCACCCTCGTCAACGCCGAGCCCGACTTCGTCGAGCGCGTCCGGATGCACCAGCTCGCGGTCGGCCAGGACCTCAAGTCCCGGCCCTTCACCGAGATGTTCGCGGGCACCGGCGTCGAACTGAGGCTCGCGAAGGTCACCGGCGTCGACGTCGACCGCAAGACCGTCGCCGTCCTCGACGCGAACGGCGCCGAGGAACTGGCGTACGACACCCTCGTGTACGCCCTCGGCAGCGGCTGGAACGACCAGGGCGTCCCGGGCACCGCCGAACACGCCCACCAGATCGCCAGTCGCCCTGGAGCGCTGCGGCTGCGTGAGCGCCTGGTCGGCCTCGACGCCGGACAGCCCGTGGTGGTTGTCGGCGGCGGCCTCACCGGCCTGGAGGCCGCGACCGAGATCGCCGAGGCCCGCCCGGACCTCGATGTCGCCCTCGCCGCCCGCGGCGGCCTCGGCGACTGGCTCTCGCCCAAGGGCCGCCGGCACCTGCGGAAGGTCTTCGACAAGCTCGGCATCACCGTGCACGAGCACGCCGCCGTCACCGGCGTCGAGGCCGACCGCGTCGCCACCGCCGACGGCACGTCCATCCCGGCCGAGGTCACCGTGTGGACCACCGGCTTCGCCGTCCACCCGATCGCGAACGCCACCACCCTGGAGTTGACCGACACAGGCCGAATCGTGGTCGACCGGACCATGCGCTCGCTCTCGCACCCGGACGTGTACGCCATCGGCGACGCGGCCATGGTGACGGGCCCCGGCGACAAGCCACTGCGGATGTCGTGCGCCTCGGGCGTCCCCACCGCATGGCAGGCCGCCGACGCCATCGCGGCGCGCCTGACCGGCGGGAAGCCCCCGAACGTGCCGCTGCGCTACTTCAACCAGTGCATCTCGCTGGGCCGCAAGGAAGGCCTGATCCAGTACGTCACCGCCGACGACCGTGCCGTCCGGGCGGCCCTGACAGGACGGCTCGCCGCCGTCTACAAGGAGCTCGTCTGCAAAGGCGCGGCCTGGGGCGTCGCCAACCCGACACTCATGCCGACCCGGCGCCGCCACGTCGTACGCCGGCCGGCCCGGACGGGCGCGGCACTCAAGACGCCGGCCTGACTCACGCAAGGGCACGGCAGCCCATACCCGCCCGGCTCGACGCGGCCGTACGTGCCTGCGTACCCCGGCGCGCCGCACCTCAGCCGGCGCGTCGGGCTCGCCCGGGCAAGGGGCGTGCAGGGACGCCAGGGCGAGGCCGGCCGCTCCCACGCCCAGCGGGTTTCGGCTGCCGAAGCGGTAGGAGAGGTGGTGGTTCACCGACTGCGGTTCCACCACGGCCACCGCGACCGCTTCGTCGCCCTCTTCTGCGATCACCCTTGGGCCGCGCCGTCGGCATGCTCGGCCCCAATCGCGACGGCCGCCACGAGACAGGCGCCGAGGGAGGAAGGGCAAACCGTCGGCGGCCGGATCTGCGGAACGCCGCGCGACTGGGGCGACGGGCCCCGGTGACCCGGAGGTCATGCCCCCCACAGAGAAAGTCAAGGCGTTGACAGTCTATCCTTTGCCTTTATGGCGAGGTGCGCCCACACCGGCGCCCCCACTCTGAACGAAGGCGAGGAATCCATGGCCCCCTCGGACCACGACGCCGCACTCCGGGACCCCTGGGAGGCAGCCGCACCGGGGCATCTGCCGCCCCGCACTCAGGCCCTTCTGGCGCGGGACGCCTGCGCCCATGCCCACGGGATCATCGTCGAAGAGGCCGGCGATGGGCACTCACGGCTGTCCCTGACCGTGCGGCCCGACATGCTCAACAGTCACGGAATCTGCCACGGCGGGATCATCTTCCTGCTCGCCGACACCGCGCTCGCCTACGCCGCGAACGCGGGAGAGACGCCGGCCGTCTCCACAGGGGCACAGGTTCACTACCTCGCCCCCGCCCGCCCGGGGGACACTTTGAGCGCCACATGCCGGGCAGTGCACCAGGGCCCCAAGAGCGGCTTGTACGACGTCGTCGTGGCCCACCAGGACGGCGACGTGATCGCGACCTTCCGTGGCCAGAGTCTGCATACGAAGAACGTCGTACCGCGGCAGGGTGCCCTGTCCCCGGGAACCGCGGCGGACCGCCCCCGCGGCTGAGGCGGGGGCAGGGCCGCTCGGTACTCTGCACTGCATCACAGGGCAGGATCCACGGCGAGCAGGAAGCGGCGAGGCGAACGGTGACAGACGACGGGTCGGCGGACACCACTCCCGTAGCCGCTTCCGAGGTCCAGGGGCCCGAGTTCAGTGATGTCGCCCTGGAACTCACCCGGCGGGAACTTCCGGACATCGACGGCATGGCCTTCCACCTGGGCATGCTCCTGCTGCGCACCGCCAACACCCACAGCCAGCACTCCGAGCGTCTCGTCCACCGTCCGCGCGGCTTCAGCCACAGCGGCTTCCGGATCCTGTACATCGTGTGGATCTTCCGACAGGCGGAGGCCCGGGACATCGCGCGCCTGGCGGGCATGAGCCGTCAGGCCGCTTCCAGTGTCCTGGCGACGCTGGAAGCCGACGGCCTGGTGATCCGAGAACGGCTGTCGAGCACCGACCGACGCCTGGTGACGGTACGGCTGAGCGAGGCCGGCCATGCCGCCATCAAGGACGCGTTCGCACGCCAGAACCAGCTCGAGCGGGACTGGTTCGCGGACTTGACCGAGGCGGAGCAGGCCACCTTGAAGGACCTGCTGACCAAGGTGGCCGGCGGGATCGCCAAGTCGGCGAAGAAGACCCAGGGCTGACGTCGCCCACCAGCAGCGCGTACAGGCCCCACCCGTCCGAAATTATGTCAACCCATTGACAATCAAGCCCTAGCGTTGTTCATTTAACGCACTAGAAACTTCTTATAGCGCACACACAGCCGGAACGCCGCCACCGGCCCTCGCCGCAGCCGAACGGCCCGCTCCCGCGATGGCACTCACCGGAAGTCGATCATGCTGAATCTCGCCTCCATGCTGGAGTACACCGCACGGCACCACCCCGATCGCGAGGCCGTGACCCAAGGCCCCCTGCGCCTGACCTACGCCGAGCTCGACGCCGCCGCCAACCGCGTGGCGAACCTGCTCGCCGACCGCGGCATCGGCCGCGGCGACCGGGTGGCGCTCAGCTGTCCCAACCGCGTCGAATTCCCCACGCTCTACTACGGCATCCTCAAGGCGGGAGCCGCCGTCGTCCCGCTCAACGTCATGCTGCAGCCACGGGAGATCGCCTACCACCTGACCGACTCGCAGGTCAAAGCCTTCTTCTGCCACGCGGGCCCGACCGCTGCGGTGCCGGCCTCAGCGGTCGCCGAGGCCGTGGCGCAGGCGCCCTCCTGCGAGCACCTGATCCTGATCACCGACGACCCGGCGGACGATTCCCCCCTGGCCGACGTCCCCACTCTGAGTACGGTGCTGGCGAGCAGGAGCGACGTGCACGAGAGCGTCTGCACCCTGGAGTCGGACACCGCGGTGATCCTCTACACCAGCGGCACCACAGGCAGTCCGAAGGGCGCGGAACTCACCCACGCCAACATGACGCTCAACGCGCTCACCTGCCACCGCACCATCGAGGCACGCCAGGACGACGTACACCTGATCGTCCTGCCGCTGTTCCACAGCTTCGGCCAGACCGTCCAGATGAACGCCATCTTCGGCATCGGCGCCCGCATGGTGCTCATGCCGCGCTTCGAGGCGGCGAAGGTCATGCGGACGCTGGCCCGCGAGAAAGTCACCGTCTTCGCCGGCGTCCCGACCATGTACTGGAAGCTCCTCGAAGAGCCCGTCGACGACGACACCCGCAAGGCCGTCACCACGCGGCTCCGCATGGCGATTTCGGGCGGCGCGGCGCTCGCCGTCGAGATCGCCGAACGCTTCCGCAAGGCCTTCGGCATCAGCATCCATGAGGGATACGGGCTGTCCGAGACCAGCCCCATGGTCACCTTCCAGCATCCCGGCCGCCCGCCGAAACCCGGCTCGGTGGGCGGCCCGGTATGGGGCGTGGAGATGCGTCTGGTCGACCCCTCGGGCACCGAGGTCACCGACGGTGAGCCGGGCGAGGTCGCCATCCGCGGACACAACGTCATGAAGGGCTATTTCGGCCGCCCCGACGCCACCGCCGAGGTCCTGCGCGACGGCTGGTTCTTCACCGGGGACATCGCACGGCGTGACGCCGACGGCGACTACGTCCTCGTCGACCGCGCCAAGGACCTCATCATCCGGGGCGGATACAACGTCTATCCCCGCGAACTCGAAGAAGCCCTGCTCACCCACCCCGACGTGAGCCTGGCCGCAGTGGTCGGCGTCCCGCACCCCGTACACGGCGAGGAAGTCAAGGCGTACGTCGTACGACGCCAGGGATCGCACCTCTCGCAAGACGCCCTCCGCACCTGGTGCAAGAGCGCCATGGCCGCCTACAAGTACCCGCGCCTGTTCGAGTTCTGCGACGAACTGCCCATGACCGCCAGCGGCAAGATCCTCAAACGGCAGCTGAAGTGAACAAGTACTGCACTCCGCCGCCGTCCGTCGTCCTCGTCCACCCGTCGGCCCTGTCGGCCGAGCCGGTACCCGGCCTGCCGCCTACGCAGGCGAGTTCCTGCGGGGCACCACCCCTGCCGCGGTCGGCCCCGCCCGCTCCGGCTGCCTGAACCGGGACGCCGGTCCCGCGCTGCCCGCTCTCCCCTCCCCCGACCACAGATCCGCGGCACCCGCGCGCCCAAGACGCAGGGACCGGCTCGCCCGGCGCCTCCGTGTCCTCACCGCCCGCTTCCGGGCCTCCGCCTGGAAGCTGGTAGCCGGACAGGCCCTCCTAGAGCAGGATGAGTGCCTGCATCGCATCGCGTTCGATTCATTCTCCTCACTCGCCTGATGACAACGCTGCGGATGGGTGTGCCCCACCACCGCTTCCCAGGCTTGGCTCGCAGCACACGGTCCGCCGAGGCCCCGGGGCTTGAGTCCTTTCGCCCGGAAAACGTGCGTGCGTACGGGATCTCGGCCGTGCCAGGATGGCGTCGGGAGGCGAGGTTTCGTGGATGAGTTGAGGCGATTCCGCCTGGCGCTGGCCGCGTGGGCGGCCGGCGGAGCGGGGGCAAGTGCGGCCGCCGAGGTCGCGCGGGAGCTGGCCGACGGCGGTCTGCGGACGATCGTGCTCGTCGAGGGGAGCAGTGATCAGGTCGCGCTCGAAGCGCTGGCCACGCGCTACGGCCGGGACCTCGGCGCGGAGGGTGTCGCGGTCGTACCGCTCGGAGGAGCGACGAACATCGGGCGCTTCCTGGACGTGTGCGGTCCTCCGGGGCTCGATCGCCCGCTGGCCGGCCTCTGCGACATCGGCGAGGAGCGGCACTTCCGGCGTCATCTGGAGCGGGTCGGGCTCGGGTCCGGTCTCACGCACACCAGTCTGGAGACACTCGGGTTCCAGCTGTGCGTCGCCGACCTGGAGGACGAGCTGATCCGCGCTCTCGGGGCGGAGGACGTGCAGCAGGTGATCGAGGCCCAGGGCGAGATGCGCCCCTTCCGCACCTTCCAGGGCCAGCCGGCTCAGCGGGAACGGCCCGTGGAACACCAACTGCGGCGCTTCATGGGCACGCACAGCGGTCGCAAGGCACTCTACGCGCAGGCGCTGGTCGCGCACCTGGACCTCAAGCGCGTTCCCCGGCCGCTGGAACGCCTTCTCACGCGCGTCTGACACCGGCCGACGCCATGCGCGGTACTGCCCTGGGTGCAGGTCGCGACATGGGCGGTCCTCGGCTCGATCGCCGGTGCGATCGTGGGAGCCTTCTTACCGTCAAAGGACTGGCCCGACGCCACGGTTGGGGCTTGGGGCATGGCACTCACCGGCGCGTTCATCGGTGGTATCAGCGCATTCACCGCGAACAACGCGATCGACCACTGGCCGCGGTACGACCACGCCGCAACTGTATCCGGGCCCCGACAGGCTCGCTTCAGGCACAAGGCGCTCGGCGGGACGGCCGTCGGCCTCCTGTGTGGGGGCCTTCTCGCGGGTTTGGCCCAGATCGATCCGTTCTGGAATCTCCTCATCGGTGATCCGATCCCGTTCTTCTCCACCTTGCCGGACCGGCCCCTGGACGGGCTTGCGGGTGGGGCCCTCGCGGGTGCGGTGATCGGGTTGTACCGCTGGGCCGACATTGCCGGCTGTGGCTGGGCCACGTCCGCACGGGAGTATAATTTTCATCGGACGATGAATTACTGCTCACCCGGAAGGTGGGGCCGTGATGGAGCGGACCACGTGTTGTGTGGTGGGAGGCGGCCCCGCGGGCATGGTCCTCGCCCTGCTGATGGCCCGGGCGGGCATCGCTGTGACCGTGCTGGAGAAGCACGGCGACTTCCTGCGCGACTTTCGCGGCGACACCGTGCACCCGTCGACGCTGGCGCTGCTGGACGATCTGGGTTTGGCCGAGCGCTTCGCCCGGCTGCCGCAGCGCCGGGTCCGCACCGTCCAGTTGCCCGTCGGGGCCGGCCGGTCGATGATCACGATCGCGGACCTCGCGGTGCTGCCCGGCCCGTACAACTACGTGGCGATGGTGCCCCAGTGGGACCTGCTCGACCTTCTCGCCGACGAGGCCCGCCGCGAACCATCCTTCCACCTGCGGATGAACACCGAGGCGACCTCCCTCCTGATCGAAGGCGGGCGGGTGACCGGGGTGCGCTACCGCACTCGCGACGGCCGCACCGGCGAACTGCGCGCCGTTCTCACGGTCGCCTGCGACGGGCGCGGATCACTGGCCCGCGCCCGGCCCGAACTGGGACTGCACCGCTTCGACTGCCCCATGGACGCCTGGTGGTTCCGGCTGCCGCGGCACGAGGGCGATCCACGCGGACTCGTCGGCGGCGCCGGCGACCGCTTCCTCACCGCGATGATCGACCGCGGGGACTACTGGCAGTGCGCCGCACTCATCCCCAAGGGCACCGACCCCGAGCGACGCGCCGCCGGCCTCGACCGCTTCCTGGCGGACTATGCAGCCGCCGTTCCCTGGCTCGCGGACCGCACGCACGCACTGCGTTCCTGGGACGACGTCAAGCTGCTCGACGTGCACCTGGACCGTCTGCGCCGCTGGCATCGTCCCGGGCTGCTGTGCATCGGCGACGCGGCGCACGCGATGTCACCGGTCTTCGGCATCGGTATCAATCTCGCCGTGGAGGACGCCGTGGCCGCCGCCCGACACCTGGTCGAGCCGCTGCGCCGCGGGGCGGTGGGCCTGCGCGACGTGCGCGCGGTGCAGCGCCGTCGACGTCCCACCACCGTCGCGACACAGGCACTCCAGCGGACGGCCCACGCCCGCTTCATCGCGCCCGTCCTGCAGGGACAGCCACCTTTCGGCAGCGCGGACCGGGCCCGGCGCATCACTGCGCTGCTCACCGGGTCACGCCTGATACGCCGTCTCCCCGCGTACTTCATCGCCTATGGCGCGCTACGGGAGCGGCCACCGGACGCGTCCGTGCGGCGCTGACGGCAAGCGTGGCGGCCAGGGCTGAGGCAAGCGGGGCGGCGCCGATCGAGGCCACGGTGCCGACGGCAACTCCGGCCAGGTGCGCCGTTGTTCATCGACGTCGATCTCGGCCCGGCCGAGCAGCTTTGCCCGTGCTCTCAGCGCACCTTCCAGGTGCCGGGACGGCGTACGCTCTGCCCGCGCCACCAATCTCCCCGGCAAGGGCTGCCCCTCGGGGAAGCGTGTGTCGGCACCGACCTCCCCGTTCCTGCAACGCGAGGCCGGACCTTCAGCGCGAGGGGCGCAGGCCGTCCATCGTGACCTGGACGAGTCTGCGCGCCGCGGCCTGGGACCGCAGCCCGCCCGCCGCGCCGAGGGCGTGCAGGCAGTAGGCGGCCAGCTCGTCGGGTGACACGTCATCGCGCACCTCACCGGCCTCCACGCCCCCGGCGAGCAGTTCACTGACGAACCGGAGCAGATGCCGCTCGGCGTGGGCGACGTGCTCTCCGCGGTGCAGCACGGCACCGATCTCCGCGTCGTGACCGTGACGGCGCCGCTGGATGGAGGCGTAGGCACCGAGGACCGCCGTCAGCCGCTCGCCGGGTCCCCCGGGCCCGTCGCGCAGCGCCGAAAGTTCCTGTAGATGGTCGGCGATCTGGCGCTCGTGCCACGCCGTGAGGATCGATTCGACGTCCGGAAAGTACTTGTACAGCGTGGCCCGGCCGATCCCGGTCCCCTCGGCGATCCGGGACATCGTCACGCCCCGTAGCCCGTGCTCGGCCACGAGAGCTGCCGTGACCTCCAGCACCGTGTCCCGTACCGCGCGGCGGTGCTCCTGGATCGTCTCGTTCCACAGTTTCGGCACACCCGTAGTGTACGTGGCGACCGGTTGGAAACACCATGACTTGACGTAGACAGAGTGTCTCGATAAATCTGGGAGTGTCGCCCGGGGCCCTGTCCCCGGCCATCAGGATCCGACCGCACAAGGGGAGCACCCCATGTCCGTCTCATCGCATCACCCAGCCTCAACGGCTCCCCGGGAGCCCGACGACTTGTATGTCACCCCACCGCCCTGGGACATCGGCCGCCCCCAGCCCGCCTTCCTCGTCCTCGCCGAGGCAGGCGCGCTCAGGGGCCGGGTACTGGATGCCGGCTGCGGTACCGGGGAGCACGTGCTCATGGCCGCCGGCCTCGGGCTCGACGCCACTGGCATCGACCTCGCGGCGCGAGCCCTGCGCACCGCGGAGGAGAAGGCGCGTGCCCGCGACCTGGCGGCACTGTTCCTGCGTCACGACGCCCGGCAACTGGCCGACTTAGGTGAGCGCTTCGACACCGTGCTCGATTGCGGGCTCTTCCACGTCCTCGACAGCGAGGACCGCACCGCGTACGTCGACGGCCTGCGGTCCGCACTGCGGCCGGGCGGCCGCTGTTTCATGCTCTGCATCAGTGACCGGGACCGCGGCGCATGGGGTCCGGTCCACAAGGTGACGCGTGGCGAGATCGAAGCGGCGTTCGCCGACGGCTGGCGTATCGACTCCGTCGAACCGTCCGCCATCGAACTCAGCGCCGCCCCGGGCCGTGTCGAGGCATGGCTCGCCGCTCTGACCAGGACCTGAACCTCCCTTTGACGGCCACCGACCCGAGGATCGCCATGCCGATCGCCGAAGCCCGCATCTCCACCGACCGGCCCAGCCGGTATCTCGTCCAGTTGTGCAAGCACTTCACCAACAAGGGCCGCCACCTCGGCGACCGTGCGCGGTCTCACCAGAGTGGCGACGCCACGCCGCCGGCCGGTACGCACCTGCCACCCGAACTCGAGCCGGAGCAGATCCACGTCGAGTGGTCCCAGACCCGGGGCGTCCTGAGCCTGCCGTGGGGCCGGTGCGCCTTGGATGCCGAGCCGGACGCGCTGGTGCTGCACGCCGAGGCCGACGACGAGCAGGGGCTGCGGCGGCTCCAGGACCTCCTGGAAACGCACATCGGCAGGTTCGGCAGGCGCGACGAGCTGCGAGTGGACTGGCAACAGCAAGAAGAGCCTGCCGCCCAGCGCGCAGAGGTCTCCGGCACCACGCCCCCACCCGCGGCATCGGGCTCGGCGTGGCGCAGGCGTCTCACCTGGGCAGGTATCACGGTCCTCGGCACCCTTGCCGTGGCCGTCCATCTAGGCCTGGCCGATGCGGTGTTCTCCGGGCCACACTGGGCGGGCCGGGTCGTCGGTGCCGTCCTGGCAGTCATCGTCGTGAAGATCACGGCACTGACAGTGCTCGGCCGTCAGGTGCATCGCCGCAGTCGGCGACACGCAGAGTAGCTCGCAGCGCACCGCGGCGCGCGTTCGGCTGAGCGAGGTCGGACAGGCGCAGGGGCATGCCGGCAGGTCCCGGCCAGTCCCCACACAGGCAGTCCCACGGGGGCAGGACCCGAACCCGGATCGAGCCATCGATACCCAGGTGGGGTATTGTCCGATGGCGGGCACCGAACGAGAAGGAAGGGCATGGCCGTGGACAGCGCACAGGCAGACAGGCGGGGCACCACCCGGCTGCTGGCGGTGTGCGCGGTGTTGTTCGGCCTGTTCCTCATGCATGGCGCCCCGGCCACGGCCGCGGAGGGCTGCCACGGCACCATGCCCGCGATCGCGGCCCCGCCGATGACCGGCGGCCACGACGCCGCTGTGATGACCACAGCCGCGCGGGCCGCGCACGATCCCGGCCCCGCCGTCCTGGCTGCCGACGCGCCCGGGATGCCCGGCGTGCTGTGCGTGTCGACCCCCGCCCACGAGCGGACCCCCTTGCCTACGCCCGGCCTGCTCACCGTGGCAGGCGCCGCCGTACTCGCCCTATGGATGCCGGCCCGACTGCGGGCGGCGGCGGGCGGGACGGTGTGGCGCGGGCCACCAGCCGGCGGACGAGATCTTCTGCTCCAAGTGTGCATCGCGCGGACATGACAGGCGCGTGCCGAACCCGGCCCAGACCGGAACCGGCAACCGTGTCCTGCTCGTTTCCGCGCACCACCGGTGTGGTGTGCCCACCCGGAAAGATCCCACTTCGATGTTCGTCTCTTCCCGTTTCACTGCGCGCCGCCGCAGCCTCGCAGCGGCAAGCGTCGCGACCGCTCTGGCGCTGACGCTGGCCGCCTGCGGTTCCTCCAGCGACTCCTCGTCCATGCCCGGCATGGACCACGGCAGCAAGTCCTCCGTGTCCTCCTCGCCCAGCACGTCGCAAGCGATGGGTGACATGCCCGGCATGGACCACATGGCCTCCGGCAACGGCCTGTCCGACACCCAGGACGGCTACCGCCTCACCTCCAAAACAGCGGCCCTGCCGTCCGGCAAGCAGACCACCTACCGGTTCACGGTGACCGACCCGGACGGCAAGCCGGTCACCGGCTTCGCCCCCGACCAGACCAAGCGGATGCACTTCTACGCCATCCGCTCCGACCTGAGCGGCTTCCAGCACATCCACCCCACCATGGCCGCCGACGGCACCTGGAGTGCCGACCTGACCTCCCTCGCCCCCGGCTCCTGGCGCCTGTTCGCCTCCTTCGCCCCCGATTCCGGGCCCGGCAAGGGCAAGGACTTCGTGCTGTCGCGCACCGTCACCGTGCCCGGCGAAGCCACCAAGACCCCGCTGCCCGCCCCCGCCGGCAGCACGCAGGTCGACGGGTACAGCGTCACCGTCAAGGGCGAGCCGATGGCGGGCATGGCGCACCCGCTGACCGTCTCCATCGCCAAGGACGGCAAGCCCGTCACCGACCTGCAGCCCTACCTGGACACCTACGCCCACCTGACCGCCTTCCACGAAGGCGACGCCGCGTTCGCCCACCTTCACCCCACCACCAAGGTGACCGGCGACCACGGCGGCCCCGACCTGGCCTTCAACGCCGAACTGCCCACCTCCGGCAACTGGCGGCTGTTCCTGCAGTTCCAGACCGGCGGCGCGCTGCACACCGCTGCCCTGACCCTGCACGTGGGCTGACCCCTGTGCGGTGGGGCGCCCCCCGCGGGGGGGCCCCCCCCCCCCCCCCCCCCCACCCCCCCCCCCCCCCCCCGGGGGGGCGCGGGGGGGGCCGGCAAAAGGCCCGGGTCGGCGGTTTAGATTCACGCCCGGA